>CAYHAR010000269.1:0-4983 GCA_964354595.1 uncultured Anaerolineae bacterium | reverse complement strand
TGCCGACGATGGGCGCGACGTGGTCAATCGGCCGGCCTTCCTCAAGATGCTCTGACGATAGGAACAACTCATTCGTCCAGAGCTGCCACCGGCACGCGCCGCCAACTATAGTGGCCTTGGCGATGCCCCAGCCGCCTGCCGAACCAGCCGCTTTCTCGCTCTCGCCCAACACGAGAAACTTGGAGAGCAATGTCTCCTCACTCATGCCACAGCCATTGTCCTGGCAGGTAAGGATGCCTTGCCGAAAATCGTCGGTCTCAAGCGTGAGGACGATATCGAGTTGGCGCTCTATCCCTCGACAGGCGTCGCGCGAATTCTGGAACAACTCGCGCATCGTGATCGCAAACAGTGGGCGTGCGCGATACAATGCGCCGCCGAGCACCTGCCAAATGCGCGGGCTGGTTCTCAACACAGGGATGCAGGCTGTCATAGCCTGGGTCGCCTGTGGGTATGATCTTCGGCGTGGTGTTTGGCGAGCCATTCGGCCTGCGCCACGCAGGTGCAATGCGGATTGTTCCCGCCATACTCGGCCATGTATCGCGCTCCTCTCAGCGTCTTGAAAGGGCCGACGACGTAAGCGTACTTGCGCCCATATTGTCTCCGCGTGGGCATTCGGGTCGCTTTGAACACCTCGCGACGGGAATCGCGCCGGACGCCCACGTAGGCGCTCGCGCGTTTGTGTTTCGAGTCAGCCACGTTCGATGACTCTCTGATGCAGCGTGCGAGCGTGCTGGATGCACGCGATCGCGCGCGCTTCCAGCCGGTCGGCAACGGCGGGCGAACTGGACAACACATCTGTGATGAGTGAATCAACGATCTCCTGAAATGCTTCTTCACTCGTATCCGATTCAACGCCGCCAACACACGAGTGCGCGACTTGGCTCCCATCCACGACCAGGGCCGCCTCGACGATTGTCATGCACCAGTCGCCCTTGTTGTAGGCTTCCATACGCTCATAGTCGCGCACAGCGGCGAGGATATCGAGGTCGAGTGTCTTCTTGCCGGAGCGGATTCCGTAACGAGCGATCGCCGCCGATTGCTTCTTCCAACACTCACCGATGACGCGCTTGGGAACATGGTTCCAACTGCCCTCGTGGTCGGCCAAAGCCGTCGGCAGAAAGAATTGGTAGGTGCGCCAGTCGAGGTCTCGAGGCAATCCCGTTGCCAGCACGGTTTCGGCGTCGTCGCCACAAAGATTTCCTGTCCGCCGGTCAATCGCGAACGGCTCGCCGCGCCGGCCGCTGTATTCACCCAGCAGACTGAAATCGGGATATATGTCCACGTATTGCGATACATGGAACGTCAGGCCATTACGCATGACAGTCTCAGTTCTCAAGACATGCTTGCTCATCAAATGTGCTCCTACGATGATGGAAAGCTACGACTCGGCTCTGGTCGCATGTTCGAGCCAGCCTTGAGCCTTGAGGTTATGAGCCCAAGTCGCACAAAAAATGGCGATTTCAGATTGAGCGCGGGGATAGAAACGCGCGATGCTGGCGCCGTCGTCGCTCAATTCGGCCACCACGCGATAGCCGCCCAATGCACGCCCCATCAGGCACACGGTTGGTTGCTGGATGCTGATGGGTACCCATTCGGTGTAACCAGTGAAGACTACGATATCAGGGTCGGCCACAGCATCTCCGTTTTCAACGTAATAGTGGGCAATGCTGACCTGATGCGCTGCGATGCACTCGATCACCAGCGGCTCGTAAGAATTATTCTCCAATCGCAAGTGCGCTCCAACTTGCTTGAGGTCTATCTCATGTCTCGCGCAGAGCGTCTCGACGACAGCCTGAAGTTGTTTGCATGTTTTCATGTGTGCTCCTGATGCTGAAGGAAGCCAACAGGCACAGCCGGCTTCGCGCCGGCTGTGCCTGTCACTGCCTGGCTTGCAATCACTGAACCTGCAATGTCCTCATGTTCAGCGTGAAAATCGCGGCGTTGTGCTCGGACTCGGAGAAATCGTGCTCGCCGGCTTCGTCCGGCTCCAGATCGAGTTCCTCGGCATAGTTGCTCAGTGCCTCGTTCGCCTCTTGCAGCGTGCGAAACGCTTGCGGTGTATCGAATGGCCCGCCGATGCCAGTGACCAGCAAGTGTATCTCGGTGGAAATCACATTGGGCGCCGCGCTGACATCGTGACCGCCTTCGGTCAGACAGAGCCGCGTGGCTAACTGGGCATCAGCAGGCTGTCGAGTCAGGTCAATCTCGACCGTCTCTTGCTCGTGGACGTTGCCGAACTGGAACGGGACAGGCAGGTCGGCGACGAAATCGTCCAGGAACTCGGCGATCTCGTCTTCGTCAGACGATTCGGTGAAGGGATCATCGGCGTACCGGTTCAACAGGTCGAGGCTGGGTTGTACTAGGGTCTCGCCGTCAAAGACATCCACACTGGCGACCGAGTATGAGACGCCAATGTCCGAATCAAAATCCTCGTTGATGTGCACGACGACGCGAGTAGCCCGTCCGTAGAATTGCTCCGCGTGCTTTTTGTAGGCGAGCCACTCGAAGAGCGTGTCCACGCTGTAGCAGAGCACGGCCAATTCCTGCAACGTGGGCTTGCGCGCAGACGATGCCGCCGTGTCCCTCATGCTTTCGCCGATTTCCTGGCACTCGACACAGCCCTTCACGTGCTCGGCCAGGCATTCACTGTGGACGATCGCGCCGCATAGCGCATCGCCCAACGCAAATGACTCGACCCAGTGGCCGCACACGACGCAGTTTCCACCCTGTGTTTCCACAATCGTACCCGTCATCTTGCGCGCCTCACTTTTGGATTCGCAATCCGGCCCATCGGCCCCGCTTCACCGGGGGCGGCTCGGTGAGGACAGTCACAGGCGCGGTCAGTGGTTGGGTCGGTGCCAGCAGGGAACCGCCATTCGCCTTGAAGCGCGCCAACGCAGCCGCTTCCTGCCTGACGTGCTTACACGTCCGGCTGGCATCCGTCCCGTCCGCACAGCGTTTCGTCCATCCCGGACAGCCACAAGTTAGCAAAGCCTTTTCGATTCGTTCGGTCGGACCGAGTCTCAAGTCGACGCGGATACAAACAGTGTATATCGTGTCACTGCTTGACGAGTTGTATTCATTGACAACATGGTATTGGTAAGCCGCCACGGTTGTCCCTCTCTTCGACCACGCCTGTCACATGCAACAGCGGGTCAGGCCAGTTCACGCCGATCACGCGCGGTATTGGCTGGTCACTCGCGGGATGCAGCTCTTCCCAGCCGATCCTCCGCACGATCCACATCTGGCCGCACGCTTCACCCGACGCGCTATCTGCTTCGGCGACGACGGCAATGTCTCCCACGCACATCGAGCGGCTCATCTGCGCGTTGGGCCGGTCATCCCGATTCAACAAATCCCACAACCCATCCAGGCTGTCGGCCTGGAACACGCCCACAAAGTCGTAATTCAGAGGCCAGTGCTCTGCGCCGTTCCGGTCGAGCAGCGCGTCCGGCCAATTCACCGCGTAAAACACAACGTATCTGTTCATCCCTGCTCCTGTTCGAGATACATCTGCCGCCTGGCCTGCAGTCGCGCTTCGACCTTGCAGCGAAGTGTGTAATTCGCCCTCGCCAGCCGCATCCCCGCGTCGCGGATCTCGATGGCAAAGTGTCGCCGATAGATCTCGTCCACGCGCAGCCAGCCGGCGCGGACGGGAATCAGCCACCATTCCTGGTTGTCCCGACGCTCAAAGCGTCCGCCGAGCAAGTGCCAATCGGCAATCGCAGCCTGGTGATAGTGCGGCGAAGGAACCAGAAAGGACTTGCCGTCGCGGGTCGGGAGCGGCCCCAGGAGGATGCGGGCGTCCAGGACCTGCAGTTGCCGCGCGCGTTCGTTCGAGTCCACGAGCGGCACGACGCGCCCAGCATGGATAGTCATCACTGTCATGCAGTCTCCGCTATGTCTCACAACAACGCCATTTGCATCTCGGCAGACGCGCACTCGATGCCGGCATTGAGAATCTCTGGCCCCAGGCTCAGGCCATAGCCGGCAGCAAAGGCCCTGGCTCGCCTGAGCGCCAATTCCGTCTGTTGCTGCGCCTCCCTGACCCGCGCCCGACATGACTTGGGTGACAGCGCGTACGATGGATCGTGCAGCCACGCCCTGGGGCCGTCCGTCCACCACTTGGCCTGTGCGCGCCAGTAGGCGATCTCGACGCCGAACCACATCAATTGCGCGCCGAGCGGCAGATGATCCACCCTGACCCAGTGCTCCACGACAAAGCGACCATCGTCGGCCCAGAATCCGAGGATGCACTTGGCGTCGAGGACGGGCTTGCCGTCTCGCTCGGTTGTCAGGCGCACCAGCTTGATTGCGCCGCTGTGCAAACTGCGCCACGCGGTATTGTTCATCTCCTCAACAGCCCACGGCCACATGGGATAGGACACGCGGTTCTTGATGCACTGAAGCATGTTGCGCGGCGCGAGGTCGAGCACTTCTTGGGGATCGGTGTGATATGGCGGCAGGAAGCTGTAGATAGGTGTCATTCTCACACTCGTTCAGATAGCACAACAGGGAGAGTGCGCCTCTCCCTGTTGCGGTGATGAGACAACAACCCACGTCATGCGTTGTTGGGCTTTCTGACAATGGCTTGGACATTGTCGGGGGTGATGTATCTCGACCGCGCGGTGCCGCTGGCTTGGTCAAAGTAAAGCGCAAAGTATCGCAGCTCGCCCGCGAGGAATTGCGACAGCATCGCCGCCGCGTGAGCGGCGACTTGCTTGTTGACCGTGAGCGCCTGACGGTTCGCGGCGGCGATTTCGGCGCACGACATGCGCGCGCCCTTCAGTTCCTCCGGCAGCGGCTTGAGCAATTCGGGATGCTGAAGCGCGGGCGAGGGAAGCGCGGAGCAGAACGTCGGCACGACAAACGCTCCCGTCAGTTCTCGAAGTGTGGGCGCAGAACCAAGCAACACTTGACCGCTCTGCACGGTGTTGCCACAGTCGAGCCACCAAACACTCGGCGTGGGGCTGTTGCGATCCA
>CAYHAR010000268.1:0-5013 GCA_964354595.1 uncultured Anaerolineae bacterium | reverse complement strand
TGCAGGACAAACCGCCCTTTGACATTTCTCCCCACGCGACATACAATCTTGCGTACGCCCACTATCACCGTGCGCGGCCGAGTTTTTCCTTTGGGGGGTCTCGCCCTGGGGCAGATACGCAGGTCTGCCCCGACGCCCTATCGCCGGCGCGGCATTGACGGTGGACGACGGAGCCGTAGCGGCTGTGTGCGCTAGATGGTAAAAGCGAGGATGCCATGTCCCGGATGACGAGAAACGAATATATCGAAAGCCTGAGGCGCCTGCCCAAGCGCGTTTTTATTTTCGGAGAAGAGGTCGCAGACTGGGTAGACCACCCGCTGGTTCGCCCCTCCCTGAACGCCTGCGCCATGACCTACGAGCTGGCCCAACAGCCGGAATACCAGGACCTCATGGTCGTCAATTCCAGTCTGACCGGCCAAAAGATCAACCGGTTCACCCATCTCCACCAGAGCACGAACGATCTGGTGAACAAGGTCAAGATGCAGCGGCTGTTGGGACAGAAAACGGGTTGCTGTTTTCAGCGTTGCGTCGGCATGGATGCCTTTAACGCAATAGACTCGGTGACCTACGAAATGGACCAGGCGCTGGGGACGGACTATCATTCCAGGTTCATCCAGTACCTCAAGGTTGTCCAGGAAACGGATCTGGTGGTAGACGGCGCCATGACCGATCCAAAGGGAGACCGTCGTCTCGCGCCATCGCAGCAGGCGGATCCGGATTTGTTTGTGCGCGTCGTCGAAAGGAAGCCGGATGGCCTTGTCGTCCGGGGCGCCAAGGTCCACCAAACCGGCGCACTCAACTCTCACGAAATCCTGGTCATGCCGACGTCGAGCCTCTCCGAGGCCGACCAGGATTATGCGGTCGCTTTTGCCGTTCCGGCCAATGCGAAAGGCTTGCTCTTTATCTATGGCCGGCAGGCTTCGGACACTCGCAAGCTGGAGAAAGGCCAAATGGATGTGGGCAATCGCCAGTTTGGCGGGCACGAGGCGGTGATCATTTTGGACGACGTGTTCGTGCCGTGGGAGCGGGTGTTCCTGTGTGGGGAGTATCGCTACGCGGGCTTGCTGGTCGAGCGGTTCGCCGGCTATCATCGGCAGAGCTATGGCGGCTGCAAATCCGGCATGGGTGACGTGCTGATCGGAGCGGCCCTGGCGATCGCAAGATTCCAGGGCGTCGAACAAGCCTCCCACATTCGGGACAAGATCATAGAGATGACGCATCTCAACGAGACCCTGTACGCCTGCGGCATCGCTTGCTCAGCCGAAGGCAAGCCCACCGCTTCCGGGACGTACCTGATTGACCTTTTGCTGGCCAATGTGTGCAAGCTCAACGTGACGCGCTTTCCTTACGAAATCGCGCGCCTGGCGCAGGACATTGCCGGAGGCTTGCTGGTCACCTTGCCTTCCGAAAGGGATCTGGCTCACCCGGAGGTGGGACCTTTACTCGAGAAATACTTGCGCAGCGTGGACGCTTTTAGCACACAAGACCGCTGCCGCATGTTGCGCTTGATCGAGAACCTGACGATGGGGCCGGGCGCGGTAGCCTACCTGACCGAGTCCATGCACGGCGCCGGCTCCCCGCAAGCGCAGAAAATCATGCTCGCGCGACTGGCAAACCTGGAGCAGAAAGAACAGTGGGCCAAAGAGCTGGCCGGCATTCAAGCGAGTGCGCCGCAGGGCGAATAGCAACATGCACTCGCATCAAAAACACCTGTGGTATAATCCTGCTAGTCCAATGGCAACCGAGCGCATCCAGAAAATTCTCGCCGCAGCCGGGTACGGCTCGCGGCGTTCGTGTGAAGAGCTGATCCGCCAGCGGCGCGTGCGCGTCAACGGGGTGACGGTCGAGCTAGGCGCGCGGGCCGACCCGGCGCGCGACGTGATCATGGTGGACGGTCGCCGCGTCCGCGCGGAAACGCGCCTGGTGACGGTGGCGCTTTACAAGCCGCGCGGCATCGTCACCACGCTCGACGACGAGCGCGGTCGCAAGACTGTGCGCGACCTCGTTCCGTTGGAGGCGCACCTCGTTCCCGTCGGGCGGCTCGACGCCGATAGCGAAGGGCTGGTCTTGATGACCAACGACGGCGACCTGGTCAACCGGCTCACGCATCCTCGCTTTGAGCACGAAAAAGAGTATCACGTTTTCGTCGAAGGTCGCCCGGAAGAAGCGGCGCTTTCGCACTGGCGGCGCGGCGTAATGTTGGAGGGCCGTCGAACGCTGCCCGCGCAGGTTAGCCTGATGCGGATAGAGGGCGAAGGGACGTGGCTGCGCGTGGTGATGCGCGAGGGGCGCAAGCGGCAGATTCGCAACGTCGCCGCGCTGCTGGGACATCCGGCGCGCCAATTGATTCGCGTGCGCGTCGGGCCGATCCGACTGGGCAGCCTGAGGCCGGGCGAATGGCGCTATCTGAACGGCCAGGAAGCGCGGGCGCTAGACAAGTTGAAGGAGGAGCAACAGGCAACCGATGACGAATGACGGGCGGCACACGATTCCTTCCATCATTGCGATTGACGGCCCGGCGGCATCGGGCAAGAGCACGATTGGCGGGCTGCTCGCCGAGCGATTGGGTTACATTTATCTCGATACCGGCGTCATGTATCGAGCCGTCACGTGGGCGGCGCTGGATCGAGGCATAGAGATTGACGACGAAGCGGCCATCACGGCGTTGGCCGAGCGCGCGCAGATTGACGTGCGCACGCCGGACACGGACGATGGCCGCCAGTACACGGTGTTGTGCGATGGACGCGACGTGACGTGGGCCATTCGCGAGCCGGAGGTGGATCGGGCCGTCTCGCCCGTCTCGGCTTATCCGGGCGTGCGGGCGGCGATGACGGCGCAGCAACGGCGCATCGGCCTGGCCGGGCATATCGTCATGGTCGGGCGGGATATTGGCACGGTCGTCTTGCCGGAGGCCGACCTCAAGATTTACCTGGACGCGACCGTCGAGGAGCGGGCGCATCGCCGCCAGTTGGAGCGCCAGGCGCGCGGCGAGCCGGCGGTGTACGAGCAAGTGTTGGCGGCCATGCGCCGCCGCGATCAGATAGATAGCCAGCGCGCCACAGCGCCGCTGCGCGCCGCCTCTGATGCGATCATTGTGGATTCGACCTGTCTCGGCATTGCCGAAGTGATGTTCGTGGTCGGGCAATTGGTGGGCGCGGGCAATAACCGCACAGCGCGAAACGTCAAACACCCGTGCACACTTGGCGTTTGACGAGACCGGTAGGGTATTCTTGTGAGGCAAGTATGACCGAGGAGAGGCAAGCGCCCCAGTACACTCTGGGGCAGAAAATCGCCATCGCCGTGCTGCGGCCCGTGTTCAGATTGATGGTCCATGTGGAGATGGACGGGCTGGACAACGTTCCCGCCGCCGGCCCGGCTATCTTGATGATCAACCACGTCGCCTTTCTCGACCCGGTGACGTTGATTGCGGGCCTCCAACGCCGCATCGTGCCCATGTCCAAGATCGAAAATCTCCGGTTGCCGGGCGTCAATCTATTGATCCGGCTGTGGGGCGCGATCAACGTGCGGCGCGGCGAGGTGGATCGCGCGGCGCTGCGCCAGGCGATTGAAGCGTTGCGCGGCGGGCATCTGCTCTTGATGGCCCCCGAAGGCACGCGCAGCAAGTCGGGCGAGCTGCAAGAGCCGCACGACGGCATCGCCTACGTCGCCACGCGCACGGGCGCGATGGTCATTCCCGTCGGCATCGTCGGCACGCCGAGCATTGCCCAGAACTGGAAGCGATGGAAGCGCACCGACGTGCACGTGACGTTTGGCCGCCCGTTTTACTTTGAGACGGCCGGCGCGCGTGTGGGACGCGAGGAGCTCTCGCTGATGACGCGCGAGGCGATGTATCAACTGGCGGCGATGCTGCCGCCTCAGCAGCGCGGACGGTTCGCCGACTTGCGCGAAGCGACCACGCGCCTCTTGCGTTTGACGCGCGGCAGCAACCTCCCGGCAAAAGACGCGGCATAGGTTTTTTACCGCAAGAGGCAAAGGACGCAAGGATGCGCTTTGTGCACCTGTTACGTGGGGCTAAAAAACTGTGAAACGCCACGTGTCACTGGAATCTTGCGCGCACGGTCGCAACAAAGAGCACGTCATCGCATCCCCGGCCGTTCGCGGCGGGATCGTGGCCGCCGTCGAGCCGGGCAGCCTGGCCGACGAGCTGGGCTTGAGGCCGGGCGACGAGTTGTTGGCCGTCAATGGCTTGGCCGTCGAGGACGTGATTGACGCGCAGTTTTACTCGGCCGAGGAGCACGTCGAGCTGACGATGCGGCGCGGCAGCTGTGAGTTTGTCGTCGGCAGCGACCGCGAGTATGACCAGCCGCTCGGATTAGAGTTCACGCACCCCACGTTCGACGTTGACATCCGCCGCTGCAACAACCTCTGCACGTTTTGCTTTGTGTTGCAGATGGCCCCGCGAATGCGACGCACGCTCTATATCAAAGATGACGATTACCGCTACAGTTTTCTCTACGGCCACTATGTCACCCTGACGAATCTCTCGCCGCGCGACGTGGAGCGGATCGAGCGGCAGCATCTTTCGCCGCTCTACGTTTCTGTCCACGCGACCGAGCTGGACGTGCGCCGCAAGCTGCTCCGCAATCCTAAAGCGCCCGATATTCTTGAACAACTGCGCTGGCTCGCTCGCTGCGGCATCGAGGTTCACACGCAGATCGTCGTCACGCCCGGGCTGAACGACGGCGAGCGCCTGGAGCGCAGCGTGCGCGACCTGGCCGAGTTCTGGCCGCGCGTGCGGTCGGTGTCCATCGTGCCGGTCGGCATCACCCGGCATCACAAGTATGGCGAGCGGCCCAACACGCCCGCCGAGATGAACGCCGTGCTGGATTGCGCCGGGCGATGGCAAAAGGAATTCCGCAAAACGCTCGGCGTGCGATTCGTCTATCCTACGGACGAATGGCTCATCGTCACCGGGCGGCCCATCCCGCCGCGCTCGCATTATGATTCCCTTCACCTGGAAGAAAACGGCCTGGGCATGGCGCGGGCGTTCCT
>CAYHAR010000267.1:0-5015 GCA_964354595.1 uncultured Anaerolineae bacterium | reverse complement strand
AAGAGTGTGGCGGATAGAGAGGACAGGAATGGAACAGGAGCAACGCAGGAACAAATTGGGCTGCTGGGCCGTGACGCTGCTGGCGTCATTGAGCCTCATGGTGGGCACGCTGGGAGGCGCGCTGGCCGGGGGCAGCGTGGCGTATGTGGTGGCGCGCCAGGCTGCGCCGACGATCTCGCTCGGGACCACGCCGGTGGTGGCCTCTCCGGTGAAGCAAGAAATCACGCAGCTCCGGCTAGAGACTAACTCGGCAGTGGTGCAGGCGGTCGCCAAGATTCGCCCGGCGGTGGTGACGGTGATCAACACGCAAAAGCCGCAGCAGGTGCGGGGCTTTTGGGGAATGCGCGTCATACAACCCAAGTCTTCCGGCTCGGGCGCGGTGATTTCTCAAGAGGGCTATATCCTCACCAATAATCACGTCGTACAAGACCAACAATCGCTAGAAGTGATCTTTGCCGATGGGAATAAAGCTCCGGCGCGCTTGGTTGGCGTGGACCCCTATGCCGACTCGGCGGTGATCAAAGTAGATGGACCTGTGCCGGCCACGGCAGAGTTTGGCGATTCGTCCGTATTGCAGCCCGGCGAGACGGTGATCGCCATCGGCAGCGCATTGGGTGATTTCAAGAACACGGTCACGGTTGGCGTGGTGAGCGCCGTGAACCGCAACCTGGATAGCGGCCAGGGATATTCGCTCGAGGGACTGATCCAGACCGACGCGGCGATCAATCACGGCAACTCGGGCGGGCCGCTGGTCAATGTGATGGGGCAGGTGGTCGGCATCAACACGGCCATCGTGCGCGGCGATGGTTCCTCCGGCGATGTGGCCGAAGGGTTGGGTTTTGCCATCCCCTCGAACACGGTCAAGAATGTGGCCGACCAGATCATTAAAAAAGGCTACGTCTCGCGCGCGTACCTGGGCTTGCGCTCGTTGACCATCACGCCCGAAGTCGCCGGGGCGAATGGGCTGCCGATGGAGTGGGGCGTGTACGTCAAGGGCGTGGATCCCGGCTCGCCGGCCGAGCAGGCCGGGCTGCGCGAGGGCGACATTATCACCGAGATCGGCCAGGACAAGATTGGCGCGGAGCTTTCGTTCACCAACGCGCTGTTGCATCACCAGGCGGGCGAGCGGGTCACGCTCAAGGTCTGGCGCAACGGCAAGACGATTGCCTTGGAGGTGACGTTGGGCGAGCTGCGCTAAGTGGCTTTTGCGGTCGCCCCACACACAGGGCGGAGCCAAGTTTTGCGCGGGATGGGTAGTGGCGTTTCAACACCGTGCCTTTCAGGGCCAAAGCCGCGCAAGCTGGACGGTCAGCGCCCGAGACAAGCCTCCCGCAGGTTGGCGGCCTGCGGGAGACTGTGGCAAAAGCGGATCGCTATGGTCTCAGTTTCTTTGGATGACGGGCAGGAAGATGGTGTAGGAACTGGTGCCGAGCACGCCGTAGCTGGTAAAGTGATCAATCAGCATCGAGATTGTGTTGTGCGTTGTGTCTACTATAAAGCTATCTGGAAAGGTCCAACTGTTCGTGGAAGTCGAAAAGTAGGCGGGCTTGAGGCCGCGCTCGGTCAGGCCGAGGCGATGCAGCTCGAGCGGGTCGTAGCGCAGGACGATCAGCACGTCTTGGTTGAAATGCTCGGTGATCGGCTGCCCGTCCGCGTCGAACGCCTCAAAGGCATAGGTCAGTCCCAACACGTCGCCGTTGTGATGGTGCGGCGCTCCGGCCAGCGGCGTGATGTTGAGCAAGACCGTGTTGCCGCTGGCGGGAATCGCGCCAGCCGGGATGTAGATGCTTGTTCCGTCGGCCAACTCGATGTGTTGCTCCTCCGATGGATCGAACAGCACCGAGATCGGCGCTGGCTTGTAGGACGGGCCGAACAGCACTAGGTCGCGCGTCACCGTCGTGTCGGTCACCAGCACATTGGCGCGTGCTTTCCAATACTGATCGGGCGTCTCGTACACGGCGGCCAGGTGCCAAAGCGTATGGGAGATGACGGGCATACTGTACACGCCGCCCAGCTCGACCGTCGTCTTGTTATAGCCGCCATCCTCTGTCCACGCGAACACAGCCACATCGCCGGTGTACGCGGACGTGTTGGTGATCAGCGTGACCTGCCCGGTGATCCACGCATCGGGCTGGCGATATTGGAGCGCGACGTTGGCTGCGCCGTTCTGCGGAACGTGCACGGGCCGGGCGACCGGGTTGATCAGCGTCTCGTCGCTGTAGCGCGTGGCGCGCACGACGTATCGGCCAGAAGGCAGGCTCATCGAGAACGCACCATCCGCGCCGACCGGCGCGCGCATCGTCAGCCCCCAGATGTCGTGTGAAAGCCCATCCGCAACGGCGACTGCGCCAGCAGCAGGAGCGCCATCAGGCAGCAGCACTGTGCCGGTCAGCATGCCGTCCTTGCGCGCTACTGGCAAGTTTGCTACTTGCGGCGGTGGGGCGGAATCCACTCCATAGTAACGCGCGCCGACTAGCTTGACCCACTGGCTGCCTTCAGGGATGCTATAATCCAGCCCCCACAGCCCGGCTGGCACGGGCAGAGAGTAATGTCCGTCGCCGGTGTCAATCTCGGTGCTGAGCCACAGGTCGTTATCCCACACCCACACCTTGCCGGGCACGCCCGCGACGCTCATATCATTACGCCGATCCCACAACGCGCCGATGAACCGGGCGTTCTTTTCTTCTAACTGGAATGTCAGCGTGACGGTCTCGTCTGTCCCGACCGAGGTCGTTTGGGCCGTGCCCGTGTAGACGTAACGACCGCCGTCCGGCAGGCGCAGTGTGACGGTGTACATCGCGTTACCCGGCGCCAGGATGTCGAACGCGCCATGCCGGACGGGCGCGCCGTTGTAGATGGTAGGATCAGTCGCGTTGACGGCCTTGCCCCAGCCGTGAGCGTCGTTGGCGACTGCGCCATTCGGCTTGAGCAGCACGCCGTGAATCGTCGCGTCGGCATAGAGCAACTTGAAATCTACGCCGCCCACGATCTGGCCGGAGGTTGTCAATTCGACTTGTTGCGGCTCGCCGGCATACACGTAAGGCTGATTGGGCAGCGGCGCGGGTCGCACGAGCCACGTTCCGGTGTATACCGCCAGCATGTACACGCCATCCGGACCGGAGCGTGTCTGGAAGGCCGCGTGCGTGTTCGAGTTCCAGGCGACGACGGGAATGTCCGCCACAGGTGTGTTCGAGAATGTCAGTGTGCCGGTGATGGCCGCGTCGCGCGCGATGAGCGTGATGGTCGGGATGACGGTCGTGGTCAGCGGCGCGGCAAAGATCGGCTCGACCGGCGGCGCGGCATACATCGGGCTTGCCACGCGGACATCCACCTGGTAAGGCCCATGCGGCACGTGGAAGGTGAACAAACCGCTGGTATCCACCTCTTGCTTCACGCCGACGCCTTGGTCAGTGAACAGGCCCACGGTGACGGTAAAGGCTGGCGCGCCTCCGCCGGGCATCTGCACAGCGCCGATCACTCGAGCGTCGGCGGTCAACACCTTAAAGTCGAGCTGCTTGGTCTCTTTGAACGGCGTGTCGTCAAAGTGAATCAATTGCGGCGGGCGCGGATAGACCCAGTGGAGTGGGACGCTTGTGCTGATCGGCCTGACGGTGAGCGCCCACAAGCCGGGGGCCAGGGTCAGTGTATAGTGACCGCTGCTGTTCGTCGTGGCCGATTCTTGACCATTGGCCCCGATGCGGTTGGCGATGACGAGCGCGTTTTCGACTATGGGCGTCAAGGGGTTGTTCGTCGTGACGACGCCGGTCACGATCTTGAGCGACGAGAGCAAGGTCAGTGTGATGGGATCGTGATTCGAAAGCGACACGATGGTGCCGGTGGGTATCAGCCCGGGGTGATAGATCGGCGGCTCGACGGCGATGACGGCGGCGCTGCCCGACAGGCTGTCAATCGCAAACTTGCCCGATAGGCCGGTGACATCTACGCCGTATCCGCCCATGTTTTGGGAGGCAGCATAGACGACAGCGTCCTGAATTGGCGCTCCCTGGCTATCTATGACCCAGCCGTACACATCGGGCGTCCGCAGTGTCAGCGATACAGAGTGCGTCTCATCACTGACGATAACATCGGTGATGGAGCGTGACCACCACAGCCACTCGTTGGGCAGCGGCTCGGCGGCCAGGCGGTACGTGCCCGGCCACAATCCGCCGATGGCAAAAGTGCCATCGGGTAATGTCTCGCGGATTTCGACTTCCACCGGCCCGGCGTACACGTGCACCTTCGCCATAGCCGGCGTGACGCCATCCGGCAGATAGACTGTGCCGGTGATGCTGGGGTTCGTCAGGTAAAGTGTACCGACATCAACTGGCGAGTTTAACACGATCACCGGCTGCATCAGCGAAGGTGTGTAGCCCGAAGGCTCGGGTGGACGCGCGCGGATGATATAGTTGCCGGGCGGCACATTGGACAAGTCGAATGTGCCAGTGCTCGTCACGACTTGCGCCCTGCCATACGTTGAGCGGTCAGGCTTGAGCAGCCATACGAGCGTGCCATCCGGCACCGGCAGTCCGCCGCCGGGCAGATTGACCAGTCCGGTGATGGACGCGGCGGTGACGTGGGCCGAGGCCAGGCTCACGACCAGGACTGTCGCCAGAATAGCGCCGGCCAATGTTAGGCCAACCAGGCTATACTTTTTCATGGAAATGTTCATGTTCCTTTCTCCCTGCTTGCGTTAGGTCGCCCCGATGGGCGCGCGGCGAAAAGTCATATCGTTGCTGTTTGATACCTCCTTTCCGTGAATCGGCGATCCTACTGCAACGACAATACTTGAAGCGTGCTACCTGGCTGTTAGAGCGATGTAAAGTTTTTGTAAACGAGGGTAGCTTGGGCGTAAACGAAAAAGCCCGCGTGGCTTGGCGAGCTTGAAGAGGGCGGGCTTGCAAGTTTAGGAGGTTAGGTCATCTTGCTTGATGCCGGGCCGATGACGTGGCGATAGAGGTCAGCCGTCTGCCGGGCGGCCTGCTCCCAGGCAAAGCGCGCGGCGTGCGCCAATCCAC
>CAYHAR010000266.1:3610-5024 GCA_964354595.1 uncultured Anaerolineae bacterium | reverse complement strand
ACCCCCAATTCAACGCGGAGAATATCATGCGCGATCAAGCTCTGAGCTTTGCCATCAGCCGCCAAGCCGCTCAGCTTGACGAGCTGAAACAACTATTGTCCATTCCCAGTATCAGCGCCCAGCCCGAGCACAAGGACGATGTCGCCCGCGCGGCGCAATGGCTGGCCGATCACCTGCGGGCGATGGGAATGCAGCGCGGGCAGGTAATGCCCACGTCCGGGCATCCGGTCGTCTACGCCGAATGGCTGGGCGCAGGCGCGAACAAGCCAACGCTTCTCGTCTACGGCCATTACGACGTGCAGCCGGTGGACCCGCTCGACCTGTGGCAATCCGATCCGTTCAAGCCTGAGGTGCGCGGGCAAAATATTTATGCGCGGGGAGCTTCGGACGACAAGGGGCAACTTTACGTGCACGTCAAAGCCGTCGAAGCGTATCTCAAAACATCCGGCAAGCTGCCGGTCAATGTCAAATTCGTCCTCGAGGGCGAAGAAGAAGTTGGCAGTCCGAGCCTCGATCCATTCATCGAAGCGAATCGCCAACTCTTGGCCGCCGACGCGGTGTTGATTTCGGATGGCTCCATGCCGCGCCCCGACCTCCCCGCGCTCACCTATGGACTGCGCGGCATCTGCTACATGGAGGTCAAAATCACCGGACCCAAGCGCGACCTGCATTCCGGCTCGTTCGGCGGCGCGGTCTACAATCCCATCCAGGCGCTCTCGGAAATCATCATCAGCATGAAAGACGCGCGCGGCCACGTCACCATTCCCGGCTTTTACGACCGCGTGCGCCCGATAGATGACGAGGAGCGCCGGTCGCTGGCCAAGGCTCCGTTCGACGAAGCCGCTTTTCTCAGCGAAGCGGGGATTCCCTCCACGTGGGGCGAAAAAGGCTACACCGTGCTCGAACAAATCTGCGCGCGCCCGACGCTGGAATGCAACGGCATCTGGGGCGGCTATATGAGCGAAGGCTCCAAGACGGTGCTGCCCAGCGCAGCGTCCGCCAAGATCAGCATGAGGCTGGTGCCGGACCAAGACCCGAAGGAAATCGCCGAGCTATTCCGCGCGCACGTCAAGCGCGTTGCGCCGCCGCACGTCCAGGTCACGGTAAAAGACTTGCACGGCGGCAAGCCCGCGATGGTGGATCGCAACTCGTCCGTGATGCAAGCCGCTGCCACGGCGCTCGAGCGTGCTTTTGATCAGCGACCGGTCTTGACGCGCGAAGGCGGCAGCATCCCCGTCGTCAGCACATTCCAGAGCGTGTTGGGTATCCCCACCGTGCTCATGGGCCTGGGCCTGCCCGACGACAATCTCCACAGCCCGAACGAAAAGCTGCACCTGCCGAATTTTTACCGAGGCATTCAGGCGTCCATTCACTTCCTCGACGAATGGAGCCAACGACGATAAAGCGAACCTCG
>CAYHAR010000266.1:0-3510 GCA_964354595.1 uncultured Anaerolineae bacterium | reverse complement strand
GGTCTAGGCAGTCCGATCCACCGGCAAAGCAACCCCAAACGTGCTCCCCTGCCCGGCCTGGCTTTCCACCCACACGCGCCCGCCATAGCTTTCGACAATAGACTTGACGATCGCCAGGCCGAGGCCCGTGCCTTCTACGCCCCCTTTAGCGCCGCCCACGCGATAAAACCGCTGAAAGAGCTTGGCCTGCGCCGCCGGCGGAACGCCGGGGCCATTGTCTCGAACGCAAAAACAAACCTCGCGGTCGCGCTGCTCGGCGACGACCTGAACGCTCCCGCCGGGCGGAGTGTACTTGATCGCATTGCCGACGAGATTGCACACGACCTGCGTCAAGCGCACGGGATTGCCCACCACATTCGGCAGAGGCAAGAGGTTGAACGTGAGCGTCTGCTGCCTGTCTTGAGCCTGGCGCTCGAGCATCTCTTGCACGCTGCCGACGAGCCGGACCAGATCGCACGGCTCGGCTTCGCCGCCCAGGCCCGCCTCCACCTGCGCCAGGTCGAGCAGCGATTCGATCAGGTCGCGCATCCGGTCGGCGTTTTCAATGATGGCGCGCACGTGATCGCGCGAGTGCGGCGCAAGCTCGGGCGATTCAGCCAAAACGTGAGCATAGCCAGTGAGCACAGCCAGCGGCGACTTTAGGTCGTGCGACACCACGGCCACCAACTCGATCCAGTCGCGCGGCTTGAAGCGGGCCGCGTTGTGAAAGACGATCAGCGCGCCCCGGCCCGGCGTCGGAACGAGCGTCGCCTGGAACGTGTTGCCGTCCGGCCATTCAACCTGGCAGCGCGTTGCCCCTTCGCGCTGGAGTTGAGCCAGTGTTCCACACAGCGCCTCCGGCAGCCTGGCGCCGACGGCCTCGCCCGCGCTCAAGCCAAACGACTGCGCTCCCGCGGCGTTGATGCAACGAATCGTCCCTTGAGCGTCGGCGACGACGATGGCATCTGGCGCGTCACGGATGATGACGCCTAATAGCTGCAGCGTGTCTTGTAAGAGCAGAGTAGCGTTCGACATGGCAGTTTCATCTTATCATATTTTGCCGGGCCAAGCGGTTACAGTATGCTTACGGTCTAGGGCGCTTGTGGCGACAGCGCACTCCGGCAACGGCGGCGCGTTTGTGTTATAATACGCGACCGAATTGATAACTAGAGGATTGCCGATGCCTTTTGACTTTAGTTCGCTTTTGCGGCCCGAAGTGCTCCTCTCTCGTGTGCTGATCTTGCTCATCGCGTTGCCCGTTCACGAATTGGCGCACGCTTTCACTGCGTATCGCCTGGGCGACGTGACCAGCCGCGATTACGGCCGCTTGAGTCTCAACCCGCTCGACCACCTGGATCCCATTGGCGCGCTGCTGATCTTGGTGTATGGCTTTGGGTGGGCCAAGCCCGTGCCGGTGAATCCGTACGGCCTGTACCGCAGCCGTAATGCGACAATCGGTTTCGCACTCGTTGCGGCGGCCGGGCCACTCTCGAATCTTTTTCTTGCCGCGCTATTTGCCATCCCCGTCCGGCTCCATCTTGTCCCAGGCGGCTTTTTGACCTATATGACCGGTTACTTTGTAGTCGTCAACATCGCACTTGCGGTCTTTAATCTCATTCCCATTCCGCCATTGGACGGGTCGCGCATTGCCGTGGCTGTGCTCCCGCAACAGTGGGGTGAGTACATCTTGCGTCTGGAACCTTATGGCATATTCATCGTGCTGGCGCTTGCATTCGTCGGCGTGATTGGCCTGTTGATGGGACCGCCGATGGATTTCCTGACGCGGCTGATCCTGGGGTTCTAGTAATCGGACCTTCCGGGTCTGCGAGCCGCAGTGATTCTACAGGCCGCAACTTATCGCGTGCGCCAGTTTGTGAGCGCGCTGCTGGCTCGCGTTTCGCCGGACGACTTGCGCGAAGCCGACGAGATGCTGCCGCCCCAGGCGCGAGAACTGTATCGCCGGATGAGTGTCCCCGACCAGCGGCACGCGCTCAACGTGATGCGCGCGTTGCGCGACGAGAGCCACACCGAACCGGACTTGCTCGCCGCGGCGCTGCTGCACGATGTAGCCAAATCCGCCGCGCGGATTCACGCGTGGCATCGCGCGACCATTGTATTGAGCAAACGCTTTGCGCCCGGCGTGCTAGAGTGGCTGACTCGCGGCGAGCCGTGCGGGTGGCGTCGCCCGTTCGTGATTCACCGCCAACATGCCGAACTGGGCGCAGAGTGGGCGGCCCAGGCCGGATGCAGCGCATTGACCATTTCGCTCATCCGCCGCCACCAAGAATCACTGCATCGCGCGCCGCGAGAAAAAGAAGAACAACTGCTCATCGCGCTTCAGCGAGCTGATGGCTCCAACTGATTTTGGCGCTCTGCAATCCGCAACACTTGCCCGCGCTGCGCGCAAGCGCAAGAATCCGAAATCGAGGCAATCATGCGCAACTTTATCTCCCACAAGGTCGCCAGCATCCCGCCTTCCGGCCTCCGCGCTTTTTTCGATATCGCCGCGACGATGAAGGATGTCATCAGCCTGGGCATCGGCGAGCCTGACTTTGTGACGCCGCCGCACATTATCCGCGCGGGCGTCGAGAGCCTCGGCCGTGGCGAGACGCACTATACGTCCAACCCGGGCACGACCGAGCTGCGCCGCGCGCTCTCCGGCTACCTCGCCCGGCTCTACGGTGTAGAGTACGACCCCGAGACCGAGCTGCTCATCACCGTGGGCGTTTCGGAGGCGCTCTACCTGGCGCTGACGGCGGTGGTAGACCCCGGTGACGAGGTGATTGTCCCCCAGCCGTGCTTTGTCGCCTATATCCCCGAAATCCTCTTTAACGGCGGCGCGCCGGTGACGATTGGCTGTCGTGTAGAGGACAACTTTCAGGTGACAGCCGCGCAAATCGAGCGTAAGATTACACCCAGAACCAAAGCGCTGCTGATGGGCTACCCTAACAACCCGACCGGCGCGGCGCTCCAGCGCCAGACGCTGCTCGAAATCGCTCAGGTCGCCGAAAAGCGCGACCTCGTCGTCGTCAGCGACGAAATCTATGACCGGCTGGTGTACGGCATGGAGCACACGTGCTTTGCCAGCCTGCCGGGAATGCGTCAACGCACGATTCTGTTGGGCGGCTTTTCAAAAAGTCACGCGATGACCGGCTGGCGCATCGGCTACGTGGCCGCGCCCGTCGAGCTGGCCGAGGCGATGAGCAAAGTCCACCAGTACACGATCATGAGCGCGCCCACGCCCGCACAGGCGGCGGCGCTGGAGGCCATCACTTGCGGCGAAGACGACGTGCAGCGGATGCGGGTAGAGTACGACCGGCGCAGGCGGCTCGTCGTGAGCGGGCTGAACGAGATCGGGCTAAAATGCTTTGAGCCGCAAGGCGCGTTCTATGCGTTCCCGTCGGTCGAAATCAGCGGGATGGATGATAGAGGGTTTGCCAACGCATTGTTGGCGGAGGAAAAAGTCGCCGTCATTCCAGGCAGCGCGTTCGGCGAAGCCAGCGGCCATTACGTGCGCGTGTGCTACGCCAC
>CAYHAR010000265.1:0-5033 GCA_964354595.1 uncultured Anaerolineae bacterium | reverse complement strand
CACACTCGCAGAGCTTGTCGCCGGTCTAACCCACGACGACATGGGTACTCTGACGCACGAGATGGTGGACACTATGCTGGGCCTGATTGCAGACTGCGTGGACGCAGACGTAACCTTCGTCCCGGTGGACCCGGAGGCAAATGACCGGTGGGCTGCCAAAGAAGAAGAGGTCAAGATGGCCTGGACGCTAGGCCACGTCATCGTGCACACGACGGCGTCGGCAGAGGAATCGGCTGCCTTGGCGGCCGAGTTGGCGCGCGGCGTGCAGCCGCATGGCCGTTCCCGCTACGAAACGCCCTGGGAAACGGTGACGACCCTGGCACAGTGTCGCCATCGGCTGGAGGAAAGCCGCCGTATGCGATTGACGAGCCTGGCGATGTGGCCGGACGAGCCACACCTGGACAATGTCTATGAGGCATGGCCGGGCGGGCCTCAGGTGAATGCGATGGGCCGCTTTGTCCTCGGCCTCATGCACGACGACGATCACGTTGGACACATTGCCAAAATCGTGCGTCAGGCCCGGTCAGCACGCACGTAATCACATGGCGGGCGAGGAGGCCAAGATGAACCCCGTTATAGAAGTGATCTTGAATCGCAAGTCTATTCGCGCGTATGAGGCAAAAGAGATCAGCGCGGAAACAAAGCAAGAGATCCTTGCAGCAACTTTGCGCGCGCCCACCGCCGGGAACATGATGCTGTACTCGATCATCGAGGTCAACGATCAGCGTGCCAAGGACACACTCGCCAAGACCTGCGATAACCAACCCTTTATCGCCAAGGCGCCGTGGGTCTTGCTCTTCCTGGCCGACTATCAACGCTGGTATGATTATTTCATTGTGTCGGGCGTCCAAGAGATGTGCGCGCACAACAAGGTCGTCGTGAGAAAACCGGAAGAAGGCGACTTGTTTCTGGCGTGCTGTGACGCGCTCATCGCCGCGCAGACCGCCGTCATCGCCGCCGAATCGCTCGGCGTCGGGTCGTGCTACATCGGCGACATTATGGAGAATTACGAGACCCACAAGGAGCTGTTCGACCTGCCCCAATATGTTTTTCCTATTTGCCTGCTGTGCTTGGGGTATCCCACGCAGCAGCAAAAAGAAAGAGAGCAGACGCGGCGATTCGATGACGAGTTTATCGTCTTTGAAAACCGGTACAAGAGGCTGGATAGAGCCAGCTTTGAAGAGATGTACCGCGATTTGCACGAGCGAACGTTCAGAGACAGGACGACCGTCGAGGGCGCTAGCAACATCGGGCAACTACAGTACCAGCGCAAGTTTAGCGCGGACTATGCAAAGGAAATGAGCCGATCGGTGCGCGCCATTTTGAAAACATGGCAAGCAGATTGACGCGAGCAGAATCCACACTGCAAGGAGAACCCGACATGACCCTGTGGCATTCGATTGACGACGTGCTGAACTATGCTATCGGCGAAGAGCAAGCCGCCGCCAAGTTTTACACTCAACTGGCGAGCCAGGCGAAAATGCCCGGAATGCGCCAGGTCTTGAGCGATTTCGCCCAAGAAGAGATGAAGCACAAAGCCAAGCTCGAGGCCATCAAGGCGGGGGGTAAGCTCAAGCCCGCCGAGCAAGTGATGGATATGAAGCTGGCCGACTATATAGTTGACGCTGCGCCCAGCCCGGACATGAACTATCAAGGCGTGCTGATCCTGGCGATGAAGAAGGAAAAAGCGGCCTTTAAGCTATATAGCGGCCTCGCCTCCAGCACCGACGACGAGAATGTGAAAACTATGTTCCTGGCGCTGGCCCAAGAAGAGGCCAAGCACAAGTTGCGATTCGAGATCGAGTACGACGACATGTTGGCCGAGAACTAACGTGAGAGACGCAACGCTTGTTTTTCTGATCAAAGACGAGCCGTCGAGCGAAATCCTCTTGGGCTTGAAAAAGGCCGGCTTTGCCCAGGGCAAGTTGAACGGCTTTGGCGGCAAGGTCGAAAACGGCGAAACCATAGAAAGGGCCGCCGTTCGAGAATTAAGAGAGGAAACAGGAGTCCTAGTCTCGGAACAAGACCTCCGGCGGATGGCTCACCTGACGTTTGTATTCCCCGCCAAGCCGGGATGGGATCAGGTGGTGCACGTGTTCCTGGCGCGCCAGTGGGAAGGCGAGCCAGCGGAAAGCGCGGAGATGAGGCCCGCGTGGTACAGAGTGAGCGAGATTCCCTTTGAAACCATGTGGCAAGACGATCCTCACTGGCTGCCGCTTATCCTCCGAGGCAAGCGAATCAGAGCGAGGTTCACGTTCCAGGCCGACAACGAAACGGTTGACCAGGTGGAAATTAAGGAATGCCAGAGCCTGGAGGCGGTTTGAACAACAGGGGCGACCATAGGGTCGCCCTTTTGCTTTGACATCCATCGCCGGGCGGGGTAGAATCAGGCCACACTACCTGCCCCGGCGAGTTGACATTCACCCAGGAGGAGGCGAGCCATGGCTATCTTGGACGAGCTGAAAAAGACACTGGCGCAAGTGACCACCGTTGAGCAGTTGGGCATCCCCGCCTCGCTGGTCACCGATCTGATGTACCGGATGCTCTTTAACGAAGGCGAAGTCAGCGTCGGGCGCTTTGTCGAAATCATTCGCATCTTTCCTCAAATCATTGACGACTTGCTCGCCGAGATGCAGCGCGATCACCTGGTCGAAATTGCCAAGGCGGGCAGCATCCGTCTGGGCTACACGTACCGCCTGACGGAAGAAGGCGCCCGGCGCGCCCGCGACGCGGTCGAGCGCACGCAGTACGTCGGCCCGGCCCCGGTGGATATCCAGGTCTACAACGAAGCGATTCGCCTCCAAACCAGCGAAAGGCAGCGGGTGACCCCGGATCAGGTCAAGCAAGCGTTGAGCCACCTGGTTCTGCCGGAGCACTTGCATCGCCGCATCGGCCCGGCAATCAATGGCGGCGCATCGCTCTTTTTGTACGGCCCACCGGGCAATGGCAAGACCTCTGTAGCTCAGGCCATTGCTCAGGTATTGGCCCACAGTAACCCGATCTGGCTGCCGTTTGCCATCACCGTCGGCGGGCAAATTGTCCAGATCATTGACCCGGTGATCCACATGCCCGCCCTGGTGGACGACAAAACCACTCCGCCGCCTGGAAAGACGGGCGTCTTGGGGGACGTCAAGGTGGACAAACGCTGGGCGCTCTACCTGCGGCCGGCCGTGGTCGCGGGCGGCGAGCTGAGAATGGAAGCGCTGGACTTGCGCTTTGAGCCGATCGCCAAGATTTACGAAGCGCCGCTGCAGCTTAAAGCGAACGGCGGCATGTTTTTGATTGACGACTTTGGCCGCCAGCAGATCAGGCCGCAAGATTTGCTCAATCGCTGGATCGTGCCCCTGGAGACCGGCATTGACTTTCTCCGCTTGCAGTCGGGTCAAACGCTGGAAATCCCCTTCCGGCAATTGATCGTATTTTCCACCAACCTCGATCCGGCGCAACTGGTGGACGCCGCATTTTTGCGGCGCATCCAGATCAAAGTACAAGTCGGCAGTCCAGACGAAAAGATGTATTATCAAATCTTTGCGAGAATGTGCCAGACCGACAATGTTCCCTTTGACAAAAATGGCTTTGTGCACCTGTTGCGAAAATGGTATCAGGAACCGCGTCGGCCCATGCAGTCTGTCCACCCGCGCGACATCATCAGAACGCTCGTCTCCATCTGCGACTATGAAGGCATTCCTCCCAGCATGACGCCAGACCTGATTGACGAAGCGTGCAGTTGTTATTTTGTCGAGTTGCAAAACCCGTAGGGGCGACCCGGCGGGTCGCCCCTACACATTGTGAGATCAAGCCATGTCTACGCTTTTGGTTCGCAATGCCAAGCTACTCATTACGATGGACGACGCTCGCCGCGCGATTCCCGATGGCGCATTGTTCGTCCGCGATAACGTCATCGAACAAGTCGGGACAACGGCAGAACTCGGCTCGCTGCCCGCCGACCGCGTGATGGACGCGACGGGCCGCGTCATCCTGCCAGGCCTGGTCAACACGCACCATCATCTTTACCAGACGCTCACGCGCGCGGTCCCTGCCGCACAAAATGCCACGCTGTTCGGCTGGCTCAAGACGCTCTATCCCATCTGGGCCGAGATGGACGCGGACGCCGTCTACACCAGCACGCTCGTCGGCTGCGCGGAGCTGATGCTTTCCGGCTGCACCACCGCCAGCGACCACCTGTACATCTTTCCTAACGGCTCGCGGCTCGACGACGAAATCCGCGCCGCGCAGGAAATCGGCATTCGCTTTCACGCCAGTCGCGGCTCGATGAGCCTGGGCGAAAGCAAAGGCGGCCTGCCGCCCGATCGCGTCGTGGAATCGGAAGACGCGATCTTGCGCGACACGCGGCGATTGATCGAGACGTACCACGACGCCAGGCCCTACGCCATGCTGCGCATCGTCGTCGCGCCGTGCTCGCCGTTCTCCGTCACGCCCGACCTGATGCGCGAAGCGGCCAAGCTCGCGCGCGCGTACAACGTCCACCTGCACACGCACCTGGCCGAAACCAAAGACGAAGAAGAATTTTGCCTGCGGCAGTTCGGCCACCGGCCTGTCGAGTATGCCGAAGAGCTGGACTGGGCCGGAAGCAACGTGTGGTACGCGCACGGCGTCCACATCAACGAGCCGGAAATCAAGCGCATGGCAAAAGCCGGGACGGGCGTGGCGCACTGCCCCACGAGCAACATGCGGCTGGCTTCGGGTATTGCGCCGGTGCGCGCGTACCTCGATCACGGCGTCAAGGTGGGGCTGGGCGTGGACGGCAGCGCGAGCAACGATGGCTCGCATCTGCTGGCCGAAGCGCGACAAGCATTGCTGCTCCAGCGCGTCGGCGGACCCGCCGGGGGCAATCCCGCTGCGCTGACCGCCGAGGAAGCCTTGTGGCTGGGCACACGTGGCGGCGCGCAGGTCCTGGGCCGCGACGACATCGGCCAGCTTGCGCCGGGCAAGGCGGCAGATTTCATCGCCATCAAGTCGGACACGCTCGACTATGCCGGCTGCCAGCACGACCTGCTCGCGGCGCTTGTGTT
>CAYHAR010000264.1:0-5038 GCA_964354595.1 uncultured Anaerolineae bacterium | reverse complement strand
GTCACACTCCTGGCGTATGCACGCAAACGTTGTCAGATAAACTTGTTCTGCCGCGGTGCAACTGCTGACAAGCTTTGCGTGCACACCCTGGCGGTGCGTGTTTCACGTTTTGCGTCTTTGATGTAAAATAACCATGTCTCACAAAAAGAACGACAAGGAAACATATCCCATTGCCTGCGTCCTGATGGAGGTTCTCATGTTTTCTCGACACATCACCCGCGCCATTTTGGCGGCCGTGACCATCGTCAGCCTCGCCGCGATGGCGTGCAACATTGGCACCCCCACGCCTGCACCCACGCGCATCCTGCCGACGCCGACGCCCAAGCTGCCGCCGCTGCCGCCCGTGCTGGTGAGTCGCGCGCCGGACCGCGGCGAAGAGCAGCCGGTGACTTCGCCGGTCGTGCTGACGTTTAATCAACCGATGGACCGCGCCTCGGTCGAGAGCGCGTTCAAGGTATCGCCTTCGGTGCAAGGCGAGCTGCGATGGGACAACGACAAGACCGTGCGCTTCTTGCCATCGGGCGAAGGCTTTGCGCGCGACGCGACCTACGAGGTGAGCGTCGGCGAAAGCGCCCAAGCGCAAAACGGCCTCGCGCTCAAGCTGCCCATCGGCTTTCGCTTCAAAGCCATCGGCTTTTTGGAAGTCAGCCAGGTGTTGCCGCAAAAGGACACGCAGGATGTTGCGCCGGATAGCGCCATCACCGTCATGTTCAACCGGCCCGTTGTGCCGCTGGTGGCCGTCTCTGAGCAGGACAAGCTGCCCAAGCCGCTCGCGCTCGACCCACCCGCGACCGGGCGCGGCGAATGGCTCAACACCTCCATCTATGTCTTTCGGCCCGATGCGCTCGTGCCGGGCGCGACTTATACCGCCAAAGTCGCGGCGGGCTTGCAGGACGTGAGCGGCGCGGTGCTGCAAAAAGATTTCACGTGGAGCTTTGGCGTCCAACCGCCGCTCGTCGTCAAGACGCTTCCTACCGACCGGCAAGCGATGGTCGGGCTCACCGACCCCATCAGTGTGACGTTCAACCAGCCGATGGACCATGCCTCGGCGGAAGCGGCGTTCTCATTGCACGTTGGGCAGAATGCCTCTGGCCCCAAAGTGAGCGGGACGTTCCAATGGTCCAGCAACACGATGGGCTTTGCGCCCTCGCGCAAGCTGGAATTGGGCCAGTGGTATTACGCTTCGGTCGCCGCCGGGGCCAAGTCCGCCGTCGGGCCTGCGGGCACACGCAAGGAATACGCCTGGACGTTCCAAACCGTCCCCTACCCTCGCATTGTCTCGACCACTCCCGCCGATGGCGACAAAGAAGCGTCCCCCTTTGGCTCGTTCGAGATTCTATTCTCCGCGCCGATTGACCCGACGACGGTGATGCGGAACGTCCGCATCAGCCCGGAGCCGAAAGCGACGGACGTGTACACATACTATAGCCGCTCCAACCGGCGCTTTGTGATTTCGTTCGACCGCCAGCCTTCGACCGAATACACGGCCAAGATTGCCTCTGGCATCGCCGATCCTTACGGCAATAAGCTTGAGCGCAGCGCGACAGTCAAGTTCACCACGCGCGCGCTCGAGCCGACGGCGTACCTGAATACGACGGGGCAGATCGGCACGTATAGCGCCTACGCCGATACCAAGCTATATGCCGTCTATCGCAACATTGCGACGATGGATTTCACGCTGGCGCGAATGGGGCTGGACGAATTTGCGCGCGTGACCGGGCAGGCTGGCTGGGAGGTGTGGGAGAAATATCGGCCCGCGCCGGGCGCAATCGCGCGGCAGTGGTCGGCCCCCGCCGCGCAAGATGTGGCGCTCAACGAGACCGCCTTCCTCAAAACATATCTCGCCGGCGAAGAAGGCGGAGCGCTCAAGCCCGGGCTGTATTACCTGGAAATCACTTCGCCGCAAATGGGCAAGGGTGAACAGGGTGGAGCTGCGCGGCACATCCTGGTCGTGGGCACAGCCAACGTCGTGTTCAAGATGGCCGAGCGCGAGGCGCTGGTGTGGGTGACGGATTTGAAATCTGGTCTGCCGGCGCCGAATGCCGCCGTCAAGCTTTACGACGACAACTTTCAGCCGTTCGCCTCCGGCAAGACGGATAAAGATGGCGTGTTCACCGCCAAATGGGACAACACAATGGATGAGTGGTCCACGGCCTACGCCGTCGTCGGCGACGTCGGCAGTGATGTGTTCGGCCTCACGCTCAACGGCTGGTCGGATGGCATCAGCCCGTGGGATTTTGGCGTCGAAGGGCGATTCTACTCGGAGCCGTACAACGTTTACTTTACGACCGACCGGCCGATCTACCGGCCCGGGCAAACAATTTTCTTCAAAACCATCTTGCGACTGGACGACGACGCGCGCTACAAGCTCTTCAAAGGTCAAGATAAAATCTGGGTGGGCGTGGACGACCCGCAGGGAAAAGAAATTTACTCGGACACGCTGACGCTCAGCCCGGACATGGCGACGATTAACGGTCAGTTCAAGCTGGACGATCAGGCGGCGCTGGGTTACTATCGGCTCTACACGGTGATAGAGGAGCCGGGCAAAAGCCCGCAGCCGGGCGGAAAGCGGCAAGGCCGGCAATACGGCATCGGCTTTATCGTCGCAGCCTACGTCCGGCCCGAGTTCCAGGTCAATGTGGCCACAGACAAGCCCGCGTACGCCCAGGGCGAGAAAATCAATGTGGACGTGCAATCCACCTACTATTTTGGCGGGGCGGTGGCCGATGCCAAAGTAGAGTGGAACGTGGTCGCCAGCCCGTACTATTTTGACTATCAAGGCCAGGGCTATTACGACTGGACGGACGAAGACAATTTTTACGGCACAGGCCGGCGCGGCGGAGGCGTCATCGCCTCCGGCTCCGGCAAGACCGATTCGACCGGGCATTTCGTCACGCCGGTCAAAGCCGACCTGGGCAAGAACGACTATAGCCAGCGATTCACGATAGAAGCCGAGGTGACCGACATCAACGACCGCGCCGTGGCGAATCGCGCCGACGTGGTCGTGCATCAAGGCATGTTTTACATCGGGCTTTCGCCGGAGAAATACGTCGGCCAAGTCGGCGAAAAGCAGCCCATCAACGTCAAGACGGTGGACTGGGACAGCAAAGATTTCGCTCAGGCCAATCTCACCGTCGTGTTCTACCGGCGCGAGTGGTTCAACGTGCAGGAGCAGACGAATAACGGCCCGGTGTGGACGACGACGTTCAGCGACACCGCCGTCACCACGCAAACGGTGACGACGGACGCGAGCGGTCAGGCCATCGCGTCCTTCACACCGGAGCGAGGCGGGACGTATCGCATCGTGGCGACCGCCAAAGACGGCGCAGGCAACAAGGTCCGCAGCGGCGCGTACATGTGGGTCACGAGCGGCGAGTATGTTTCGTGGCGACAAGAGAACAATGATCGCATTCAGCTGGTGGCCGACAAGCGCAGTTATGCGCCGGGCGAAACCGCCAGCATCCTGATTCCTTCGCCGTTCCAGGGCAGCGTCGTCGCGCTCGTCACCGTCGAGCGCGGGCGCATTCTCTCCAAGCAAGTCATACAACTCAAATCTAATTCCGAAGTGCTCAAGCTGCCCATCACGGCGGACATGGCGCCGAACGCTTTCGTCTCGGTCGTGCTCGCCAAGGGCGTGGACAACACGACGCCCGTGGCCGCGTTCAAGGTGGGCTATGCGTCGTTCGCCGTCTCGACGGTGCAGCAAGAGCTCAAGGTGAGCATCACCACCGACCGCGACCCCAAGACACAACACTATTCGCCGCGCGACACGGTGACGTACACGATTCAAGCGACCGATTACGCGGGCAAACCGGTGCAGGCCGAGCTTTCGCTGGCGGTCGTTGACCTCTCGGTGCTCGCGCTCACCGACCCGAACGCGCCGCCGATTGTCGAAGGATTCTATGGCAAGCGCGGGCTGGGGATTCGCACCGCTTCGACGCTGGTGCTGTCGGTAGACCGGCTCAATATCAAGCTGCAAACTGAAATCAAAGGCGGCGGTGGAGGCGAAGCCGCTGGCGAGTTTGCGCCGCGCCAGCAGTTCTATGACACCGCGTTTTGGAGCGCGACCGCTCGCACCGACGCGAATGGCAAAGCGCAGGTCCAAGTCGTGCTGCCGGATAATCTGACGACGTGGCGCATGACGGCCCAAGCCGTCACGGCCAACACGCTCGTGGGCGAAAGCAAGCAGGACATTATCAGCACCAAAGACTTGCTCATTCGCCCGGTCACGCCGCGCTTTTTCGTCGTCGGCGATAAATCCACGCTCGCGGCCGTCGTCCACAACAACACCGACAAATCACTCACGGTGGACGTGCGCCTCGAAGCGCAGGGCGTCACCATCAGCGGGCAAGCGGCGCAAAAAGTGACGATTCCATCCAAAGACAATGTGCGCGTCGAATGGCAGGTGGAAGTGCAGGACAAGGACAATGCAAATCTCGTGTTTAGCGTAGCCGCCAGCGGCGGCGAATACTCGGACGCGAGCAAGCCGCCCGCCGGCTTGCCGCCCGACCAGCGCCTCCCCATCTATCGCTACTCGACGCCCGAGACCGTCGCCACGGCGGGCACGCTCGATGAAGCAGGCGAGCGGCTCGAAGTTGTAGCACTACCCAGCAAGCTCGATACAACGCAGGGCGAGCTCACCGTGCGGGTTGACCCGTCGCTGGCGGCCGGAATGACCGAAGGCTTGAAATGGCTGGAGCACTATCCTTACGAGTGCGCCGAGCAAACCGTCAGCCGGTTCCTGCCGAACGTGTTGACGTACCGCGCACTCAAAAAGCTGGGCTTGACTGACGCGCAGCTCGAAGAGAATCTCAAGACGCAAGTGAGCATCGCGCTGCAGCGGCTCTACAGCCAGCAGCACGCCGATGGCGGCTGGGGCTGGTGGGTCAACGACAAGAGCAGCGCGACGACGACCGCATGGGCCGCGCTCGGCATGGTCAAAGCCAAAGAAGCCGGCTTGGCCGTAGACGAAGGCTCGCTCAAGAAAGCGTTGGACTATCTCAACACGCAGCTCGTCTCGCCGACGACGCTCAAGGAC
>CAYHAR010000263.1:3913-5057 GCA_964354595.1 uncultured Anaerolineae bacterium | reverse complement strand
AAGGCGGTGGGATGATGCCAGAAATAACAGTCGGCCAACAATTGGGCAAATACCAAATCCTGGGCGAGATTGGACGCGGCGGGATGGCGACCGTCTACAAGGCGTTCGATGCCAGCCTGCAGCGCTACGTGGCGCTCAAAGTCCTCTCGCCGCGCCTGGCGTCGGACGAGCAGGTCTTGCGCCGCTTTGAGCGCGAAGCCACGACCGCCGCGAATCTCAAACATGCCAACATTGTCATCATCCACGATGTGGGCAGCGCGGACGGCTATCACTTTTTGGTGATGGAGCTGTTGGAGGGCCTTACGCTGCGCGAAGAGATTCGCGCCAAGGGGGCCATGCCATCCGCGCGCGCGGCCTACATCGTCTCCCAGGTCGCCAGCGCGCTGGACTATGCTCACCAGCAGAGCCTGATCCACCGCGACGTCAAGCCGAGCAACATTATGCTGGGTGTCAACGATCACACCACGCTGACCGACTTTGGGCTGGTGCGCGCGGCGCACAGCGTCCGGTTGACGGAAGCCGGCGCGACGGTCGGCACGCTCGAGTACATGGCGCCCGAGCAACTGGGCGGCGAAGAGATTGACTGGCGCTCGGATGTTTATAGTTTGGGCGCGGTCGTTTACGAGCTGCTGGTCGGGTGCGTCCCCTTCACGGGCGATACGCCCTTCTCGGTGATGCAAAAGGTGATGTACGAGCCGCCGCCGCCGTTGGAAGCCGTCGTCCAAACATTGCCTTCGGGCGTGGGGCGCGTGGTGGCGCAGGCGCTTGCCAAATCGCCCGCGGATCGCTTTCGCAGCGCGGGCGAGTTTGCCGCCGCGCTTTATCGTGCGCTTTCGGGCGAGGAGCTTGAGCTGGTGGACCGGCTGGGCCACGAGTTCCGGCTGCGCCGGGGAACGACCACTGTAGGCCGCGACGCCGACAACATCCTGGTCGCCAACGACTCGCAGGTCAGCCGCCACCACGCCGAGATCCAATTCGACGGCGCGTCGTGGAACCTGTTGGATTTGCAAAGCACGAATGGCACGTTCGTCAACGAGCAGCGCATCTGGCCGGGGCAGCCCCGCCGCTTGCAGCCGGGTGACGTGGTGCGCTTTGGCCAGAATATTACGTTCCAGGTGATGGCTTGCCCCACCCGGCCGCCTTC
>CAYHAR010000263.1:0-3813 GCA_964354595.1 uncultured Anaerolineae bacterium | reverse complement strand
GACTTGCTCGCGCCCATCGCCAGCGCGCTGGATAACTTGCATCGGCGACGGATGGTTCACCTGGACATCAAGCCGGAAAATATTTTGGTTTTCAAAGGCACGAATCGCGCTGTCCTGGCTGATTTGGGGATCGCGCAGCAGCAGGGAACCAAGACGCGCGCCGGAACGCCGCTTTACACTTCGCCGGAGCAAGCCGCCGGGGATCGCCTCATCGGCCCGTGGTGTGACGTGTATTCTCTGGGTGCGCTCGTTTACGAGATGTTGACCGGTCGCCCGCCGTTCCAGAGCAACGTGGACATGGCGCTGCTGCGCCTTCACCTGGAAGAAAAGCCGCCGCCGCTGCGCAAGCACCGCCGCGATATTTCGGCTGATCTGGAGCGGACGGTGATGCGGGCGTTGAGCAAAGACCCCGTGCAGCGTTTCCCCTCGGCGACGGCGTTTATCGAAGCGGTTCGGCAGCGCGAGACGCCCATCTCGGATGCGGTCCGTCGCACGACCACGATTTTGATGCGGACGCCGCAAATGGTCAAGCAGCAGCCGTGGGTGTTGGGACTGGTGGCGCTGATTGTGGCTGCGCCGGTCGTGGTGGCGCTGGCCTCCGGCTTGATGCGCCCCAAGCCGGCTCCGATGCCGATTACGGCCACTGCGTCGGCCATAGCCGTGACGGCTGTTCCGCCTGCGTCGCCCACTGCGCCGACCGAGGTCCCGGCGGCGCTCACTTCGACGCCGCGTCACACACCCACGCCCACGCCGACATCTCTGCCGCGCACGCGCACGCCCACGCCGACACCGCCGCCGGCAGCCGCGACGTATCCCGCGCCCACTCTCATGTCGCCGCGCAATGGCGAGACCGTGCCTGCGCGTGGAGTAGATTTGGTGTGGGCGTGGAATGGCACACTTGACCCGGGCGAGCGATTCCGTGTGCGGATCACGTGGCAGGGCGGCGCGCTGGAAAAATTGACCGAAGGCACGTTCCTTTCGATGGGGCAGCCATCGGGCGAGTCAAAAACCTGCCAGTGGACGGTGGACGTGGTGCGCGTAGATTCTTCCGGACGGGTGATCCAGGTATTGAGCCGTCCTAGCGACTCGTGGCAAATCAAGTGGCAATGATTTGATTGCGGATTGGATAAGCCAATTCACCGCAATCGCAAATCCGAAATGAAGCTAGAGGTTGGTTCTCGATCCGACAAGGGGCGCGTCCGCGAGTTTAATGAAGACTCGCTGGGCGTGTATCGTCCCGCCGACGCGCAGGAGCGCGCGCGCAAGGGCGAGCTGTTCCTGGTGGCCGATGGAATGGGCGGTCACGTGAGCGGCGAGGTCGCCAGCCGATTGGCGGTGGAGAGTGTGCTGCACTCTTTTGGCGCGTGGACCGGCGACGACATGGAGGCGGCGTTGGTGGCCGCCGTGCAACAGGCCAACGCCGAAATCTATGCGCGTGGCGGCGGGCAGGACGGCCTGGCGCGGATGGGCACGACGTGCGTCGGCGCGTGGGTGCGCGGCAGCGATCTGCGCGTGATCAACGTGGGAGATAGCCGCGCCTATCGCGTGCGCCAGGGGCGGATCGAGCAGCTTTCGCGCGACCACTCGCTGGTGGCGATGGAAGTGGAAAAGGGGCTGATTGACGCCGAACAGGCTCGGCGCTTGGCGTATCGCAGCACGATCACCCGCGCGCTGGGCCAAAAGCCTGCCGTCGAGGTGGACCGTTTCCAGCACACACTGCAAGTCGGCGACGTGATTGTTCTTTGCACCGACGGGCTGAGCGGCCCGGTGGAGGATGCCGAGATTGCCGCTGCCGTGTCGCGGCGCTCGCCCGACGAAGCGGCTGCACGCCTGGTGGATCTGGCGAATCAGCGCGGCGGCCCGGATAACATTAGCGTGATCGTCGTGCGAGTCGCGCCGGATACGCTGCCCGCCTCCGGCGCAGTTGCGGGGCCGATCTGGAAAAAATACTTGCGTTTCTGGCCGTTTGCGCTCGTCGCGCTGGCCGCTGTATTGTTTCTCGTGCTGGTGGCGGTCGCCGTGTTGAGTGCGATGAATCGAGCGGCGGCGCCTGGGGTAACACCTTTGCTACCTCTAAAGACGGCGATGCCCGGCGCGCCTCTGCCGGTAGTGCGCACGCCGGCGTCGGGCGTGCCGCCGTCGGTCTTGATTCCCTCAGCGCCGGTCGTCGGCCCGCTCAGAATAGACGTGACGGCGAATGTCTTTCAGCTTGACGAGTTGGCGCGTCAACTGGGGTATCGCGACACTTTGGATATGAAGAGCCAAAACCTTCTCGAGGGCAAGCTGCTCAAGGTGACGATCCGCCGCAAGGCGTTGCTGGTAGTGGGGTATGCCAGTGAGGTCAAATCTATAAACCAAACGTGCGAGTTCAAAGTGGCGATGGGTGACAAGTCATACCGCACCACATGCCCACCCGGCGGAATGTTCAATAACAGCGTTCGCATGGGCGATGGCACTCTGGTCAGCGTGTTGGGAATGAGCGAATCGGGTAGCGAGTTGCGAGCGATTATGGTAGATGCCCGCCAGCCGCAACTGCTGGGGTTGGTGGAGGATTGGGTGAATTGGTACAAGGACCCCGGCGTGGATCGCTCGTTGTGGGTTTACACCGTGTCCGGCCCCGATACGATTGGAGATGGCGCGAAGGATGGCCTCCAAAATGGCGACCCGGCGCTCGTGTACGCCACGTGGGAGGCGGGCCGGACCAAGATTTCAAAGATGATTCACCTGGGCAAATGGAATGGCAACTATTACACTCTCGTCTACTGACGGGCCAATTTGAGAGGAGAGCGCAATGGCAGAAGAATTGCAGATCAGCTTCAAGGAAGGCACCGACGTCGGCAAGGTGCGCGATCACAACGAGGATTGTGTCCTGGTCCCCAAGGTGAGCGAGGCCGACCAAAAGCGTAAGGGACGGTTGTTCATCGTGGCGGACGGCATGGGCGGCTATCAGGCCGGCGAAGTCGCCAGCGAGATGGCAGCCCGGACGGTGGCGCGCGTGTACTATGAGGACCCGTCAGAAGATACGACGACGCGGCTGAGCAACGCAGTGCAAGCGGCCAACGCCGAAGTGCACCAGCAGGCGCAAAGCAACACGGCCCGCGCCGGGATGGGCACGACCATGGTGGCGGTCGCCTTGGTCGGGCGCACGGCGTATGTCGCCAGCGTGGGCGATAGTCGCGCCTATGTCGCCCACAAGGGCGAGCTGAATCAGATTACTCATGACCATTCGTTTGTGGGCGAGCAGGTGCGTGCCGGCATCCTGACCAAAGAGCAGGCCCGGACGCATCCACAGCGCAACGTCATCACGCGCGCGCTCGGCTCCCAGCCGATGGTCCAGGTGGATACCTTTAGCGGCGAGCTATCGGATGGCGACGTGCTGGTCATGTGCACCGATGGCCTGACGGGTCACGTGCCGGATGACAAGCTCCGCGACACGGTGCTTTCCCTGCCACCCGAGCAGGTTGTCCCTCAGTTGATCCAGATGGCGAAGGACGACGGCGGGAGCGACAATATTACTGCGATCGTGCTGCGCGTCGGGCCGCCGGCGGCGGGCAAGAAAGCCGTTGCATCTTCTGAAGTTTCTACGGTGGTGTCTCTTGCGCCTGCGGCAGGCGCTCAACCCAAACCGGCGGCGAAAGCCAGGTCAGCGCAAAAGAGCGACTCGCACTTGGTGTGGATCATTGGCGGGGTGGCGCTCGCGCTGGGATTGATTGTCGTGGTGGGCGTGGGAGTGGTCGCGTTTGGTCTGCTGGAACCCACGCCGACAGCGACCCCGCGCGTGATGCCGACTTCGTCGCAAGTTGTTCCCATCGT
>CAYHAR010000262.1:3039-5075 GCA_964354595.1 uncultured Anaerolineae bacterium | reverse complement strand
GTCAGGTCGCCTTCGCGCCACGCGGCCAAGCCCTGCCGCACGCGATCCAGCTCGGTGAAAAAGTGCCGCGCGCGCTTGTTCAATGGTTCGGGCAAGCCGCGCTCGTTTTCCCAAAACACTCCATCCGGGACAAGCCGCAATCGCGGGCTAGGCGGCACGGGGAGGCCCGCCTTTTGCAATAACCACTCGGCAGCTGCTTCGCATTGAGCCACACGCTGATTATAGTCCGTGTTGACCAGCGTCCGCGTCAGGCCCGAATACACAATCACCACGTCAAAATCGCTTGCCTCGGGCGGCGATGCGATCCGATCAAACTCGACCGTCTGGCAATCCAGAAAAGTCAGGTGGCGATGCTCGCTCAACAAAATCACCGACTGATCCAGGATGCCATTGTTCAACCCGATGTAGACGTTCTCGACGTAGCGATCCAGCTCAATATTTTCGGTCGGGCCGATCTGAAGCTCGTTGACGTCCTCCAGAGCCAGGAGATAAGCGATGCCCGCCGCCGCCGAAGAACTCAGCCCGCCGATGGGCATTTGCCCGGCGATCACGCCGTCAAAGCCCAAGCGCAGCGTGTGACGTTGTTGAAGCGCCTGCGCCGCGCCGCGGGCATAGTTGGCCCACAGCGGCTCGCCTCTGGGCGGCACGTCGTTCAAGGAAAACGTCACCGGCGGCGAAAAGTTGAGGCTGTGGAGGCGCACCTGCCCCTCAGTGTTGGGGATGTATGCCAGCAGGATCGGCTCGTCAATCGTCATGCCGGTAACCAGGCCGAGTTGGTGATCCACGTGCGCGCCCAGCGGGCAGATGCGCAGCGGAGAGCGCGCCAGGCGGATGGCTGAGCGATCGGCGTCAAATGTCTGTTGCAGAGCAGCGACTAGCTCGTCCACGTATTCTTGTCTGTCTTTCACTTTTTCCTCAGAAAGGTGGGCTGGAATGTGGCCTGATTATACCAGAAGTCGAGCGCATCGTTTGAATATAAAGCAACGTCGGACGGTTTGCATTTGCGCGCCTGTCGCGTTGTGTGGTATCATGCGCCCCATGAACACCCAACGTCCCGTCGCCGGACACGTTCGCTGGCAGATCGTCATCGTCACCGCCGGAGTGGCACTGCTGGCGACATTGTTGATCTATGTCGCCTTGACCTTTACGACTCAACTTTCGCCCGCGCAAGGCGGCGCCTACATCGAGGGAATGGTCGGCCAGCCGCGCGCCATCAACCCGTTGCTCTGCCAGTTCAACGACGTGGACCGCGACCTGTGCGGCCTGATATTCAACGGGCTGCTGCGCCTGGATAGTCACGGCCTCCCGCAGCCCGACCTGGCCGCGCGCCCGGCCGAGATTTCCCCCGACGGCCTGCTCTATACCGTCACGCTCCGCGCCGACGTGCGCTGGCACGACGGCCAGCCGTTCACCGCCGACGACGTTCTCTTTACCATCAATCTGCTGAGGGACCCCAACTTTCCCGGCCTGGAAGACCTGGCCGAGTTGTGGCGCACCGTCGAAATCAGTCGCGTCAGTCCTTACAAGCTCTCCTTCAAGCTCCAAGAACCCTTTGCGCCGTTCCAGGATTACTTGACGCTAGGCATCGCGCCGGCGCACGCCCTCCGCAACATCCCGGCCGCCGATCTGCCGTCCGCCGATTTCAACCTTCGGCCCATCGGCACGGGGCCGTTCAAAGTGGAAGACGTCCAAGTGTCACGCGGCCAGGTGGATCACATCCGGCTGGCGGCGAATCCTGCTTACTTTGGCAGCCAGCCTTACCTGGACAAGATCGAATTCAAGTTCTTTGCGGACGACTTGTCCGTATTCAACGCGTATCGGGCCGGGCAGGTGCAGGGCATTGCGCGAGTGCCTTACGCCGAACTGCCCCGCTTGCGCCAGTACCCTCGTCTCAGCGTTTTCTCTGCGCCGGTAGCCGGGTACTCGGTGATCTTTATGAACATGGCCAGTCCGGACGTGCCTTTCTTTCAGGAAAAAGAAATCCGGCAAGCCTTGTCCTACGCGCTCGACCGGCAAAAGCTCATTGACCAGACGCT
>CAYHAR010000262.1:0-2939 GCA_964354595.1 uncultured Anaerolineae bacterium | reverse complement strand
TCATGCGGCCATGGCCCAGGCCATCGCCGAGCAGTGGTCGGCCATCGGCGTGACGGTCACGGTCAAACCGGTGCCGATGCTGGTCACCAACTATCTCGCGCCGCGCTCTTTCGAGGCCGTGTTGATTGATCTGTCCATGGCCGGCGACCCCGACCCGTATCCGTTCTGGCACGAGACGCAAGCCGCCAGCGGGCAAAACTATGGCGGCTACAAGAACCGCGACATGAGCGAGATTTTGGAGCAAGCGCGGCGCACGAGCGACCGCAACGCGCGCGCGCAGCTTTACCGACGTTTCCAGCAAATGTTCATGGACGAAATGCCCGCCATTCTGTTGCACCAGCCGGTCTATACTTTTGCTGCAGACGAGCGCGTGGGCGGCGTGCAGATCGGCCCGCTGGAATATCCGTCGGATCGGTTCCGCACCGTGGCCGATTGGTACATTGTCACGCGGCGCGTGATCGTCAGCAGCCGATAAACCTTGACATCCGGGATGTTTGTTGTAAAATACAACCACCAGCCGAAGTGGCGGAATTGGCAGACGCGCTGCGTTCAGGGCGCAGTGAGGGTTCCCTCATCGGGGTTCAAATCCCCGCTTCGGCAACAGTCCCAGCCCAGCTGGGATTTTTGTTTAACTCGACACAGGAGCAGAGAATGGAAACCTTTGACATCGTGATTCACAACGGAACCCTCTATGACGGCAGCGGAGCAACCCCGTTCGTCGGTGATGTGGCGATCAACAGAGGCGCCATCGCGGGGGTCGGCTCTCTAAAGAACGCGCACGGTCGGACGGACATTGACGCCGCCGGGCTGGCGGTTGCGCCGGGCCTTATCAACATGCTCAGTTGGGCCACCGACTCGCTGATACAAGATGGCCGCTCGCAAGGCGACATTCGCCAGGGCGTGACGCTAGAGGTGATGGGCGAAGGCGAGTCCATGGGGCCGCTAAACGACCGGATGAAAAAAGACATGGTCGAGCAGCAAGGCGACATCAAGTACGCGGTCGAGTGGACGACGCTCGGCGAGTATCTAGAATACCTGGTCGAGCGGGGTGTCTCGACGAATGTCGCGTCGTTCGTCGGAGCGGCGACCGTCCGCATTCACGCGCTCGGATACGAGAATCGCGCGCCGACGCCGGACGAACTGGAGCAAATGCGCGGATTGGTGGGCCAGGCGATGCAGGAAGGCGCGCTCGGCCTCGCTTCCGCGCTAATTTACGCGCCCGCCTGCTACGCCCAGACGGACGAGCTGATCGCGCTGGCCCGCGTCGCCGCCGAATATGGCGGCCTGTACATCTCGCACATCCGCAACGAAGGCAACGCCATTCTCGAATCGCTGGACGAGCTGCTCACGATTGCGCGTCAGGCCGGAATCGCCGCCGAGATTTATCACCTCAAGCTATCCGGCCGCTCCAACTGGGACCAGCTCGATAACGTCATCGAAAAGATCGAAGCGGCACGCGCGCAAGGTCTGCGCATTACCGCCGACATGTACAACTATGCCGCCTCTTCCACCGGCCTGGATGCCGCCATGCCCGGCTGGGTGCAAGAAGGCGGACTGCCGGCATGGATCGAGCGATTAAAGGACCCGGCCATCCGCGAGCGAGTAAAGCAGGAAATGTCCACGCCGGGCGATGGCTGGGAAAACACGTATCACGCCGCAGGCGCGCCGGACAACGTCCTCCTGGTCGGATTCAAAAATGACGCGCTCAAGCCGCTCACCGGCAAAACGCTGGCGCAGGTAGCGGCGATGCGCGGCCAATCGCCAGAAGATACGGTGATGGACCTCGTCATCCAAGACAACAGCCGCGTGGGCGTGGTGTACTTTACCATGTCAGAAGATAACGTCCGCCGCCAGATCGCGCTGCCCTGGATGAGCTTTGGCTCCGACGGCGGGTCTATGGCAACGGAGGGAGTCTTTCTAAAGTCGAGCACACATCCGCGCGCCTATGGCAATTTCGCGCGACTGCTCGGCAAGTATGTGCGCGAGGAAAAAATTATTCCGCTGCAAGAGGCGATCCGGCGCTTGACCTCATTGCCGGCCCGTAACCTCAAGCTGGATCGGCGCGGGTCGCTGGCCCCAGGCTATTTTGCCGATGTCGTCGTCTTTGACCCGGCGCGGATCAAAGACCACGCGACATTCGATCAGCCTCACCAATACTCGACCGGGGTGGCCCACGTTTTCGTGAACGGCGTTCAAGTGCTCAAGGACGGGGAGCACACCGGGGCCAAGCCAGGACGCGCGGTGCGCGGACCGGGGTGGAAAGCCTAACCGAGCAGCCGATCAAACGCGTCGTCAGGCAATTCTTCGAGCGACTGCACGAGCCAGTCGGCCTGCAGAGCGGCGTGCGTCGAGCGCACGCCAATCGCACGCATCCCGGCGCAATGCGCGCCTTCGACGCCCACCGGCGCGTCTTCGACGACGATGCAGCGCGCGGGTGGGACATCCACTCGCTCGGCCGCGACGAGAAAGACTTGCGGGTCGGGCTTGCCGCGCTGGACATCTTCAGCGGACACGGTGGCGTCAAAACATCCTGCAATGCCGAGCGCATCCAGAATCGTCTCGATGTTGAGTCGCGGCGCGGAGGAAGCAATCGCCTGCCGCCAGCCAGCTTGTCGCAGACGAGCAAGCCAGCGCCGCACGCCGGGCAAAAGCTCGACACCGCGCGTCCGCACGAGATGGCGATAGCGCACCTCTTTGGCGTCGCCGATGCGCTCGAGGTCGCCAGAGGATACGTCTGGCCCAAGATAGCCGCGCACAATGACGTCGTTGCGTTGGCCGAAATAGACGGCAAAGCGCTCGTAGGTCAGGTCGCAACCTTCCGCTGCCATCGTCTCGCGCCAGGCCAGCCAGTGATACTCGGCGGAATCGAGCAGCGTGCCATCCAAATCCCACAACACGGCGCGCGGCTGCAAAATGTCTGTCATTCTATCCATCCGTAA
>CAYHAR010000261.1:0-5076 GCA_964354595.1 uncultured Anaerolineae bacterium | reverse complement strand
CCGGCTCAGAGACCAGGTTCAGCGAGTACGGCGCGATGAAAGCCGCGAAGCTTGGCGTGTGGCAGGACGGCAACCCCTACCTGATGCACCACAAAGTTTTTATCGTGGACGGACAGACGGCGATCTTGGGCTCGTTCAACTTTTCGCAAAACGCGGAAACCGAGAACGACGAGAACCTATTGATCGTGGACGACCCTGCGCTGGCGCAGGCGTTCACCGCCGAGTTCGAGCGCGTGCTGGCGCAGGCCAAGAATCCGCCGAAAAGGTGATTGGTGATCAGTAGCTCCGCGTGGCGCTGATCCTGTGGGCCGTTACCGAGATAGTAGCGTTGCTGGCTCAGTGACAGAAAGAAAAGCATGACACGCACCTTTACCAATCGCCGCTACCTGGACGCGCTCACCCGTCACGTCGTCGTGTTCGACGGCGCCATGGGCACCAGCCTCCAAAAGCTCAACCTCACCGCCGCCGATTTTGGCGGCGAAGAGCTGTGGGGCTGCAACGATGTCCTCGTCATCGCCAAGCCGGAGGTAATTGAGGGCATCCACGCCTCGTTCCTCTCCGTCGGATGCGAGGTGGTGGAGACGGACACATTCCGTGCCAATCGCATCTCGCTGCGCGAGTACGGGCTGGCGGATCGCGCCGTCGAGATCAACCGGACGGCGGCGAGTCTTGCGCGGCGCGTGTGCGACCGCTTTGCGCGCGAGACCGGCGTGCCGCGTTACGTCGCAGGCTCCATCGGGCCGACCGGGAAACTACCTTCGTCCTCTGACCCGGCGCTCTCCAACATCACGTTCCAGGAGTTGGCCGACGTGTTTGCCGAGCAGGCGCGCGGACTGGTGGAAGGCGGCGCGGATTTGCTTTTGCTGGAAACGCAGCAAGACATTCTCGAAGTCAAAGCGGCTGTGTATGGCATCAACCAGTATTTCGAGAGCGCGGGCGTGCGGATTCCGCTCCAGGCGCAGGTGACGCTCGACACGACCGGTCGGATGCTGCTGGGCACCGACATTGCCGCCGTGCTGGCGATTTTAGAAGCGCTGCCGATTGACGTGATCGGCCTCAACTGTTCGACCGGTCCGGATTACATGCGCGAGCCGGTGCGCTATCTCACCTCGCACACGCGCAAGCCGGTGAGCGTCATCCCCAACGCGGGGCTGCCGATCAACGTGGATGGCGTGGCGTGCTATCCGATGGAGCCAGCGCCAATGGCCGACACGCTCGTCGAGTTCGTCCGCGATCTGGGCGTGCGCGTCGTCGGCGGCTGCTGCGGCACAACGCCCGAACACCTCAAGGCGCTTGTAGAGCGCATTCGCCGACTCGCTCCACTCTTCACTCTCCACGCTCCACAGGTTGACGACTCGCCTCTCGTCGCCTCCGCTATGCGCGCGATGCCGCTGCGGCAAGAGCCGCCGCCGCACCTCATCGGCGAGCGGATCAATACGCAGGGCAGCAGGGCGACCAAGCAACTGCTGTTGAACGAGGATTACGAAGGCATATTAAAAGTCGCACGCGACCAGGTAGAAGGTGGCGCGCACACGTTGGACGTGTGCGTGGCGCTGACCGAGCGCGCCGACGAAGCCGCGCAGATGAGCAAGGTGGTCAAGCTGCTCTCGCAGTCGGTCGAGCTGCCGCTGGTGATTGACTCGACTGAGACCGACGTGATTCGCGCCGCGCTCGAGGTCTGCCCGGGGCGACCCATCGTCAACTCGATCAACCTGGAAAATGGCCGCAAGCGATGCGATGCGATCTTGCCGCTCTGTCGCGATTGCGGCGCAGCCGTCATTGCGCTGACAATTGACGAGGCGGGCATGGCGAAAACGCGCGAGCGCAAGCTGGAAATCGCGCGGCGTATCTACGACATCGCCATAAACGAGTATGGCCTGCGGCCCGACGCGCTCATCTTTGACGCGCTCACGTTCACGCTTGCCACAGGCAGTGAAGAGTTTGCCAACAGCGCGATTGAAACGCTAGAAGGTATTCGTGCGATCAAGCGCGAACTCGCAGGTGTGTTGTGCAGCCTGGGTGTGAGCAACCTTTCGTTCGGATTGGGCCCGGCTTTGCGCGGCCCGCTCAATGCCGTGTTCTTGTATCACGCCGTCGCCGCCGGACTCGACATGGCAATCGTCAACCCCAAGCAGGTCGTGCCGTATGCCGAAATTGATCCGCAGGTGCGCGAACTGGCGGAGGATTTGATTCTCAATCGCCGCCCGGATGCGCTACCGCGATACATTGCCTATTTCGAAGAGCGTGGAGCGAAAGGCGAAGAGCGAAAAGCGGCTGCCGATCCAACGGCCGGCATGACGGCAGAACAAAAATTGCATTGGCAGATCGTTCACCGGCGCAAAGAAGGCGTCGAGGCGCTGATTGACGATTGCCTCACGCGCAACCAACCAGTGTGGGTGCTCAACAATGTGTTGCTCCCGGCGATGAAAGAGGTCGGCGATAAATTCGGCGCGGGCGAGTTGATTCTGCCTTACGTGCTTCAATCCGCCGAGGTGATGAAGAAATCCGTCGCGCATCTGGAACAGTTCCTCGAAAAGAAAGAAGGCGTGACCAAAGGCAAAGTCGTGCTGGCGACGGTGTATGGCGACGTGCACGACATTGGCAAGAACCTGGTCGGCACGATTCTTGCCAACAACGGCTACACCGTCTTTGACCTGGGCAAGCAGGTGCCGGCCAACGTCGTCATTGACAAAGCGGTGGAGGTCGGCGCGGGCGCGATTGGTCTTTCGGCTCTGCTCGTCAGCACGAGCAAGCAGATGCCCCTCATCGTGCAGGAACTCGACCGGCGCGGGCTGAAATTTCCCGTTCTCATCGGCGGCGCGGCGATCAACCGGCGGTTTGGTTTGCGCATCCTGTTCGTAGAGGATCACATCTACGAGCCGGGCGTGTTTCACTGCAAGGACGCTTTTGAGGGACTGGAAACGCTGGATACGCTCACCGATGACGCCAGGCGCTCTGCGCTGCTTGAGCGCATTCGAAAAGAAGCCGAGCAAGAAATGTCCCGCTCGCTCGACAAGGCTGCGCCACAAGCGACGGCTTTTACCCGTAAGCCCGTTGACATCCCGACTCTGCCGTTCTGGGGACCGCGCGTCCTTGCGAGCATCCCGCTCTCTGAGGTGTTTCCCCACTTGGACAAGGCCGAGTTGTTCCGACTCTCGTGGGGAGCCAAGAACACGCGAGGAGCAGAGTGGGAGAAACTGCGTGCCGAGTTTGAGGGGAGATTGAGTCGAATGCAATCGCGCGCGCAACGCGAAGGCTGGCTATGTCCGCAGGCGGTGTATGGGTATTGGCCGTGCAATGCGGATGGTGATGTGTTGCTAGTTTATGAGCCGAAGCAAGGTGACAAGGCGACAAGGAAACAAGGTGACAAGGAGACGCCAAGACATGGAGAGGTGATTGCCAAATTTGTGTTCCCACGCCAAGAGGGGCAAGAGCGGTTGAGCGTGGCAGATTATTTTGCGCCAGTGGGATCGGGCGTGGTGGACGTGGTGGCGTTGCAAGTGGTGACGGTGGGACACGGCGCGACGGAACGCTTTGACGCGCTGCAAGCGGCGGGCGATTACAGCGAGGCCTACTACACTCACGGCCTGGCCGTCCAGACCGCAGAAGCGACGGCGGAATGGCTGCATCGCTGGGTCAAGAAAGAGCTGGACATCGGCGACCGGGGCAAGCGGTATTCGTGGGGCTATGGCGCGTGCCCCGACCTGGAAGACCATACGCAGGTATTCAAGCTGCTGCCCGCCGCAAGCGCGCTGGGTATGAGCCTCACATCCGCGTACCAGCTTGTGCCGGAGCAAAGCACGGCTGCGATTGTGGTGCATCACCCCGACGCGCGATATTTTGCGATTGGTGGAAGCCGTGTTGAACAATTAATGCGAGAGCAGCGACGAAGGACGAATGACGAATGACGAATTTCGTCCTTCGTCAGTTTCCTTGAGGTGGAAGCGTCTCTGGAGGAGTATAGACACGAGTTCTGAACGTGCTTCATCCACCAAACCCGCCTGGGCTGAGGCGGTCGCCCGATATCAAACGCCGGATGTGCGGAAAAGCGTCTGGCAAATCGTCAACTCTTTTGTTCCCTTTGTCGTCGCTTGGTATCTGGCCTATCGCGCCCTGTCGGTTTCTTACGCACTCACGCTGGCGCTGGCGGCGATCGGCGCCGGCTTTATGATGCGGCTGTTTATCATTCAGCACGACTGCGGGCACGGGTCCTTTTTCAAATCCAAGACGGCTAATGACATCGTCGGTTCTGTCATCGGCGTGCTGACGCTCACGCCCTATTTCTACTGGCGTCGGCAGCACTCGATTCATCACGCTACCGCCGGCAACCTGGATCGCCGGGGCGAGGGCGATGTCTACACGATGACGGTCCAAGAATACCTCGCCAGTTCCAAATGGAAGCGGCTCGGCTACCGTCTCTTTCGCAATCCGTTGGTAATGTTTGGCCTCGGCCCGTTTTATATTTTCGTGCTATCGCAACGCCTGCCGACGGGAATGCCCCGCACGTATCGCCGCGAGCGGGCCAGCGTGTACTGGACTGACCTGGCGATTGCGGCTATAGCGATTGTGATGGGACTGACCATTGGGATCAAGGAATTCTTGATGGTTCAACTGGCGATCACGCTGATCGGGTCAACGCTGGGTGTGTGGCTGTTCTACGTCCAGCATCAGTTCGAGGGCACATACTGGGCCAGGAATGACCGGTGGGATTTTGCGCAGGCTGCTTTAAAGGGCAGCTCGTACTACAAGCTGCCGCGCCTCCTCCAGTGGTTCAGCGGCAACATTGGCGTGCATCACATTCATCACCTCAGCCCCCGGACGCCCAATTATCTCCTGCAAAAATGCTACGATGAGAATCCCGTGCTGCACAAAGAGCCGCTCGCGTTCTGGACAAGCTTGCGGTGCATCTTTTTGAATCTGTGGGACGAGCAGCAACAAAAGCTGGTGAGCTTTCGCTCGCTCCGCTCCACGCCCCAAGCGGGATAAAGAGCCATCATCAGCTGACCAGTTAATTCTGCGCCGTAGTAACGAATGGTGCTAGTAACGAATGGTGCTAGTACCAGATAGGGCCGTGCT
>CAYHAR010000260.1:0-5171 GCA_964354595.1 uncultured Anaerolineae bacterium | reverse complement strand
ACCGTTGGCAAAAAGTGCTACACTAGTAGTTAGTCGCCTAACGTCGGGCGTGTGTTGACTGACTACGAGGAGGCTCGAGATGAGCAGTTTGGTTGAGCGATTGGTTGCGGCGGGATTCACCGAGTACGAGGCCAAGGTGTACGTGGCGCTGCAGCGTTGCAGCCCGGCCACGGGCTACCAGATCGCCAAAGAGTCCGGCGTCCCTCGCTCGACGATTTACGAGGTGCTGGGCAAGCTGCTCGCGCGTGGCGCGGCGGTAACGCAATCGTACGGTGACACGGTGCGCTATGCGCCCGTGCCGCCGGAAGAACTGCTCGACCGGATGCGGCACGAATTCGAGGACACGCTGGACGAGCTGGCCGAAGGCTTTCGGCACGTGACGGTGACGCCGGGTGTGCCGGGGCAGACGTGGAACCTGGCCGGGCGAGACAATATCCTGGCGCATGCGCGGCAGATGATCGAGCGGGCGCAGAATGCGGTGACGCTCGTCGTGGGCGACGACGACGAACTGGACGAGTTGATGGCCTGGCTGCAACAGGCCCAGTCACGCAAGATTGCCTTGACGGTCGTTTCGCCGGTGCCCTATGAGGACAAGAGTGTGCCCGTGATCGTTCACCCACAGGGCCAGCAACTGCGCCATGCGCTTGGCCACGGTCTGACACTCGTCGTAGATGGGCACGACGCGCTGGTCGGCGAGGTGGATCGCAGCGAAAGCGCCGTCTGGACGACCAACTCGTATGCGGTGGCGTGGACGTTGTGGTGCTTGCGGCAGGAAATCGGCATGTCCTCGCCCCGTCGGACGCGCAAGTTGGCTCGCGCCAAGTGAAACGTATGGCGTGAGAGTACGCGCGACGCATGGTGCAATTGTCATGTTGACGCAAATGTTGAGAAACTTGATCCGGCGCAAGACGCGCACGCTGTTGACGGTGTTGGGCATTGCCGTCGGCGTGGCGACGATCGTGGCACTGGGCGCGATGGGCGAGGGGCTGCGCACCGGCTACGTTTCGATGTTTTCGGGCAGTGGAGCCGACCTGGTGATGATACAGAAAGGCTCGTTCGACATCACCATGAGCGGGGTGGATCAAGAGGTGATGGAGCAGGTGGCAACGCTGCCGGAGGTGCGCGCCGTCAACGGCATCGTGGTCGGCAATGTCACCGCACCCGGCGCACCCTACTTTTTCATCTTTGGCTACGACCTCAAGGGATTCGGCATCCAGCGATTCAAGTTAGTCGAAGGACAGGCACTCGGCGCGTCGCGCCAGGCGACGGGTAACCAGCGTGAGATTCTTTTAGGCAAGCAGGCGGCCGAGGCGCTCAAGCTCAGCCTGGGCAATATTCTGCGCCTGCCGGGCGGTTCGTTCCGCGTCGTCGGCATTTATGCAACAGGCAGTGGGTTTGAAGATGCTGCCTCGGTTGTGTCGCTGGCTGATAGCCAGCAGTTGCTGCAAAAGCATCGCCAGGTCGGCGCGGTACAGATCAAGCTCAAGGACCCGCGCCAGATTGACCCGGTGCGTGCCAAGCTAGAGCGCCTGTATCCCAAGCTGACGGTTTCCCAGTCGTCGCAGGCGGCCAACCAGCAGCAGATGGTAACTTATATGCAGGGCTTTGCTTGGGGTATTGCGCTGCTGGCCGTCATCATCGGCGGGATCGGCATGATGAACACCGTGATGATGAGCGCGTTCGAGCGCACACGCGAGATCGGCACGCTGCGCGCGCTGGGCTGGGGCCGGCAGCGGGTGATAGTGATGGTGCTGGGCGAAAGCGTTTCGCTGGGCGTGATCGGCGGGGCGCTGGGCTGCGCTCTGGGCGCGGCGCTGATCGCGCCGATGAGCCAAAGTGCGGCGCTCGCCGCCTTTATGCAGGGCAGAGTCACGCTGCCATTGTTGGCGCAGGGTATGGTCACGGCGATAGTGTTGGGTGGCGTGGGCGGCCTCTACCCGGCGTGGTGGGCTTCCAAGCTTCTGCCGGTTGAAGCGCTTGGGTATGAAGGCGGCGCTGGCACAGGGCGCAAACCTCGGGTTTCAAATGTCAAATTCCAGATCGGGGTGCGCAAGTCGGAGACATTGCGCGCACTTTGGAGCCGGCGCGGGCGCACCGGGATGACGGTCGCGGGCGTTACCCTCGGCCTGATGGCGGTTGTGGCACTCTCCGGCATGGCGGACGGGATGGGACGTGAGATCACCAAGATGTTTGGTGCGGGTGACGTGGATTTGATGGTGCGTCAGGCCGGTTCTTCCGACCTGGCCTACAGCGCGATCAACGAGCGCGTGGGCAAGCTGATCGCGGCGATGCCGGGCGTGGCAAGTGTGTCCGGCATGGTCGTCAGCGCGGTGATGATGGACAACAGCGACATGCCGTTCCTCTTTATCCTGGCTTACGATCCCCAAGAGCCATATTACCAGAGGCATTACAAAATCATCGAAGGACGCGGGCTGTCGGGCAGCCGCGAATTGCTCTTGGGCCGCCCGGCTGCCGACATGCTCAAGGTGCGTGTGGGCGACACGGTGCGGTTGGGCGAGATGGGCTTGCGCCTGGTGGGCCTCTTTGAGACAGGCATCTCCTGGGAAGAAAGCGCCGCGGTTATTCCCATGCGTGACGGCCAGGCAATTCTGGGCAAGCCGCGCCAGGTCTCGCTGTACGGCATCAAGGTCAAGGACCCGAGTCAAGTCGAAACCATCCGGGCGCAGATCAAGGCAAACATCCCGGAAGTGAACGCTGCGCTGTCTAGCGAGACGAACGAGATCATGCCCGAGATGCAGAACACGTACGCGATGGTGTGGGCCATCAGCGCGCTGGCGATCATCGTGGGCGGCATCGGCATGATGAACACGATGATCATGAGCGTGTTCGAGCGCACGCGCGAGATCGGCACACTGCGCGCGCTGGGCTGGCGGCGGCGGCATGTACTGACCATGGTGCTCAAAGAGTCGCTGGCTCTCAGCCTGATCGGCGTCGTGATCAGCGTCGTGCTGGCCTGGTTAATGGGACTGGCGATGCAGCAGATCCCAGTGTGGGGAGGTTGGCTGGCCGTCGTCATCACGCCCGGCTTGCTGGCGCAGACATTGATTCTTGCGCTGGTGCTTGGCGGGGTCGGCGGATTGTATCCGGCCTGGCGCGCGGCGAATCTCTCTCCGGTCGAGGCGTTGCGGTACGAATAATGAGACGCAGGCGGCAGGAGGGCACGATGCGCGGAAACGTAACGATGGATTCGTCGAATCGGGTGAATGGAACAACTGGATGGATTGTGTCGAGTCTGATCAAGGGCATAGCGGGGGGATTGTTCCTCGGCGCGATCTTGTTCATCTCGGCGGGCCGACTGGACTGGCCGATGGCGTGGGTCTATACGCTGGTGTCCGCAGTGGATGCGTGCCTGCTCGTCATGGTCGTCAGCCCAGACTTGATGAAGGAGCGCGCGCATCCCAAGGCGGATGCCAAAGCCTGGGATCGGGTATTGGCCCATCTCACGGGCCCGCTCGGCTCGACGGCCATGCTGATCGTGGCTGGATTGAATGTGCGTTTTGGTTGGCTGCCACAGGTTCCGTTCGCGTGGCAGGCGGCGGGGCTGCTAGTGTTCGTGCTGGGCATGGGGCTGATGACGTGGGCCATGATCGTCAACAGCTTTTTCTCGCTGGTGGTTCGTATCCAACAAGATCGGGGGCATACCGTCGTCAGCAGCGGGCCTTATGCGTACGTGCGCCATCCGGGTTACGTCGGCGGGATATTGTTCCAACTGGCAACGCCCGTGATGCTCGGCACATTGTGGGCGCTTGTCCCGGCCGGATTGGCAGCGTGTTGCATCCTCGTCCGCACGGTGTTGGAAGACAAGACACTTCAGGCCGAGTTGGATGGCTATAAGGATTATGCTGCACAAGTACGCTACCGCTTGCTACCGGGTGTGTGGTAGGAGCAAGATAAATGAAGAGTCAAACTAAGGAGGGCGACATGTCCAAGACTACTAACCAAAACCTGAGCGGCGTGGCTGAGACGCTGCTCATGACACTCTACATCCGGGCGATGGAATCGCAGCGCCCGGACGCGCTGATCAAAGACGAGAAAGCCGTGGCGCTGGTCACGAATATGAGCTACGACTTTGACCGGATCAGACAGGTCAAGATGGACGAGGATGACAAGGTAGGGGTGATCCTGCGCAACCTGGAATTCGACCGCCAGGTACGGGATTTCCTGACCCGTCACCCGGATGCGGTTGTGGTGCACATCGGCTGTGGTCTCGATTCGCGCTTCGAGCGTGTCGCGGAGCGTAACGGCAAGGTCGAGTGGTACGACCTGGATTTGCCTGAGGTCATCGAGCAGCGCCGCAAGTTCATTGGCGATGAGGGGAAACGCTATCACCTAATAGCCGGCTCGGTGTTCGACAGCGCCTGGCTGGACAAGGTCAGTGTGCATTGGCAGCGCCCATTCCTGTTTCTGGCCGAAGGCGTCTTGATGTATTTTGAGGAGGCGCAGGTCAAGTCGTTGGTGCTGATGCTGCGCGACCACTTTCCCGGCGCGGAGCTGGTCTTTGATGCCTTCTCGCCGTTTCTTGTCCGGGCCAACAACCTTCGTATGGCCATCAGTAAGTTCGGTGTCCGCTACCACTGGGGTCTGAGGCGCGGCCAGGAGATCGAAAAGTGGGGCGATGGTATCCGCCTGCTCGATGAGTGGGGGTACTTTGACCGGCCTGAGCCGCGGTTGGATCACATTCGGTGGATGCGGCACATCCCGCTCCTGGCCAGGGTGATGCGTGTCTACCACTACCGCCTTGGAAAGGCAGCAGAGTGAAAAGACCTGTTATCGGCAGGCAGGAAAGAGGGCGGCATGAACGAGCCCGCTAATAAAAACCCAAACGACGTGGAAAAGACCTTGCTCATTACTCTCTACATCCGAGCCATGGAATCCCAACGCCCCGACGGCCTCGTCAAAGACGAGTGGGCTTGAGGCGCTGGTCCGCCGGTTAGATTCGGAATCCCTGCGGAAGACAGCGGCCCTGACCGAAGATACCGGCCGCGCCGTGATGATCCTGAAAGGCCGCGAATTCGACCGCATCGCCCGAGATTTTATTGCGCGCCACATGGATGCGGTTGTCGTCCACATCGGGTGCGGCCTGGATACGCGCTTCGAGCGCGTGGATAATGGTCAGGTCGAGTGGTATGACCTCGATCTGCCCGAAGTCA
>CAYHAR010000259.1:0-5177 GCA_964354595.1 uncultured Anaerolineae bacterium | reverse complement strand
CCGCGCGCCTGGCAGACCTGAAAGAATCCCTCGATCTTGTGTTGCGCGCCGCCGATGGGCTGAATCTCGCCGCGCTGGTTCACCGAGCCGGTCATGGCCAGGCTTTGCTTGATGGGCAAGCCCGCCAGGCTCGACAAAATCGCGCACAGCTCGGCCAGCGAGGCGCTGTCGCCTTCCAGGTCGGAATAGAGCTGCTCAAAGCCCAGGCTGGCCGAAAGTGTGAGCGGACGCTCGGCGGCGTACTGCCCGCCCAGGTAACCGGCCAGGATCATGACGCCCTTGTTGTGGATGCGGCCGCTCATCCGCACTTCGCGCTCAATGTTCACCACGCCCGCGCGGCCCATGAACGTCCGCGCGGTGATGCGCGAGGGCTGCCCAAAGCTGTAATCGCCCAGCGTCGAGACCGACAGTCCATTCACCTGGCCGACCGTCGCGCCGGTCGTGTCAATCATGATCGTCCCATCAGAAATGCTTTCCTGCACGCGCTCTTCGATCTGGTTGCAGCGGCGCGTCCATTCGTCCACCGCGCGGTACACGTCCCCGGCGCTCACTAGCGCGTGATCGGCTTTGCCCGCCCAATAAGACGCCTCGCGGATAATGTCGGCCACGTCGCCAAAGCGGGTCGTCAGCTTGGCCTGGTCCTCGGCCAGGCGGCTGCCGCATTCGACGATGGCGGCCACGCCGCTCGAGTCGAAATCGCGCAACTGCTCGTCCGCCACGCGCGTGCGGACGAACAACGCATAATTGCTTTCGTTCTCGGGCGTGCGGTCCATCTCGGAGTGGAAGTCCGCCTTGACCTTGAACAGCTTTTGAAACTCTTCGTCCATCCCATACAGCGCGTAATACAGCGAGGGCGAGCCGAGCAAAATGACTTTGACGTCGAGCGGGATCGGCTCCGGCTCCAACGTCACCGTCGTCAGCAGGCGCATCTGCGCGCCCGGCTCTTCAATCGTGACCGCGCCGTTGCCCAGCGCGCGCTTGAGCGCGTGATAGGCGGCTTGGTCGTCGAGCAAATCGCGCGCGTGCATGACGAGATAGCCGCCGTTGGCTGCGTGAAGCGCGCCCGCGCGCAGCATCGTAAAATCGGTGAACGTGCCGCCAAACCTGACGTCGTGCTCGATGCGGCCCATCAAGTTGGTAAACGTCGGGTTCGGCTCGACGACCACCGGCGCGACTTGGCGGCGAGAATTATCTACCAGCAAATTGACCTGGTATCGTCTCAGTGGATGAGGCTCGACTGCATCGGGCTGAGCGGACGGCCCAGGCGGTTGAGGCGATTCTTCGCCCGAGGCCCCCCTGCCCTTCCAGTCCTGCACGTGCTCGATAATGTCCCGGCGCACCTCTTGCAAGTACAGCACCACCTCGTCAAAGCTCGCGTATTTTTTCTCCAGGTCGTCCAGCAGATGGCCTGCCGTAAAGCCCGCCACCTGCCGGTCGAGGTCGAGCAACCTGGCTTTGGTTTCCTTGTCGCGCTCGCGGACGACGCGCAGCGCGTCGGCCAGCGCGTCTTGCACCTCGCGGCGCGCGGCTTCTAGTTTTTCTTGCTGCTCAACCGGGAGCTGCGCGATGGTGTTGGGATCGGCCGGTCGCACATCCCCGTCCGGGGACTGGGCGTTGACGATCGGCGCGATGAGCAATCCGGCCGGCGTCTGCCCCAACGCAAAGCCTCGGCTGGCGGCCAGCTTGTTCAACTGGGCGAGCTCGGCATCGCGCGCCTCTTCGAACTCGCGCTCGATGCGGGTGCAAGCCTCTTCGTATTCCTTGGCCTCGAATGCGCGGGGCACGTCGGTCTGGAGGCGCAAGACGAGCGATTGCATATCGGCGCGCAGCTCGCCGCCCTGGCCGGGCGGCATAAAGATGGCGCGCGGCTTGAACGGATCGAGAAAATTGTTGACATACACCCAGTCCGAGGGAGCCGGTCCCGTGGCGGCCTTTTGCTCCAAGAAACGCTGGATCGTCGTCGCGCGCCCGGTGCCGCCCGGGCCGAGGACAAAGATGTTGAAACCGGGGCTTGCGATGTCAATCCCGAACTCGATGGCGCGCGTGGCGCGCGGCTGGCCGATGATATCGGGCGCCACCGGCAACTCGGCCGTGGATTGAAATGAGAAGCCGGCCGGATCGCACGCGCGGCGGAGTTGGTGCGGTGCAAGCTCTTGAATCATGGATGATACTCTCCTTGCAAGAAACAAGAGGCAAGATGCAAAAAGAATTGCCTGCCTCTTGCCTCACTTGCCCCCGCGCTCTTTAGGGGGTGCGACCTGCGCCGTGCGCCTTGTTACCTGCTTCCGATGTGCATCGGCATCACCACGCACAGGAACGTGTCGTCGCCCACCGGCGTAAACTTGCCGGGGCTGGAAGGCGTGGACGTCTCGAGCGCCACCTGGGCCGCGTTGGCGACCGACAAAAAGTCAATCAGGTACTTTACGTTGAACGCGATCTGGATGGCCGCGCCTTCTACCGTCGCGTCCATCTCGCCGACGTTGTCGCCCGTCTCGGCGGAGGTGGCCTGCACGGTCACGTGCCCCGGCGCAATCTCGCTGCCCGGCTCGATGGTCAGCTTGACAATGTCGGCGCTTTCGCGCGCAAACACATTCGCCGCCTTGCACGCCTTGAGCAATTCGGTGGCGCCGACGACCGTGTGCGTTTCCTTCTTCTTGGGGATGATCTGGGCATAGTCGGGAAAGTTGCCGTCAATGAGCTGGCTGACCAGATCAATGTTATCCAGGTGGAACAGCACCTGGCTCTTGGAGGGCGTGATGTTGATGATGACCGGGCTTTCCTGGTCGCCGCTGACGCGGCCCAGCTCAGCCAGAGCGCGCGCCGGAATAATGACGCTCACGGGCGTCGCCACCGGCTCGATCAGCGGCGCGGTGCGGACCGCCAGGCGAAAGCCATCCGCGGCGGCAAACGTCACCTGATCTTTATCGAACCGGGCCAGCACGCCCGTCAAGATGGGGCGGCTCTCGTCGGCGGCGGCCGCAAAGACAACCTGGTTGATCATGGTCCGCAGCGAGTCGGGGTCAATGCGGATGGCATTGGCGTCGTCGGCGGTGGGGATGAGGGGAAACTCGGTGGCGTCAATGCCCCGGATGTTGTTTTCGAACCGGCCGCATTTGAGGTTCAGCGTTTGCGTGCGGACGATGAGCTCCATGTCCACGCGCTCGGCGGGCAATGCGCCGACCAAATCCACGAACGTGCGGGCTGGGACGGTCATCGCGCCGTCTTCTTCCACCTTGCCGCCGATCCAGCACGTGATGCCGATTTCGAGATTGGTGGCGGAAAGCTTTAATCGGCCCTGGTCGGTGGCGAGCAGAATGTTGCTCAGCACCGGCAGCGTGGAGCGCGTGGCGACCGCGCGCCCGACGATGGACAGACCTTTGGCAAGATTTTCCTGGAGGCAGCTAACTTTCATAGGGCATCTCCTCGGCAAGTATTGGCGTTCTGCGACGGGGAAAGTATACAACAGGTTGCGCCAGAGGACAAACGCGGGTGATTACGGTGCTCAGGCCCGCGCAAGGGGTTGAGTTTTTGCGGAGGGTGGTATAGAATTAGTCACCTTCATGCTCAGAAAGGTGCGAGGCGATGCATCAAACGAATGACCTTGAGAAGGCTCCAGCCGCTGCAAATAAATGCGCGTCCTGGCGAGCCAGATCTATTGATGTTCTCGGCTTGTCAGCCCGCAGCCACCATCCATTGTTCAGAGCCGGCATCAATACCTTGGGACTGTTGTCCGACTGGCTGGACGCCGATCCGCGCTATCATGTAAGAAAGATTGGTGTCAAGTCACACTCCGAGATCAGCGCCAAGTTACACTCTTACGTGGCAGCACTTGGGCCTGATCTGGGCGACGTGGAACCTGACGACGAGTGCGCTCAAATTGTCCAGCATGTCGCCGCCGAGACAACTGCCGATAAATTAACGCCGTATTTCGACGCTTCCGGCACTGCACTGCCGGATGACGCAACCGGGCAACTGCGATCTACCTGGCATTCATACTCGATCCTCGCGCTCGATCTACCTACCCGCATACTCCGTGCGCTGCAACATGGAGGCTGCCAGACCCTGGGGCAACTGGTCGAGTTGGCTCAAAATCGTAATCCTGCAGACGCCCACATAACGGGTTTGGGTCCGAAATCATTGATGGTTGTGAATGACAAGTTGTCGGCCTATTTGCAGGGCCTGTCGGAATCTGCTTCTGAGAGTGTGTCTGAAAACTCGCTCAAGCCGCCCGCGTTCGCGTCGGCGGCGTCAACCCGCGCCGGGGACGGCGCGGAGAATAGTTTTCAGACAGCTTTTCAAACCGTGCGAGCTCCAGGCGAGGGAACGGCGGATGCGCCGCTCCCGGACCGTATTGCCAGGTGGCTGGCGGCGCTCCCCGCTAGAGACTACCAGGTTATCTCTTGGCGTTATGGGCTTGCCGGCGAACTATTGACGCTCGATGCTGCGGGCCAAAAGCTGGGGTTGACTCGCGAGCGGATACGCCAGATCGAAATCAAGGCCATCCTGCGGCTCAAGCGCCCCCGGCACGATAACCTGGCCGAGTCCGTCATGATGATCATAGCGCCGGCCTTTGAGCAAGCGGACGGCCTCATGTCCGACGACGAGATCGCGGCGGTCGCAAGCCGATTTGCTCCCGAGGGCGTAGATGGGCTGGGGTTGATGCGCTTGTTGAGCAAGGTCCTGGAAAAGTATGCTCGATACGACCGCGCCAGAGTATGGGCGCAAGGTGTTGATATTGATCTCGTACTGGACGTACAATCCAAGATAACAGAGGCGCTGAAAGCAGCCAGAAGATCAACGAAAGCAGCCAGCCTGGTATCTCGGCTGCAGCAGAATCGGCGCTATCGCGGCCGGCCCGGGATCTCGCAAGCTTTTTTGAGAGCCTGTCTGAGAACTCACCCCGCTCTCAAACAGTATGGAGATGAATGGGTGGGGCTTGCAAGTTGGGCCGGGCGCAAACTCGAGGCGATCATTCGGGCCTTGCGCCAAACCGGTCAGCCGGCGCACTATAAAGAGATAACTGAAACGGTGAATAGACTCTTGCCGGAGGATATGCAAACAACGCGCAATAATCTCTATGCCCGCCTGCAAAGCAGACCCGAGATTTTCGTCCGGGTAGGACAAGGGATATATGGATTGGTGGAATGGGGGGAGGCCTGATCTTGTCTGATGCGCAC
>CAYHAR010000258.1:1600-5217 GCA_964354595.1 uncultured Anaerolineae bacterium | reverse complement strand
CGAATGTCAATCCGGCCATAGTCGCGCAGATGAAGCGCGCGAAAAGCCGCCATGGCCACGCTGCGAATGCGCTCCGCCAGTTCATCGTCCACCTGCGCGGGGCAGCGCGTGGGCGTGTGCTCAAAAAAGAATGAGCCTTTCGTCCACTTGGCATCAAAGTTCACCAGCCGGTCGCGCGGGTCGGCAATGTCCGCAAAGTCAATCTCGTAGAGCGGCAGCGGGGCGGGCGTGCCGTTGCCCCAGATCGAGACATTGAACTCGCGCCCCTCGATAAAGTCCTCGACGAGCGCCTGCCCACCAAAAGTCTGCACGATGTACGCGACCCGTTCGCGCAACTGGTCTAGATTCGAAACGACCGCCCCGTCCGTGATGCCAATGCTGCAATGCTCGGCGGCTGGCTTGACGATGGCCGGGAAAATATCCCACCCTTCAACCTGGCTGGGTTGGCGGAACGCGCGCCAGGCCGGCGTGGGGATATTGAGCCGATCCAGAATGGCTTTGGTCATGGCCTTGTCTTGGGTCATCGCCAGCGTCCACGCGCTCGAGCCGGTGTAGGCGAATCTTTGCGCTTCCAACACGGGCGGGATGCGATCAAAAGAATTGGGCACGCCGTCAATGCCCTCGCACCAGTTGAACACGATCTGCTCGCGCGGGTCAAAATGCTCCAACGGCCCGGCCACGTCACGGCGGATCAACACCGTCTCGACGGGGTGGCCGTGACGAGCGAGCGCGTCGGCCATCGTCTCGACATACTGCTCGGCCTCGTGGACTTCTTCAGCTGTCCAAGACGAATCCAGATTATGCAGCAGCACAACGGGCCATAGACGATTCTCTTCGGTATGAGGCGCTACGGTCATTGGCCTCCTCCTTGTGGCGCGGCTCGGACGGACACCAGTTCGATGCGGTCGCGCCGCCCCCAGGGTCGCCGCTCTTGGGCTTTTGATAAGCGTCATTCGATTACCTTCCCTAAACCAATCTCTTGCTGTACAACACCAGGCTATCGCCCTCTGCGTAAAAGTCCGTGATGACGGCCTCGCGGCGATAGCCGTGCGATTCGTAAAACCGCCGCGCCGGCTCGTATTCCGGCCGGCTAGAAGTTTCCACCAGCACCAGCCGGCCTCCGCGCGCGCGAATGGCCTGCTCGGTCTGCCGGACGAGCGCGCCGCCCACGCCCTGCCGCTGCTCATCCGGCGCGGAGCAAATCCAGCATAGATCAAATGTGCCTTGGGTCAACCAGCGCGGACTGTAGCAGGTGAATCCCAATACGCGCCCATTTTGGCGGCACGACAGGAACCGGTAGTAGCTGGCGTCGCCTTTGGCGACATAGTCGCCCACCAATTCCTCGACGGTGGCGATTTCTTCTTCGTTGAACACCCCGGCTTTACGCGCCAGGTTGACGATGGGGCCGGCTTCGTCAGCGTGCGTCGCCTGGATTTCTGGAACGGTCGTCATGGGTGTTCGCTTCTCCGCCACCACGCCCACATCGCAAGGCGATGCGCCATCTGCCCGTGGTCAAATCCGGCCACGCGCGCCGCGTTGGCAAATCCGCCGTCCGTCGCCAGGCACGGGTTCGGGTTGACTTCCAACACGTAGGGCACACCGTCCGCTGCCGCGACGCGCAAATCAACCCGCGCGTAATCGCGGCAGCCCATCGCCTTGTAGGCCGCCAGCACGACTTGCCGGATGCGCTCGGCCAGCTCCGGCTCCACCGGCGCAGGACAAATCACATTCATCGTCTGGTACTCGGCGCACGCTTCGTTCCACTTGGCCTCAAAGTGGACGACGTGCGTATACGGGTCGGCCCAGCCGGAAAAGTCAATCTCGGCCAGCGGCAGCGTGTGCGCGACGCCGTTGCCCCACACGCCCACGTTAAACTCGCGGCCTACCACAAACGCTTCGACCAGCGCCGGTTGGCGGTAGGTCTCTAAAACGTATTCGACCCTTTGACGCAACGCGCGCTCGTCGTGGACGACGCTGTCGCGGTCAATGCCGATGCTGGCGTCTTGGGCCTGCGGCTTGACGATGGCCGGCAGCGGAACCTCGATGGGCTCGTCGGCGCGATGAAACACTTTAAAAGGTGCGGTCGGCACGTGACGATGCGCCAGTTGCGTTTTGGTGTACGACTTGTTCAAGCACGTGGCGAGCGTTTGCGCGGGCGAGCCGGTGTACTGGAAGCCGAGCCGCTCGAGCGCCTCTGGCACTTCCGGCTCGTCTTCGGGCCGCCCGCCCAAATTCTCGCACAGGTTGAAAACGAGCGTGGCCTCCCGGTCGCTCGGCTGCGCCACCTGCAAAACGTCGGCCACGTCACGTACTGGCGCGACTGTCACGTCGTGTCCGGTGCTGCGTAATCCCTCGGCGATGGACTGGGCGGTGTGAACAACTTCCAGGTCGGTCACCAAATCGCGCGCTTCGCCCAGGTCAAGCTGCTCGACGACGTTATATAGCAGCAGCACCGGAACTGGACTGGGAGGTTTGTCACCCTCTTCGGCAGACGAATAGGTACTCATGGCGTTCTTCTCCTTGTTCGGTTGTAAAGGTTATGCGGATACATAGGCTGGAACCTGCGCGGCGATGCGCGAGGCGCGTTTGGCCCGGCGTGCCCGCTGGGCACGCGGCTGCAGGTTCACCCGCTTGACAGCGGCATCGAAAATCAGGTTGACCAGTTGCGTGTGGTCAATCCCGTCGGCAGCGGCGGCAATGACCAGGTCGCTGATGCCGGGCGTCAGCCCGGGCAGCGTGTTGATTTCCAACACGTACGGCCGGCCGTCGTGCCGGTCAATTCTAAAATCTACCCGCCCCACATCCAGCGCGCCGACCGCATGAAAGACCTCGACGGCCAGTCGCTTGACCGTCATCGTCATCGCTTCGTCCAGCGGAGCCGGGCAGCGATAGGTGGGCGTCTCTGGAATGTCGTGCTTGATCAGGTTCGTGTACAGCCCCAGTTGGTCGGGCGGGCACGTGCTCAGGTCAATTTCCAACACCGGGAACACGCGCGGGTTCTCGTTGCCGACCAGCCCGCAAGTCACCTCGCGTCCCTCGATGTACCGCTCGACGAGCGCCTCTTGCTGGTAGGTCTCGACGGCGCGCGAGACCCTCGCGCGCAGCTCGGCTTCGTCGTGGACGATGGATTGGGGCGTGACGCCCATGCCGCTGCCCTCGTGGTTCGGTTTGACAAAGAGCGGGAAACGCAATCTCGGATTTCTCCGCTCGTGCGGGCTGCGAAACACCTGGAACGGCGGCGTCGGGATGCCGTGCGACGAAAGCACGCGCTTGGTGATGGCCTTGTCCAGGCACAAAGCCTGCGTCAGCACACGCGAGCCGGTGTAGGGAATGCCCATCATCTCCAAGATGGACGGCACGTGCGCTTCGCGTGCGTCGCCAAAGTGTCCCTCGCACATGTTGAAACAAATGTCGGGTCTCAGCCGGGCGAGCTTGGCGGGCAGTGACATGTCACCCTCGAGGAAATAGGCTGTGTGCCCGCCTGTCTCTAACGCTTCCACGAGGGCCAGCATGGTGCTTTCGCTGTCCAAATCGCCCCAGGCGTCTTGTGGTTCTCCCTCCCGATGCGGCGCGTTCCGCCGCAAGTTGCCCAGTACGGCTACTTCAAAATTACTCAT
>CAYHAR010000258.1:0-1500 GCA_964354595.1 uncultured Anaerolineae bacterium | reverse complement strand
CACCCGCTCGCCGACGGCGATGTAGGGCTGCGTCTCGCTGCCGATGCCGAACGGTTGCCACTTGGATTCGTCTGCGTTGAGCCGATGCTTGGCGCCGTTCCCGCGCACGTGCGTGGCGTCAAAACCATCCGGCTTGATTGTCATCTGCCTGCCGTCAAGGAGATTCGTCAACCCTTCCTGTCCCGGCTCGGGTCGCTTGCTCTGGCAATATTTACAGTTCTGGCTGTCGTGCGACCGGTAAGCGCCGGGCGCAGGCTGTTCGTAGGTGCCGATCAAGCCCTCAAAGTTGCGCAGCACGACGCGCGTATCGGACATTGAAAGCAAATAGGTGGGCGAGACCGGCATCTTGCCGCCGCCGCCCGGCACGTCAATCATGTAATTCGGAACGGCCAGGCCGCTGGTGTGGCCGCGCAATCCTTCAATGATCTCGATGCCCTTGGCGACCGGCGTGCGGAAATGGCCCGCGCCCGGCACCAGGTCGCACTGGTACAGATTGTAGGGCCGCACGCGCATCTTGACCAGCTCGTGCACGAGCTTGCGCTGGATGTGGACGCAATCGTTGACGCCGGCCAGCAGCACGGTTTGATTGCCCAAGGGAATGCCCGCGTCGGCCAACATGCCGCACGCGCGGCGCAGCTCTGGCGTGATCTCGTTCGGATGGTTGACGTGAATGTTCATCCACAGGGGATGATACTGGCGGAGCATCGAGCACAGCTCTTTTGTGATGCGCTGCGGCATAAACACCGGCACACGCGAGCCGATGCGGACGATCTCGACGTGCGGGATGGCCCGCAATCGCGCCAGCAGGTTATCCAACACCTTGGGCGGCAGCGTGAGCGGATCGCCGCCGGAAAGCACCACGTCGCGGACCTGGGGCGTGCGCGCGATGTAATCAATCTGCGCGTCGTGCTCGGCCAAAGAGAATTGCGCCGACGCGTCGCCGACGATCCGGCTGCGTGTGCAATAGCGGCAGTACGAAGCGCACTGCGTCGTCACCAGCATCAACACGCGATCCGGGTAACGATGCACCAGTCCCGGCACGGGGCTGTGCAGGTCTTCGGCCAGCGAGTCCTCCATCATGGACTCGAACGGAACCAGCTCTTGCGACCTCGGAATCACCTGCAACCGAATCGGGTCATGCGGATCGTTCGGGTCCATCAGCGACGCAAAGTAGGGTGTGATGTCCACACGGAAAAGGTCGTTCGCTTGGAGCGCCTCGATTTCCTCATCGAACAGCCGAATCACCTGCGCCAGTTCTTGTAACGTGTTCAAGCGATGCGAAAGCTGCCACCGCCAATCATCCCACTGAGCATCCGGCACGTCCTTCCAAATGGCCGGCCTCGGGGTTCGTTCCATTTCGAGCACTCTGTCCTCCGCCAATCGAGTCCCAGATGTAGGGTAGGCACGATGAAAAGCGCCCACATCTGGCTTGACAGAATTGTACATCAAAGTTATGGAAATATCGGTGAAACATTAGTGAAACATTTTTGAGCGTAATTT
>CAYHAR010000257.1:0-5218 GCA_964354595.1 uncultured Anaerolineae bacterium | reverse complement strand
GATGCCAGAGCGCCAGAGTCCAGAGTCACAACGGGGACAACACTACTCGAAACCCATTGAACCAGTCACGGTAGTTCGGATTGAACCTGTCGCGAACCGCGCAGCGCACATTGTAGCCATCATAGTCGAACGCGCCCCCACGCAACACCCGAGCGATATCAGTTCCCGCCTCAAGGCTTTCGCGCCCATCCTTCGGGTCGTACGGATAATCTTTGTTGATACTCTGTGTCCACTCCCACACATTGCCGCTCATGTCCAACACGCCATACGGGCTGGCACCACCCAGAAAACAGCCCGGCGTGCTGGTCGTGCCAATCTGTGTGTCGCCATAGTTGGCTCGATTCCCGTCGGCTTTATCGCCACTCCACGGATAGCGGCGTTGAGGTGCGGGGTTGGGCAACAAGGGACGCTGAGGCGCATTCATCTGCCAACCGCTGATGGCGGGTTCTGCCGGAATTTCCAGTCCGCCCCGGGCCGCTTTTTCCCACTCGGCCTCGGTGGGCAAGCGCACCTGCCAGCCGCGTTTCAGCAATTTGCTTTGGGCCAATCGCTCGTTCAGCCAGCGCGTGAACGCCAACGCCTCGTACCACGTTATGCCGACGACCGGATGGTTGGGCAAGTTGAATGGCTCACCATAGTCTTTCGGCGTGTTGACGGTCTCTCTCTCATAGTTACCTGCAGTAGGATTCCATGAACGACATGTCAACTGCCCGCTTTGCCATACTTTAGCTTCCTTAGCCTCTTGCCAGTAGCGCGGCTCTGTGTACCCGCCTGCGGCAACGAATTCTGCAAACTGGGCATTGGTCATAGGGTAACGTGCCATCCAGTAACTGGCAAGGTTGACTTGATGCGGCGGACCTTCTGGCAAAATCGTTCTTGAATCAGGTTCGTCGCTGCCCATCCAGAACGGCCCCGGTGGGACGTAGCACAACTGCATCCCCTCAAGCGTCACCACCTCCGGGCGTGGGTCGCCCAGCTTGCCCAACGCGCGCCCGGCCTCGGCGCGCTCGACCGGCCCCAGGGAATTACCCTGCACAATTTGCACCAGTCGCGGCGCCAGCCGATGCAGGTAAGCTTGCCCGCCGCCAGGCTTGTCGGCATCGCGCTGCACCTCGGTCGTTCCCAACAGCGCCGCCATCTGCCCCGACCACAGCGCGGCCCGCCAGGCCGCTTCGGTGGGCGGCGTCTCGGCCGGGCACAGGCCATACGCCAAATCCATCAAGACCTGGCCGTTGCGCCGGTTATACAGCAGTTCTTCCGCCCCCAGCCGCGCCGCCAGATACCAATAGTCGCCCGCTTCGGCCCGCTTCCAGTACTCTCGCTCGACCCCGCGCCCGGCCACCATGTAACACCCCGCCAGGTATTCCTGGAATGTCCGATGCGGAAAGCTGTAGGTTTGCGGCTTGTGCCCGTCGTCATCTCCGCCGCGCCCCACCAGCAGCCCGGCGCGCTGATCGCAATAGTCCAGGAACTCGGACGCCAGCCCGGCCTCGCCCAGGTATTCTGGCGCTTCCAACAGACACAAAATATCTTTGCGCGCCAGATCGGCTTCTTGGCCTCGCTCGCCCTGCAACCGGTGCGCCGCATAGCCCAACCGCTCCAGGATCGAGCGCAGCTTGAGGTCGTCGCCCAAGAGCGTTGCCAGCGCGTCGGACACGGCCATGCCTTTGCGCTTTTGCCAGCGGCTCAACAAGACCTGCACGGCCAAAGAATAGAGCCGCACTCGCTCGCGCGGCAGGCCCACCTCGCGTTGGTGAATGATCGCCATCGTCGTCAGGAGCATCGGGTTGGAAGACAGTTCGCGCAGGTCGTCCGCCAGCGCCGCTTGTTCCAGGTCGGCCCGATGGCTTTCCGCGCGTTCGCCATCCAACCGCCCCAACGCCGCCTGGGCGCGATACCACGCCTGGACAAACTGCTTGATCTTGTCTGGGTCAAAGGGGGCCAGCGTGTGAACGGCAAAATCGCGCAAGACGGCGGCCCCGGCATAGGAGCGGATGCGGCTGGTGACGATCACGCGCTTGGCTTTGGGATAGGCGCGCAAGAGAGCGCGGACGGCCTGCCTCACGCGGACGCGCAGCCCGGTCGCCACTTCGTCCAGCCCGTCAAAGATCAACACGACCTGCCCGTCGGTCAGGGCGTCTTGTAGGCCGAGTTCGGCTGCGCCCAGGCTGTGCAGATCGGCTTGCCATTGTTGCTGGACGGCCTCGACCCATTGGCGTTCTTGCTCGTCCGCCGAGACGCCTTCCAGCTTTACTTGGGCCAGGCGCGGGGCCAGGTCGCGCAGCGTCATCAGCACGGGCAACAGGCGCGGGTCCCAGCCCGGCGGCGGCTCGCGCTCGCCCAGGCAAGCGGCGGCCAGCCACGCCGTCAACTGGCGGACAAAGGTGCTCTTGCCGCTGCCGGGGTCGCCCAACAAGACCAGGCGAGTGGTCTGGGTCGCCGCCTCCAGCGCCGAAAGGACGCGCTCGCGCTCGCCGCGCTCCAGGCCGGCTTGATGCTTGGCTTTGTCTTCCTCGGCGAGTGGCACGCGCGTCTGCGTGTCGAGCGTGACATATACTTGCTCCAGGCTGATCTCTTCCCCGGCTGTTTCTTCTTCGCCGCCCAATGCGCCAAGCGGCAGCACGCTGCACCGCTGGCACAGCCGCTTGAGGTAGCGCACGCGGGCTTGCTCTGCCGGCGAGGGCGGCGCGGCCTGGTGAATCTCTTGCTTTTCGACATTCGTGATTGTCACCGAGCCTTGAATCGTATCGGCCACGACGCCGCCCTTGCCAGCCGCTTTGGCTCCCGTGCCTTGCGCAATCGCGCCGGAGCCGATCACCGTCGCCTCGTAATGCGCGGCGCGACTCAACATCTCGGTCAGCCATGTCCGGTCGGCCTGGCTCAAGCCGGCTTGCGCCTGCGCGACGGCATCGAGCTGCTTGACGATGGCATCGAGCGCGGCGCGCAGGTCGGCATCGCTCGCGTGCTCCGCGACCCAGCGCGAGACCTGCGCTTCATTGACTGGCTCGGCGCGGTCCTTCCAGCGCTGCACCTGCTCGGCGATGAGGTTGCCGCCCACGCCGCCCGCCACGCTGCCCAACGCCATCATCGCAGGCAGGATTTCGCCGCGCTGCATCGCCTCCACCAGCGGCCACAGGCTCAGCCCGCACAGCGTCCCGTACACCAGCAGAGGCGCGTCTTGCGTCTTGCGCCGGTCGAGCCAGCCGCCGATGCCGCGCAGTTTGTCGGCGGCGGATTGCTTCCAGGTCGAAAGGTCAAAGGCCATGTCTCACCTCGCTGCTCGTCGCCCGCGTCCGCGTGGGCGTGGAGCTTTTAACCATCGAGTCGCCGCGGTCGAATGCTCTGGCCCAATACCGCTTTGCGCAAGCCGACCGTGTTGCCATAGCGCGCGTGATTGGCCCAGCCTTGAGCCGAGGCTGTTATGCGATCAAGCGGTATCTCGCCCGCGGCGTACCGCCGCGCCAGAGCGCGGAAGCGCCGCGCAAAATTGATGCCCTTGCGCTGCTTGAGCCTCCGCCGTTCAGGATAGATGACGAATCCCAGAAAGGGAATGCCCTCGGTCACCGGGCGCGGATGCGCGCCCGGATGGATCGTCAGCCGCAGCCGCGCCAATCGTTCCACGATGCCGTCGCGCCAATCCCACAGTTCTGACTTGTCATCGCCGAATAGCAACACATCGTCCACGTACCGCTCGTAGCCTACGCAGCGCAACTCGCGCTTGACAAAGTGATCGAACGGGTTGAGATAGCAATTCGCCCAGAACTGGCTGGTGAGGTTCCCAATAGGCAGCCCGCGCGGGCGAGCCGCCGCCAGCAAATCATCGCCGGGGAACCAGACCATCTCGTATTCCTGGCAGAGCACGCCCGCGCCGCTCGCCAGGATGCGGTCTATCAGCCAGAGCACGTCCGGGTCGTCCAGCTTGCGCGCCAGCGCCTGGCGCAAGAGCGCGTGGTCAATCGAGGGAAAGAATTGCCGGACGTCGCAGGGCAGCGCGTACTGGAAGCGGCGCGCCAACTCTTGCGCGCGATCCAGCGCGCGATGCGTGCCGCGGCCTTTGCGGTTGGCATAACTGTCCGCGATAAAGCTGCGCTCAAAGAGAGGCTGGATGACGTTGCACAGCGCGTGATGCGCGACGCGATCCTCGAACGGCGCGGCCGAGATCAGGCGGCGCTTGGGCTCGTGAATGGTGAACGAGACATACGCCCCCGGCTGGTAGGTTTTGGAGACGAGTTGCTGCTGAAGCGTCAACAGGTTGTCCTCCAGACGATGCTCAAAGGCGGCCACGTTAGGTTGGCCGCGCTTGCCTTTGCTCGCGCGACGGTAAGCCAACACCAAGTTGTCCCAACTGCAAATCCTATCGTACATGGTTCGCCCATAGACCTCGGAGGTCTGACAGACCTCCGAGGTCTTGCGTGTTGCCCCGCCTCAGGGACGCCGCCCAGGAGGCGGGGCCGTTGCTATTCGCCCGGTACCCTCATGCTCCCTTCTCCTTGGGGGAGAAGGGTTGGGGATGAGGGAGTCGGCCAGGGACAGTCCTCGCCGTTTTTCATGCCTCGGCGCGGCAGGTTGCCCCGCCGCGCAATTCCGGCTGCCAAGCATGGAAAAGCGTGGACAACACTACTCGAAACCCGATATTCCTGTTACGGTTGTTCGGATTGTTCCTGTTGCGAACCGCGCAGCGCACGTTGTTGTCATCATTGTTGAACGCGCCCCCACGCAACACCCGAGCGTGTGTTTGGGACTGTCCCCGCAACATCGGCCACGCGGGCCGAGAGTTGCCTTGATCGTCCTTTTCGAGTATTGGCCTGGCATCTGTCGGAGCGGCACGCTCCGCGTGGAGTCAAGGCTTTAGCCGGTTCTGGCAAGTCGCAGCTCCGGCTAAAGCCTCGACTCCGGCCCCTAGTACTCTCGACTGCAAGCTGGTTTTATCGCCTTGAGCTCAAGCCGTGACTTGATCGTGCTACGCCAGGCTCACTTTGAGCCAGCCGCCCAAGAGCTTGCCGATTTCCGTGACCATCCCGGCCACGTGCTGATATTGCCCGCTGGTGAGCCAGCCCCATTTCACGGCCAGCCGCAAGTACACGCGCACGTTATCCAGGTCTTGATCCGCCTGGCGCAGGTGGGCCAATCGCTCGCGCCCCTGGCGGTGATTCGCCGCTTCCAGATGCTCGCGCAAGTCGAACGCGGCATCCAGCAAGCGCCGCGTAAAGGTGTGCCG
>CAYHAR010000256.1:0-5285 GCA_964354595.1 uncultured Anaerolineae bacterium | reverse complement strand
GCGGCGGTCTACTCCAAGCATCAGGCTGAGGGCCTCACGATCTTGGGTGTAGATGATGAGCAAGTGGAGACAGTATCCGGCTTTGTGGCGAGCAATTTCATTCCTTATCCGATCTTGCTGGATTTGAACGGGCGCGTGACGCGGATGTATCGCGCCAACGCCATTCCGACGACGTTTGTGATTGACCGGCGGGGAACGCTGCGCGCGGTTCTATCTGGCTCGCGCAGCAGCAGCGCGTTCGAGCAGGCCATTCTACCGCTGCTGATCGAGAAACCATAGGAGGAGACGCAATGGCAGACGAGCCAACAACTCAAACAGATCAAGCCCAGCCCACGCCCGGCGATGCATGGCGCGATGTGGGCAAGCAATTCGAGGCGCTCGGCCAGAGTTTAGCCACGGCCTTTCGCGCCGCCCGGGAAAGCGAGGAAACTCGCAAGCACACGCAGGCGATGCAGTCGGGTCTGGAGACGATGGTCAAAGAAGTGAGCCAGGCTATCCAAGAAACTGCGGCCTCGCCCGAAGGGCAAAAGGCGCGCGCCGAGGCGCGCAAGGCCGCCGAGTCTCTTCGCGCCGCCGGGGCGCACACCTGGCAAGAGGCGCGACCTCATCTGGCGTCCACGCTGCGCCAGCTCAGCGCCGACTTGCAAAAGATGATTATTCAGTTGGAGCAGGAAGAATCAGCCAGGGTCGAGGCGACATCCGATCAGCCCAAGGCTGAATAGGCGAACAACTGCCTTTGCGCTAAATAGGGCTTGTCGGGTATAATCGTCCTCGATAGGTCGTGTTGGTCATTGCGAGCAGGCCGGCGGCGAAACAATCTCGTCGCCGCAAAGAGATCGCTTGGTCGCGGCGCTCCTCGCAGTGACATGAGGTTGAATAGTGAGCCCGGTGCACACGCGGCACATCGCCATTGCGGTTATTTCCATACTGTTCGCCTTTGCGCTCGGCCTGGGTTGCTCTGCCACCGGAGGCGAGGGCGGCTCGCTGCCCAGTCCTGTCCCATCCAGCGCGCCGACCGTGACGCTCACCGCCATCTCTCATCCGGCCGTTGACTTTAATGCCACCGCCTTGGCGGCCACTGTGGTCGCAGGCGGCGGGTACATTGTGACGAGCACACCTTTGCCCGTCTGGCCCACCGCCACTCTTGTTCCTTTCGACCAGGTCAACTTTTTGGCGACGATCAATGCCCAGTTCGCGCATGTCACCGAGACGGCGCAAGCTTTGGCTACCCCAACTCCGACGCCCACCCGCACGCCGCTTCCGCCGCGCATTCTTCCGCCGGCTGGCGGCAGCGCGCCGGGCAATCCATAAGAAACCTCCCGCAGCGTTGCGGAAGAGACTCGTCATCGCACACAGGACAAGGAGAGACTCGATGGACTTTTCACTCACCGAAGAACAATTAATGTTCCGCGACATGGTGCGCGAGTTTGCGGAAAAGGAACTAAAGCCGCGCGCCCGCCACACCGATGAAGCCGCCGAGTTTAACGCCGAGGCCGTCAAAAAGATGGGACCGCTGGGGCTGCTTGGCCTGAGCGTGCCCGAAGAATACGGCGGTGCCGGCGTGGATGCCATCAGCTCGGCGCTCGCCATTGAACAGATCGGCTGGGGCTGCGGCTCGACCGGCCTTGCCATCGAAGCGCACAACGAGCTGGGCTGCGCGCCCATCGTGGCCTTTGGCGCGGAGGAGCAAAAGCGCAAATGGCTGCCGGTGCTGGCGACGGGCCAGGGCAAGCTCGGCGCGCTCGCGCTCACCGAGCCGGGCGCGGGCAGCGACCTGGCGGGCGGCGTGCGCGTCTTTGCCGAGCGGCGCGGCAACGAATGGGTCATCAACGGCGAAAAGATGTGGTGCACCAACGCCTCGATTGCCGAGACCATCATCACACTCTGCCGCACGGACAAAGCCGGCGGCAGTCGCTCGCTTTCCATGATTATCGTGCCCACCGATACGCACGGTCTGCGCCTGGGCCTGGCAGAAAAAAAGATGGGACTGAAAGGCTCGCCCACGCACGCGGTCAGCTATGATAATGTGCGCGTTCCGGCAGAGAATCTGTTGGGGGTAGAAGGGCGCGGGCTGCACCAGGCGCTTCAAACGCTCGACGGAGGGCGCATCAGCATCGCGGCGCTCAGCATCGGGCTGGCGCAAGCGGCGTTCGAGGAAGCCTGCCGATACGCTCAGGAGCGGCAGGCGTTTGGCGTCCCCATCGCTCAACACCAGGCCATCCAGTGGATGATTGCCGATGCCGCCACGCAGATTGACGCGGCGCGGCTAATGATCTATCGCGCGGCGTGGCTCAGAGCGAGTGGCCGACCGTTCGGCAAAGAAGCGGCCATGGCCAAGTTATTCGCCAGCGAGGTGGCCGACAAGGTCTGCTGGAACGCGATCCAGGTTCACGGCGGCTATGGCTACAGCGCCGAGTACCCCGTCGAGCGCATCTACCGCGACCAGCGACTGATGACGATTGGCGAGGGCACCAGCGAGATCAATCGCCTGGTCATCGCGCGCCACGTCCTAGGTCTGCGCTAAAAGCCTGTAGCCGACGCGCGCTTTGCGCCAGCCCGAGTCACGATCATGATTTTGTCCCAACTCATCCGGCTTGTCAGCACTTCTCCCGGCGACTTGGTGTATCACCTCGTCACCTTGTTTGCCATCGAAGCGATTCTGATGCTGGCGATTGGCCAAGGCCGCCGTTCTGGCTGGCAGCGTGGCGCGCCACGCGTGGCGCTGGCGGCGGGCGGTTTGCTCCTCGCGCGATGCGCGTTGGTGATCGTCGCTTTGCTTTCGGCGGTGGGCGCAGCCAACTCGGCCTGGATCGCGCCGCCGCTGGAACGCTTTGTGGCGGTCGCCAGCTTGGGGCTGCTGGCCTGGGCCTTTTTGCCGTTGCTGGAGGATTACCCGCAGGCGGGACTGGTGCTCGTCGTCCTCAACCTGATGGGTGGGGCAATTTTGTACGCCGTCTTTGCGCTGCAATGGCGCGCTGAATCGCAACTGCCGGGCGCGTCGTTCAATGCCACACTGGCCGATTGGGCCTGGAATGTTTGGGCCGCGGCGCTGGCGTTGCTCGCGCTCGTCGCTGCGATGCTGCGCCGCCGCGCGCAGTCGGGATGGCTGGTCGCCGTATTCGGTCTCTTGTTGCTCGGCCACGTGTTGCACCTGGGCATGGCCGAAGCGCAGACGCACATCGCGGGCTGGGTGCGCCTGGCCGAGTTGTGCGCTTACCCGGCGCTGGTCGGGCTGATGATGCGCCGGGCCATCGAGCGCGAAGAGGCGCCGCCGCCTCTCCCCAGCCCGGGAGTGACCACGCCGTGGATGGTGATTGAAACGTGCCAGCGCGTGGTCGATGCCTCGAACGTCAAGGTGGCCTTGCAACGCGCCGGCGTGGCGATCAGCAATGTCTTGAGCGCAGACGTGCTTGCGATTGGATCGTTGAGTGATACCGGCGACGCCGTAGAGTTGGCGGCGATCTGCCGCACAGGTGAGCCTGCGCGCAGCGGCCCGTCATTTGACCTTGATTCCCAAGTCCCTATCCAGTCCGCCATCAGCCGGCAGCGAGCCGCGCTGGTCGGCGCAGACCAGGAAGTGCAGCGAGCCACGCTGGCTGCGTTGGTGGGCGGGGCAACCGGGCCGCTGTGGGTGCAGCCGCTCATTCACCAACGCGCAACGGTGGGCGTCCTCGTCGTCAGCCGCTCGCACACCACCTCTAGTTGGACGACGGGCGAGGCGCAGACGTTGAACGGACTATGCGGCGTGTTGGCCGCAGCGTTATCTGCAGCGCGCAAGGCTGCCGCGTTGTCGCGGCAAGTGGACGAGCTGACGCAATCGGCCCGCGACCGGGAAAAGGCGCTTTTGCAAATGCAGGCCGAAGCACAATCCTCCAAAGAAGAGTTGAGGCGATTGAGCGCCCAAGTCGGTCGCCCGCGCAGCGCCGACCCGGTAGTTCGTCAACGTGAAGCCATGCGGCCAACTCTGTCTGTTTCCCAGCGACCGTTTTTCGAGCAGGTGACCCTACATCTGGAGCGGCTCGACGAAGCGCGTGGTCGGCTCGTCGTTTCGCCGGGCGATTCGAGCGCGTTCTCAGAATTGGTCCGCGCGACGAGCGCGCTCAAGGAAATGTCGGCGACGACAGGCTATCCCACGCTCGCCAAGCTGGCGGGGACACTGGCCGATGCGCTTCAGCGTAAAGACAGCGGGCAATCCATGACCCCCGGCGTGCTCGCCCTCGTCGGCGAAAGCGCGCAGGCTTTGCGGGCGCTGCTGGCCGATGCGCAGGCGGATCGCTCGCCCGGCCTGGATATGACGCCGCTGCTCGGTCGGCTGATGTCACTGCCGGGGGCCAAGAGCAAAGAAGAGACGCGGGGGACGCCATCGGGCGCGCAGACGCTGCTGGCGCAAGTGAGGCTCAACCGCGACACGCCGCTCAAGACGGCGCGGGCGATGATGGTGTTGATGCAAATAAAGCGAGTGGGGCAAATCGTCGCTTGCCAGCCGGTGGAGGCGGACATTCGCTCCGGTGGATTCGAGGATCAGTTCGCCGTGACGTTTACCACGTCCAGCAAGCCCGAGTCGGTGCGGGCCGCGCTGGCCGCCATCCCGGATGTGGTGGATGTGCAAATGAGCGCGGCGTGACGCGCATTGCGCCGGACGGCATACGCAACACGCACTACCGAACAAAGATAGGATTACTGAATATCCAGCCTTTGCCCCCGCGATAAACCTGCGCGCGATACACCCCCGGCTCGGCTGAGAGAAATTTGAGCGCCGGGCCCGACGCGCGCGCGACGATGCGCCCGTTGCGCACCAGTTGAATGTCGCCAGGCAGCGGCGCAGCGACCTCGAAGGAGACCGCACCCGCGCGGCGAAGCTCGTCTCCCATCGTCGCCTGGTTCGCCCCTGACCGTGCCTCGAAATAAAAGCCGCACGTGCTGCCCAGCACGTCGCAGCCCACCCAGGCGCGTCCGGCGCGCAGCGACTCGAAGATGATCCCCTGGTCGGTCGCCACGTCGCCGGTCAACGCGCTCTCGGCCAGGATGTGTGTATTGACCGCACTAAAAAGATACTCGTAGGGAAAGATGGTTCGGCGCAGCGGTCCCATTGAATACGAGTTGGCGTGCGCGTCCGCCCCGCCGATGCCGACGACGCGCTGACCGGCGGCTAACAAGCCATCCCACAGTTCGAGCGCGGGCTTGAACGGCCCACGAATTCCAGCCGTTGGAAAGTAGGCATACCACAGTGCGTGCAGCCTGGTGGGGATGCGCGCTTTGAACTCGGACATATAGTTCCAGATTTC
>CAYHAR010000255.1:0-5299 GCA_964354595.1 uncultured Anaerolineae bacterium | reverse complement strand
GTGGCAAGCGCCAGGCGGCTGCTGAGATACGTGTACATCATCAGGCCGCTGATCAATCCGGCCAGGCCAAAATCCAGAGCGCGCCTCTCGCGCAAGCCACGCAGCAAAAAGAACGTCGCCAAAATCTGAAAGACGGGCGGCGCGGTCTCGTTCCAGCCGAACCGGCTCATGCTGAGGTGCCAACGACTGACTGCCATCAAGAGCATCGCGCAAAAGCCGCCCACCGGGCCAAACATCAACCGGCCCAGGGGATACATCGCCAGCACGGCGAGAATGGCGGGAATGAACGAGGCTGCCTTGAGGCTGAAATAGTTGGCCCCGAAAAGTTTGAACAGGCCCGCCATGTAATAAATGTATCCGTTGGGCGTTCCATACCAGCCGGTGCCAAAAGGCGAATCGTGGCGGCCTTCCAAAATGTAGGCCGCGTCGAGCGCGCCGTTGGTCTCGTCCACATAGATGCCAGGCGGAATGACGTCTATACGGTAGACGCGCAAAAAGACGGCCAGGGCCGCGATGAACAGGAACGCCGCAATCTCGAGCCAGAGGGGAATGGCGCCGACCGATTTGCGATTTTCTCCGCGTGGAATACGAGCCAGCAATTCGCTCACGACAAATCGGAGGTCAGCTTGAGCGGTTTGCCAAAACGATGGGGAGCTTGGTCGTGGCGCGTTGCCTACGGGAGCGAATAGTGAGCTCATGCGCCAATCCACAATCGGGGATTCGCCGACAGCGCCGATCAATCCGCCGCCCACCACCGCCAGGGCCAATGCGATCAACCAGGGCAAGACCGTGCCGTCCCATATGCGATAGTCCGGCCACAGCCGCCACATCACCCAGGCTGTCAACCCAGCCGCCAAAAGCAGGCAATACACTCCGCGCTTGCGGCGAACTGGATCCGACTCACTGCCCGGACGAGCCAGCGGGCTGGCATCGGGTAGCCAGCGGTCCATGCGACGCAGCGCATAGCCGCCGGCGAGGCCCACGGCGATCAGCAGCCACCACAGCCAGCCGCCACCTGGCCCTTGGCTCCACGGCTCGCGCAGAGCGAACACGGCATAGCCGCCCAAAATCAGGGCCACGACCAGGAGCACGTAATCGTAGAGGTTGCGCCAGGTTTTCATAGACTTGTGTCAACCGCTATCCTTGGCGTCTTGCGGTTCAAAAAGAATGGCACAGAATTAACGCAATACTTTGTAGATGCTCACCTGGCTCAAACCCGCCTGGCTGGTGAAAAGCTCTTGCAATTTGCCTTGCTCGACCATGCGCGGAAATTTGGCGATTCCTTCGGGCGCGTAATACGTGCGCTCCAAATCTCCCACGATGACATACTGTACTTGATAGCGTCGCAAAAATTCTACAGCCGTCTCAATGTCGCCCGTGTTGTAAAAATCAACCACTGCGCCGATCCGCCGCTCGACCACCGAGCCGGGCAAAAGCGAATTGTGCTGCCGCACGTGCCAGTTCCATCCAATGACCGCCGGCAAACCGGTGTAGATCGAATAACGCGATCCCCAACGATATTCGACCGTGTGCCCTTCGACAATGGTCGGCGTGCCGGCGACGTGATCTTGCATAAAGCGAAGGCCGGCGTAATCCAATCCCAAATTGATCACGCGCCCTTCGTCTTTGTAAATAGCCGGCGTCGCGCTTCCAGGCCGAGCATCTCCCAACATGTAGGCCATGCCATCCAGGTTGTGCGGCGGATTGGCGACCTCCGGCCAGCGATCGGTGATCTTGGCCCACGTGCCGGTCACGGTGTAAGAGGCCGCGGCCAGCACGAGCGTGACCAATGCGGCCAGCCACGCGCGCTGCCATCGGCGCGACCACTGCCGAATGACGGGGATCAAGCTCACCAGCGCCGCCGCAGCCGCCACGCTGAACAAGGCCCACACCTGCGTATAGAATCTGAACACCATGTTCGAGCGGCCCACGTCGCCTTTGAGCACCACGACCTCGACGAGCAGCGTCAGCCCCACGCCTGCGCCCAACAGTCCCAATACAATCCGCTTCTGGATCGGCTGGTCTTGCACCAACAACAAAACGACCCAGGCCAAGAGTGGCAAGCCAAACGTGAGCACCTGATACTTGGCGACCCACAGCGCCACCAGCCCGACCACTGCGACGACCATTCCAATCTTGATCCCAAGCGCGATGCGTTCGTACAGTTCCTCGAACGGCATCGAGAGCCAGGCCGGCCGCTTTGCCTTTAACCACGCGCGAGTCTCCCACACCAGGAACGTGATCAGGATGAACAGGAACAACCCGTGGACGGTCAGATAATCGCCGAGCAGAGTGCGCGCGCCTTGCCAGAATTCAAACTCTGTGTACTCGGTGCCAAACCATTGCGGGAAAGGATAATACATCGCAGAGGCCGCGCCCACCAAGAGCGCCGCGTAACCGGCGATCACCAGCAACGTGTCGCGTGAGTGCGTTTGCCGCGACCGCCACACATTCCAGCCTAACGCCAGGCTGCCCAATCCAAGCAAAGTGGGAAAATCCCACGTGTGCGTGGGACGGAACACGCCGAACACCAGTCCGGCCATCAACCATACGGCAACGCGCTCCGTCCATCGTCGCCGACCGGACGCAAACAATACGCTCACTATCCACGCGAGCGCGGCAAACAGAGCCGGCATCGCCAAAATGTGCGGATGCAAGTCGCCGTACAAGAAAGAGAAATAAGGAAACTCGGCAATCGGCGTATCCGGGCCATCGTGCAAGATGGGCCGCGAAGCGTCAAAGTACCAACGGCCCTTGCCGCCGGGCAGCTCGGCCTGGCCGGCCAGTATCTTGCTAACCCCGGCCCAGACTGCCTCTGCCCGCTCAAGCACCGAGAGATTTTCTATCGCTCGATCCGTGACTTTGGGCAAATACTTCCAAAGCTGCTGCGCCTGGAACAGGTTGCCCAGCAACAGCATGAGGATCACGGCGAGGACGCCCGCCAGGTAGGGCAATTTCGGATTTCGCGCGAAGCGTGCAGACACTTGGGCCTGCGCGCAGTGCAGGTGTTGCGGATTGGGGTTCTCCGCGCCAAGCTCCGAAACCCGAAACACTTGCGCCGGCGCTGCGCTTTGGCGCAAGTGCAGGTGTCCGAAATCCGAAATCGGTCCGGCGACCAGGTTGTATGTCACGCAAAAAGCGCCGACGCCCGTCATCGCAAACCAGGTCGGCAAAATCAAATTGTAGGCAATCGAGGGCACGATGCCCAGCAGCTTGGTCAAAACCGCGGCGATGACATAACCGTAATAGTAATAGTTCACATAGTGGCCGGAAAACCACGGGCTGGCTGGCGGAAAGTAGACGGCCTTGAGCACTGCGTTAAAGAACGCAAAATCCATGGGCTTTTCGCCGCCCAGCCAGGGATTCCACAAATCGGGATTGCCCAGGCGCACCGCCACATCAAACAGGAACAATGCCGCGAAAAGAAATTCAATGCCAAGCACGTACCGCCAGCGCGCGCGGATTAAAGTCGCAAGCTCATTGCGATTTCGCACGGCCAGGAAACCGCTGACGATCACCAGCGCGCCCGCGCTCAACCAGAGTGTCGCCTGTGTGAAAGGCAAAATCTTCAAGCTGCCCAGCATCCACGCCAGCCACGCAATAAACAGCAACGCGATCAACCGAGCCAGCGGGTAACCGCGATCCGACAAGCCCGGCCAAGCCGCCCAGACAAGCGGAAAGGCCAGCCAGCCCAAAAGCAACAAGAACAGATACCACGCCGCCGCGCCGAGCGTTTGGTTCCGATTCAAGAGCGACTCGAAATCAAACATCTCGTACCAGGTGCCGCCCGCCTGTTGGGCCGCCAGCCGGTCCGGCGGGAGGCGCATGCCGGTGGGCATGATGGTGACTGCCAGTGGAGCTTGCTCCACGATCTGAGTCAGGTCTGCGCTTTCCAAAATCTCGCGGACCTTGTCCAGCGAAAAGTCAGCCGACTTTTTGAACACCATCACTTTGGGATGATCGTAGACCGTGAACGACTCGTCGGCTAACTGATCTGGGAATGAGAACGGCCCCAACGTTGGATAGCTCTCGAACGTCGCGACCAGCTCAAAACCCAACGGCCCTTTGAGCGGCGGCCTGGCCTGCGCGGCCTTGGCCTCCATCGCGTCTCCGCTGCACGGTTCGCGACAATCAAACAACGCCTGATAATACTTGAGCGTCATCGGATAGCGGAGAGGCAAGCGCGGCATCGCATCGTAGGCCCGGTTGGAGGGAATGACGATGTAATTCGCTCGCGCGAGAACGTCGAGCATTCTCTCGCGCTTGGCGACCGTATCCGGCTCGTACAGTTCCAGGTTGAGCGGCGCATACATGCCGCCCAACGGATCATAGCCATCCACCCGCAGCGGGAGCGCATCGTCCCACGAAGTCTCGAGCGTCATCGCGTCGCCCAGCAAGGTCAGCGGCCCACCGGCGGTAACCTGGTAGATGACATAGTAGGTCTCCTTGGCCTTTAGCTCCACGGGTGGGAACAAAAACGCGGGCGACTCGCGCTCCGCAGCGCCGGGCGTGAAATTGCCGGTGACGAGAGCCTCTGCCAAAACCTCCTTGCCGGATTCATCTCGCGCCAGCTTGACCTGCACAGTGGTCGGCTCAGATGGGGAACCTACCCGATGCTCCTTGATGACCAAACGATTGATACGGAATGACTTGCTTGGCGTCAACTTGAGAGTGCCCTCGACGCTGCCAGGCGATTGGTTCGGCAACGACAAATCGAGCGGCAGCGAGCCATCGCGCTCGTTCTCGCTTTGCAAAGCCAGGCGGGTGGCTGTGAGCGGGCCGCTGCTGTGAATCGTGTAGCGCAAATAATAGGTCCGCCCGCTTTCCAGGTTGACATCGCGGAAAGTGATGACCTGGTCGCCGGCCTCATCGCCGGCCATGACGATCAGGTAATTCTCGGCCAGCGTGTCCTTTCCGTCCGGGTCAGCCGTCAGCCGGAGGTGCCAGTCGGCGGCTACCAGCCGGATGTCGGTCGTGGTGATCGTCGCCACCGTGCCCGACTTGACAGGTCGGAAGAAAGAGACCTCGGGCCGCTCGCGCGTGAGCGCGTGATCGCGAGGAACCGAGATGGGATACGAGCGTGGCCCCTCCGGTGAATTGACGATCACATTGAGCGGGCCGGACACGTGTTCCATGATCCAGCGCGAAGCCGCGATGCGCGTGTGAGGCTGCGCATAGATGCGAGTGAACGCAAAGGCATAGGCATACGTCAGCGCGACGACGCCCACCAGCACCACCCTCGCCCACCATTCAAGTCTCGCGCTCGAAAGCTCAACTTTGAACTTTTCAAGCTTGAAGA
>CAYHAR010000254.1:0-5349 GCA_964354595.1 uncultured Anaerolineae bacterium | reverse complement strand
GAGCATCAGCACGATGACCTCGGCCCACTTGATGACTTCGGGGATGGCGTACTCGAACGACGGCGCCCACAGGAGCGAGACCGCTGCCCATCCGACAAAGACGATGAGCGGCCAGAGCAGTCGCAGATCCCCGCCAAGGGGCGGCGGAGTAGGGAAGCGGATTTCTCTGCGGGCCAACCCGCGCAACAGCCACGCGCCGAGCGTCAGCCCCAGCATTACCTGGCCGATGTCGAGAGGGCGCAGGACTGCGTCAGTCATGTAGTTGGTGTAGGCAGCCAATGGCGCAACGACGAGCGTCAGCGCCAGCCCGGCCATCGGCTCGATCAGCGCGACGAGCGCCAGGGCTGTTCCACCGATCAGCGCGACGAGCGGAATCAGCGGCAGCCGCGCAATCGCCAGCGCGGCGATGAGCGCTGCAGCGATTAGCCCAACGTTGAGCCAGTGCGCGCTGTCAAATGTCGTCCGTCGCTCCACGCTCTCGCCCTCTGGGCGTCCACGCTGCACGTTAGGCCCGCCCCCGAAAGTATTCAATGGTATGGCGCAGTCCGACTTCCATCGGCACTCTAGGCTCCCAGCCGAGGACGCGTTTGGCTTTGCTAATATCCGGCTGGCGTGTCTTGGGATCGTCTTTGGTCCGCTCGTCTTGCGGCGTGACGAACACGATTTCAGATTGGCTATTGGCGAGTTGCGCGATGAGATGTGCCAGGTCCACCATGCTCATCTCAGTCCCAGGATTCCCCATGTTGACCGGCGTCGTTTCGCTTGAACCGAGCAATCGCACAAAGCCTTCTGCCATGTCGTCCACATAGCAAAACGAGCGCGTTCGGTCGCCGGTGTCATAGACTGTCAGCGGCTCGCCGCGCAGCGCCTGGCAGATAAAATTGGGCACCACGCGCCCATCGTCCATCCTCATGCGCGGGCCGTAGGTGTTGAAAATGCGGACGATGCGAGTGTCCACGCCGTGATAGCGATGATACGCCATCGTCAACGCCTCGGCAAAGCGCTTGCTTTCGTCATAGACGCCCCGCGGGCCGACCGGGTTGACGTTGCCCCAATAGTCTTCCGGCTGCGGGTGCACGAGCGGGTCGCCGTAGACTTCGGACGTGCTGGCGAGTAGATACCTGGCTTTCTTTTCTTTTGCCAGGCCCAGCGTGTTGTGCGTCCCCAACGCACCGACCTTTAGGGTTTGGATTGGCAGGTTCAAATAGTCCACCGGGCTGGGGAGCGAGGCCAGGTGCAGCACCGCGTCGAGCGGCCCGGCGACGTAGATGTAATTCGTGACGTTGTGCTTGACGAACTGGAAACGCTCGTTGCCCGCCAGGTGGGCAATGTTGTCCACGTTGCCGGTGCTGAGGTTGTCCATGGCGATCACGTCGTGGCCTTCGGCCAAAAAGCGGTCGCACAGGTGCGAGCCGATGAATCCGGCTCCGCCGGTAATCAAGATTCTCATTGCTATGCCTCGCGATGTTGATTTGGCAAGTATACCAGCCTTGGTTGTTTGGTCAACCGGAAGGAGAAATCTCTGCGTTTATCTCGGCGACGACCGAATCCAGAGGCCTTATGGTCTCTGGCGGGACGAGGCCCAGTTCCGCCAGCAGACGCTCTGCTTTCTTTTGGATGTCTTGCTCACTAGCCGGGTGCTGGCGCGCCAGCCCGAGCAGCTCGGCCGCCCGATCCGGCTGGCCCTGCCTGGCAAAAAAGGCAGCCAGGTTCACCACAACCCTCATCAGTATGGTGAGGGTATTGGTTTCAATGGTAATCTTGAGCGCTTTTGCCAGATAGACCCTGGCGCCGTCCCAATCGCTCGATGCGATGGCAATCTCGCCCAGGTTGTTCAAGCAGATCATGATAGCCCACTGGTTCTGCGTTGTGCGTCCAATGGACAGCCCAGCCTCGTAAAACCCTTGCGCCTGGCGCAGCGCGCCAAGCACAAATGCTATTTCGCCCAGGTTGCTGAGCGCCACAGCCTGACCGGCCAGGTCGCCGATATTGCGACAAATGTCCAGGCTTTCCTGATACAGCGCCTGAGCCTCGGCATATTTTCCGAGACTGTGCAGAGCCGTGCCCAAATTATTGAGGTGCACCGCAGTGTTGTACGGGTCGCCCAACTCTCGACTCAAGGCCAGGCATTCTTTGAACACAACCTGCCCCCGGACATAGTCCCCCCGGTAACAGGCAATATCTCCCAATGTGTTAAGCGGGGAAAGCGCAAGGCGCTGGTCGTTGCCAGTCCGCGCTATCGCCAGGCTTTCCTGAAGCAAGGCCTCGGCCCGGTCAATGTCGCCGGCGTCATATCGGATGGCTCCCAGCAAGAAAAGCGAAAACGTCATGCCCCATACATCTTTTGTCTGCCGGGATAGGGCCAGGCTCCTTTGAGCCAGTTGCTCTGTCTCGGCGTGTTTGCCCTGGCCGCGGGCCACATTCGCCAGATGCACCAGGCAAAAGACTTGCTCGGCCCCGGATTCCATCTGCTCGGCAATTGCCAGGCTTTGCTCCAAAGCCGCTCTCGCTTGCTCGTACAGTCCCATCCGATAATATAGCGTGCCCTGTCGGGCCATGACCTTGCCCACGACGCGCTCGCGCGACGGGCTGGCGCTCCCTCGCTCTCTGGCTTGATCGAAAAGCTCGATCCCTTCCCGAAAGCGGCTATGGATGTCATAGAACTGATACAGACTCTCCAGGCTCTGCTCAATTTGAGCCACGTCGTCGCGTTCCACAGCCTGCTGCCAGGCCTGGCGCGCGTTTTCAATCTCGATAGCAATCTCTGCCAGGGCTTGTTTCTGATGCGCTCCCTTCAGGCTTTCTGCTTGTTGCTTCAGAAAGGCGGCGAAATAACGGACGTGCTGCAAGAGGGTGTGTTCGCGCTCTTGCGGATGAGCGCCGAGTTTTTCGGCCGCATATTGCCGGAGCAATCCGTGCATGTCGTAACGGGTGGGCGAGACGCGGCGGATCAGCGATTTGCCCAGCAAAGCTGCCAAAGTGGATAGAGTCGCTCCCGCCACCGCCACGGCTGCATTCAGGTCAAATCCACCGCGAAAGACAGACAGCCGGGCGAAAAGCTCTTGTTCTGTCAGAGAGAGCATTTGCCAGGAATACTCAAAAGTTGCCCAGACGCTCCGCTGCCGCTCGGGCACGTTGCGCAGAGAGGTTGCCAAGATGTCGAGGTTGCGTTCCATCTCGTGAGCAATATCCGCGCAAGAGCGCACGGCGACCCAGGAGGCTGCCAGCTCGATGCCCAGCGGCATCCCTTCGACCAGTTGGCAGATGCGCGCGACAAAAGGCGCTTCGGTGTCCGGGAGCACAAAATGTCGTTGCGCCTGGAGGGCGCGCTGCAAGAACAGATTGATCGCGCTGTAGGGTTTTGACCTCTCCCCTTTCCCCTCTCCTGCCAGGAGAGGGGGGAGAGGAGAGGTAGGATAGGTCAGCCCGGCGACCTCGTATACCCATTCCTCTTGAAGGTTCAGCCGCTCCCGCGAGGTGACCAGCAGCCGCACGCCCGGCGCGCGCTTGAGCGTCGCGTTTAGCAGCTTGGCTCCCCTTTCATCAGTGGAAGTGAGCAAGTGTTCCAGGTTATCCAACACCAGCAGCATTTCCTTTTCGCGCCAATAATTTACGAGTTGCTCTTGCGGGTCTTGGCGGCTTGCAAAAGGAAACTCGAGGGCGTCCGCGATGGCGGGAACCATCAGCTCGGGTGAGCTGGCGGAGGCGAGGGATGCAAAGTGGACGCCATGAGCAAAAGCGCCCACCTGATCCGCGGCTGCCTGAAGCGCCAGGCGTGTCTTGCCAATGCCGCCCGGCCCGACGAGCGTCACGAGTCGGCAATCGGGGTCGGCGAGCAGTTCGGCCAATTCGGCCAGTTCTTCTTCTCGCCCCACAAACGGAGTGGGGGAGGGGGGCAAGTGACATGCGGGAGCCGGGAGGCTCAGGTCCTGGCCTGACCGAATCTGCTCGTACAATGACGCGGTCTCGTCTGTCGGCTCGACGCCCAACTCTTCTGTGAGCGCCGCGCGGCATTTTTCGTATTGCGCCAGAGCCGTGCTGCGTTGCCCGTCGAGCGCCAACAGCCGCATCAATTGCCGGTGCGCCTCTTCGCGCCAGGGTTCCAGCTCGACCTGTCGCCAGGCGTATTGACGCGCGCGCGCCAGGTCGCCGCGCCGCTCGTAATAATCGGCCAGGCGCGCGAGCGCCTCAATCGCTTGCCGGTGCAGCCACTCGCGCTTGAGCACGGCCCATTCTTCAAAGGCGCTGCTGTCGCTCAAAAAGAACTGGGCCAAGAACTCGCCGCGATATAGCTCGGCCATTTGCTCCAGCCGGCGCAGGCAGGGTAGACAAGCTCCGATGCGAATGTGCCGATGTTGCTGGCTGGTCTGACTCAAAGTGGTAAACGCTGCCACGTCCAGCCCGTAATCGCAGCCAGCGTGGAACTGGACAGTCTCGCGAGTGACGAGCAAGAACGGCGCCGCCTCGCAGTCGCCGAGCGCCTGGCGCAGGTAAAGGAGCGCCTGCCGCAGGTTCTGGTTGGCTTTGCGCTGTGGCTGGTCGGGCCAGAGCAGCCCGGCCAATGCCTCGCGGCGATGAGGACGGTCCGCTTCCACAGCCAGGTAAGCCAACAGCGCCCGCGCCTTGTCGGTCGAAAAGTCGGTGACGGGAGCGCCGTCCAGCGTGGCTTTGAACTGGCCTAACAGGTAAAGAGAGAGGCGTGCCATGGGTATTGGTCAGTGATCAGTAATCAGTCATGGGTGGGCAGGATGAGGGGATTATACCGTCATTAGGCGTTGGGGGCAAAAAGCCGTTTTGACGTTTTTTTGACGCAGGGAGGCTAGGATGGTAGGGAGTTGAATTGATGTTGCTCCGTCGGCGGTGACCGGCCGGTTGCCGGTGAGTACAGGAGATAACAGGCCAAGGCTATGGAAAAACAACAGCGTTATCTATCGTACCTGCTGCGCCTGTGGCAGACGAGTGATGGGCAACAACAAATCTGGCGCGCCTCGTTAGAGAGTCCGGGCACGGGACAGCGTCACGGCTTTTCCAGCCTGGAGGATCTGATGATCTTTTTGCGCGCCCAGATGGACCGGAGCGCGGAGGGGAACGAGCAGAGCCGCGCCAGAGCTCGACACGATGACAAATGAAACGATTGGAAACCCTGAACAATGACAAGGAGGTGAAACGATGTCGGATCAATTAGCGAATCTGTCTGCTTATGGCCACAACAGATTAAAGCAAGGAAGTCGAGTGGCCGCTGGCTTTATGATTGCCATGGTGGTTTTGGTGTTGTTGTGTATCTGTGTGGCAGTCGCCGGTATAGCGATTTTGATTTTGCTCGCTCCCAGCATAGGCAACTTGCTTTCC
>CAYHAR010000253.1:3415-5369 GCA_964354595.1 uncultured Anaerolineae bacterium | reverse complement strand
ATCATCATCGTCACGGCGGTGCTCGTCGCCGGTTGGGTCGCCGCGTTCGAGGCCAGGCGCCGGGGCGAGAACGAAGATCACATTTGGAACGCGCTCATCATCGTCGTGTTGCTCGGCATCGTCGGCGCGCGACTGTATCACGTTTTCTCCAGCCCGGCGGGCGGAGCGTTGGGCTGGGAGTATTATCGCGAGCACCCGGAGGCGATCTTTCAGATCTGGAATGGCGGCCTGGCGATCTATGGCGCGGTCGCAGGCGGGGTCTTGGGCATCTTGCTGTACGTCTATCGCGCCAAGCTGAGCATTTGGCGCTACCTGGACATTGGCACACCGGCGCTGCTCATCGGCCAGGCCATCGGGCGATGGGGCAATTTCGTGAACCAGGAACTCTACGGCCCGCCGACGACGCTGCCGTGGGGCATCAAGATTGACGAGTTTCACCGCTTCCCGCCGTTCCACGACTTGAGCCAGTATCCGCTCGAGATGCGCTTTCATCCCGTGTTCCTGTACGAGTCGTTGTGGAACCTGATCGGCTTTGTCTTGATCATGGCGGCGGGCCGCAAGTGGGCTGCCAGGCTCAAAGAAGGCGACCTCTTTCTGGCGTATTTGATTTGGTATCCGGTGGGCCGGCTGTGGGTCGAGGCGCTGCGGCCCGACGCCTGGAAGATTGGCAATATTCCCACGGCGCAAATCATTTCCTTTGTGCTAATCGTCGTGGCTGTCGTGGCGCTGGTGATCCGTCATCGTCGCCAGCCGCAGGCGCAGCCAGCCGAGTAAGAGCATCGCGCGGTGCCATTCCGAGCCAAGCGAGGAATCTCAGTCGCGCATGAGTGAGACCTTTCGCTCTGCTCAGGGTGACACACGAGAAAGAATTCTGGCCCCCGGCGTTTGATAAACGCCGGGGGCTTTTTTGCTGAATGACCAAAATCCTATTGAACAAGACCCTCAAAGTGGTTATCATTGTGAGCGTAGAGTGGCCCACTTGGTCTTTCCCCGCGACTGAAAGGAGTTGTCCTATGAACAAGACGATGCGCCTCGCGCTCATCGCGTGTTTGTTGACCTTTGCTGCGGCGTTGGTGATGGCAGCCATGTTCGCCGGTCAATCGGCCCGCGCCAACGCGCAGCGTCTGGCTGCTCACACTGACTATACCTTTCCCACTGGCGTAGAACTTGTGCCGATGGGCGCCGGTCAGCCTGATTACCTCTCGCGCCGCGAAGCTTACAAGGCGCTCTGGGCCGGCATCTATCAGCGCGACGATTTGGATTGGATGGCCATCGCTGCCAATGACGGCGCCACATCATATCCTGCCGGGACCGTCGTCGGCAGTCTCGCCGGAGGTTTCGTCACTGCCACGACGACGGGACCGTTCACGGTCACGCGCTCGTTTTCGTTGCAGCCGCTGCGCGTGGCGGTGCTGTATAGCCCGCTTCAAGACGAGTTCAACCAGAACGTCGTCTGGGAGGAGGGTAACTTTGAGCAGCTCTTTCGCGTGTACCTGTGGTGTCCTGTTCGAGAGGACGGAAGCTGCACGTACTTGGATACGATCAGCCCGACGGCCATCATCGGCGGCGGGCTGGTGAATTACGACGTGCTGATTCTGCCCGCCACGCGAGTCGGGTGGGGGGATGACCTGGCCACGTCGTTCGGCGCAGAAGGACTGGCGCAGATTCGCGCGTTCGTTCAGAATGGCGGCTTTTTGTACGCGCAGTCCGATGGCGCTTATGTGGCACAAGCCGCAGGCGTCGTGCCCGCGAACACTGTGGATCTTGCCTCGCGCGTGACCGGGGCCGACAACGTCGGCTCACTCACCATCAATCTGCCCGATCACCCCTTGACGTTCTCGTGGCTCTCCAACACCATGTACGTTCTCAACGAGCCGACGTTCAGCGCCACAACAGGCGTGAGCGTCGTAGCGACCTATAACGACACGACGCAGCCCGGTTCGCCTGCGCTGCT
>CAYHAR010000253.1:0-3315 GCA_964354595.1 uncultured Anaerolineae bacterium | reverse complement strand
ATATTAGCGAAAGGCTCTGCGCTCGTTTCGACCGCTCGCGCAGATTACGTGGACCCGTTTGACTACAACAACCTGAAACACTTGACGCGCAACGATCTGTATGTCAGCGCCAAGATGGCCGCGCGGCTCAACGGCGACCGCGACATTGAGCTGGATGGCATCTATCCGTTGCCCGCCAAAGGTTACTATTTTGACATCGCCGGGACGATTGAAAACAAGGAAGAGACCGAGGCGAGTAACGTTGTCGTCACCGATATCGTCGCGCTGATTTCGCCCATCGTGGACGTGGACGATCAGACGAAACTCTCTCAGGTGCTCACTGACGTTAGCGGACTGGCGGCGGTCTCGGATACGATCTGGGCGGCCAACAGCATCTTTTTCTACGACACGCCGGTGCCCATCTATCCGCTGCCGATTATCGGCGGGATCACGGCGAGTGTCGGCGTGACGTATGATCTGGCATACGCCAACGCTGTCTATACCTACACGGGCGATTTCACGACGACGCCGGGCTTCTCCAACTCGATCTCGATTCCCGACGTATACAGCGACGTCATCAAGCTTGCACCGGGGGGGATTCAACTGCCTGCGCTCAAGCTGATCTATCACCTGGGCGCGTACCCCGGTTACGACTATGAGGACCCGGCCTGGCGGTATGGGCTGTTCAGTCAAGAGTTGTTCAAGCGACAGGTGAGCTTTGCCAGTGACCCGATGACGGGTACAGGCATCCTGGCGACCGGCGGGGGCGGCTCGGTCTATACCAACCTGGGCGGGCACCCGATTCCGTATCACGAGTATCTATCGAGCGGCGTGGTGTCCATTCCGCAACCGGATGAGATGCCGCGCGTCACCTACGACGACATCTGGGCGCGCCCGCACGCGCTAGAGCTTCGCACAGTGTTTTACGACATTGTGCCATTCCCGCCGCCGGAATATCACGCCGTCGTCAACACGACGTTTGACATGCGCGTTGACTTTTCTCGCAGCGGCGGCCCCAAGAACGACTTTGTGCTGGAATATCCGGCCAACAAGAATCTGCCAGCCGACTTGCATTTGTACCTCAAGTCGCACTCGAACTTTGACCCGATGATGCCGCCGCTGGAAAAGAACGAAACGCTCATCGCGCAGGGAATGTTCAAGGGGTTGGGCTTTAGCCTCGCGCCTGTCAACGACACGTGGCAAAACTCGTGGAGCTCGCGCCACCTGCAAGGCGTCATCACCGATACCGACTTGGTGACGGGGGTAGACACGCCCGCGTACAATTTCCTCTACTTTCAGCAGTGGCTCCAGTCGCAAGCTTACGAAGGCATTGACATCACCGCCACACTTTCAACTTACCAAGGCGTCCACCGCGAAGGCGTGTTCAAGACGAACGACGGCGCGCGGTTCGTCTATCACCAAAAGGCCGTCGGCCCGAATCGCTACGAAGTTTTCGATAGCCACGTGCAAGCCGTGTTCGGGCTTTCGTCGGATGCTCAGGTGACCAAGAAGGTCGCGCCAGTGCGCGTGGCGACCTATGGCGACGAGGTGTACCACTTTATCAAGGTTGAGGACCCGTGGGATCCGCGCGAGTTTGGCTACGAGCCATTCATCAAGTCGTATGGCTTTGGCGACATGGCCGCGACGGTTTACGTGGGCGGGCGGCATGGCAGCGAGCTGCTCTGGCCGCGCGTCGCGCCGGGCGGTCACACGCAAATCCGGTTAGAGATCAACAACAACACTGGCCTCACGCTGACGAATCTCGTCATCACGCCGACGGCGGCCTCGGGCATCACCGTGACCGCGCGCAGTGTGAGCGAGACCGAGTCTATCGAGCCGCTGTTCTTTGACTTTCCGTTCCTGCACAAGACAACTGTGCCCGACGCCTGGAAGACGGTGTGGTATTTTGACGTGGACGTTTCGTCCGACATCACGCCGACCGGCCTCGTCTACACCGTGAGCTTTGCGGTCACTGCCGACAACTTGCCCTCCGCCTTCCGCGTGCCCGATGCTCAGATCGGCGTACAAGGCGCGGACGGCCACGTGCGCACGGTCTACGGCCAGGCAATCAATGTGGAGCTTGACGACGTGCTGCCGTCTTACGTGACCGCGCAAGATGCGCGGCTGGCGAACGCCGCCGAGGAAGCGCAACTCGAAAGCCTGCTGGCGACCGGGCAGATCATCACGGCGCAAAACGCATTTGCCGGTCTGCGCGATAGCATCGGCGTGACGACGCAGACGGTGAGCGGCGGCGCGCTCGTCGAGTTCGCGCTGCCTGTCACCGACACAACCGACGCCACGCAATGGCCGTGGCTCGACGCGGGCGCGCGCAGCGGCACGATGTACGTCGTGCTAAAGTCCAAAGCCGTCATTGACTGGAGCGGCACGGCGACCGCCAACTATGGCCCGGTGCTCACGTACACTGATCCGTTCCAGCAAGTCTATACTGCGACGGGCAACTTGCAGACGGTCGAAGCGCACGGCGCGCTCGTCGTCGTGACCTACACCGTTGATGGCATCACGACGGGCGATGGCGTCGCGCGCAACGGCATCGTGGCGGGTGTGGAAAACGTCATCGCTATAGATGTGTTGGCGAGCAACCTGGGCGACTATATCGCGGAGGATACATACATCACCGTTGTCGTCCCGTCCGGGGTGGTGGTGAGCCAGACCACTGTTCCGACCGTTGCTTTCGGGTCAGACTATGTCGTGTTCTTCCTGGGCGACCTCGCGCCGGGCGACGCGCGGCCGGTGGGCCTGACGCTCGATCTCGCTTCGCCGACGGCGATGCACGCGCAATCCATCGCGGCTGCGCCGTGGCGAGTCATCACGCGCACGGATGGCCGCTTTGTCAACCAGTTTGTCGCTGATGGGGGCGAGGTGCGCAATGTTCCGGTCGCGCGTCAGCTCGCCGGGCCGCTGGACATTGGCGCGGCGCGCTTGCGCGTCTACTTGCCGATGATCGCGCGTGGCTATGCGCCGCCTCCCGTTTTCCCGTTGTACGTCGGCAGCGCCATCGCGGAGCGCCCGGTCGCTTACCAGGGTGAAGTATTCTACAGAACGTCGGTGCAGATTCCCGCCACGCTGCCGACGGGCGGCCACTTTTACTTTTCGTCACAGCGGGATGCTGTGGTCCCGGCGTTGGTGGACGACGAATTGGCTGTGGTGTTGAATAGCAGCGATGTCTTTGCCTACCCGTTCTCGACATCGGGTCGTCCTGTGCCGGCCATCGTCGAGGTGCCTCGGGCGAGAATAGAGGTGCTCGCCGGGCGGACGGTCACGGTCGAGTACCGAGATGTGTATGCTGTCGTCGTCCAAGCCAGCCCGATGTGGTTG
>CAYHAR010000252.1:0-5407 GCA_964354595.1 uncultured Anaerolineae bacterium | reverse complement strand
GAACTGTACCTGGTTGGCCATAACGACGGGACCGTTTACCATTTGGTTTCGACCACGCCGTAACCACGCGATTCACGCAACTACTCAGCCGCTCCCGTCGGATTGACAAATCCGACGGTCCGCGCAGCGGCATCTGACTGGCTTGTTCAGCAATGGCCTGGATTTGTCAATCCAGGCCGAGCAGGCTGAGTAGTATTACAGCGCAAGGTTACGCTCAAGCCGCCGTCTCGGCGGCGTCCCAACCGCGCTGGGGACAGCGCTTTGAGCCGACATTGCGCTGTAATGGTAGTTACCGATTCGCTCTCTCAGCCTGCAAGCGAATACGCGACTGCTACCCGTAAGGAAAAAGAAGATTGACATGAGCAAAAAACCCAGGTAAACTGGTCTCATCATCCCTGGCCAAGCTGCGAGAAAAAAACATGCGCAAGATATTTGGAGAGAAACAGGCCCAACCACCACCGCCAGAACACGCCCCACAACATCGCCCTTCTATCCGGCATCCCGCACAGAAATTAGACACGAGCCGCCGCTTGAATCGGGGGCCGACACGCGCACAGGCCTTGCCCTCGCCGACACAACTTGTGCCAGACGACCCGCGTGCTAAAGCCAGACTGCGACGACCTGGCATCCCGTGGCAGAATCTTGCGTGGGTCGGCGCCGGCGTCTTGATGGCCGTGGTCGTCCTGTTAGCTTTTAGCGTACTTCAGCCCAGCCAGCCGCGCATGACCGAGCGTGACGTCAAGCGCCTCGCGGCCCAAGTGATGGCCTCCGCCACGCCGCCGCCCACCACGGCCGCGCGAGTATTTGACATCATCAAGCCGTCCGAGGTGCTCATCCGCACACACGAGAAAAAAGATGGCCAAGACAATGAGGGACGCGGCTCGGGTATCATCCTCGATGAAAGCGGCAATATTCTCACCAGCCTGCACGTCATCGAGGGCGCGGACGAGATCGAGGTCATCTTTGCCGATGGCGCCGTCTCTCAAGCCGTCGTCGCGGGGACACTCGGCGACCAAGACATCGCCGTCCTCAAAACGTTAGAGCCTCCACCGTTCCTCGTCCCCGCCACTCTGGGCAGCCCGGGCGCGCTTCAGGTCGGCGACGAGGCCGTCGTCGTCGGCAATCCGTTCGGGCTGCGGCACACGGTCACGGCCGGCGTGATCTCGGGTCTGAACCGCAGTTTCAAGCTGCCGAACACTCAAGAGCCGGTGGACGGCCTGATTCAGTTCGATGCGGCGGTGAACCCGGGCAATTCCGGCGGCCCGCTGCTCAACCGCGATGGCGAAGTCGTCGGCATCGTCACCGCGCTGGCGAACCCGACCGACCAGAGTGTATTCATCGGCATCGGCTTTGCGGTGCCGATTGATGTAGCTGCAACCGCAGCCGGGTCGCCGCCCTATTGATACTGCGTAATCCATTTACGCAATACGAGAGATTCACCATGACAAACCCAACACCCAGCTCGAATCCCGCAGAATCACCATGGATGGAACGTGTGCTGTATCAAGTCAAAAAGATCATCGTGGGGCAGGATCACCTGCTAGAGCGGATGCTGGTGGCGCTGTTGGCGCGCGGCCACATTCTCGTCGAGGGCGTGCCGGGCCTCGCCAAGACGCTGGCGATCAAGACGCTGGCGCAAGTCATCGGCGGCGATTTCAAGCGCATCCAGTTCACACCCGATTTGGTTCCGGCGGATCTGGTGGGCACGCGGATTTACAATCAAAGGACCGGCGAGTTTTCCACGTCACTCGGCCCGGTCTTTACCAATCTGTTGCTGGCGGACGAGATCAACCGCGCGCCGGCCAAAGTGCAAAGCGCGCTGTTGGAGGTGATGCAGGAACGGCAGGTGACGATTGGCCGCGAGACGCACCTGGTGCCGGATCCATTTCTCGTCCTGGCGACGCAGAACCCAATCGAGACCGAAGGGACGTACCCGCTGCCCGAAGCGCAAGTGGATCGCTTTATGCTAAAGGTAGTGATCGGCTACCCGACCGACCAAGAAGAATTCATCATCGTCGAGCGCATGACGGGGACGCTGCTGCCTGTGGGGACCGTCATCACCACGCAGCAGCTCGTCGAGCTGCAACGAGAGGCTGACCGCGTGTACGCCGATCCCGCGTTGATGGAATACGCGGTGCAGCTTGTTGCGGCGACGCGCCGGCCAACCGAGTTTGGCCTGGACGACATTGCGCGCTACATCCTCTATGGCGCAAGCCCCCGCGCTTCGATCAACCTGATCCTCACGGCGCGGGCGTTGGCCTTTTTGCGGGGCCGCAGTTACGTATTGGCGCAAGACGTTCAGGACATGGCGCTGGACGTGATGCGCCACCGGCTCATCCTCTCTTACGAGGCGCTCTCGGATAACGTGACCAGTGACACGCTCCTGGCGCGGGTCATGGACCAAATCCCCGCGCCCACGCAACCTTTGCACGAACATGCCGTCGTCAACGTCAACGCCTGAGCGAATTTTGCAGCGGTTGGACTGGCAGGTGATCCGCCGCCTGGATGGCATCCTGCAAGGCGATTATCGCAGCCTGTTCTATGGCTTTGGGCTTGACCTGGCCGACCTGCGCGAATACCAGCCGGGCGACGACATCCGCTACATTGATTGGAACGTCACCGCGCGCGTGGCGACGCCCTACATTCGCCAGTACGTCGAAGACCGCGACATCACTGCCTGGTTCTTGCTCGACCAGAGTCCATCGGTTGATTTTGGCACGGTCAACAGCCTCAAGCGCGATTGCCTGATTGATTTTGTGACTGTGCTCGCGCGGCTGCTCACCCGCCACGGCAACCGCGTCGGAGCGATCCTCTACAACCGCCAGGTCGAGCGCGTGATCCCAGCGCGCGGCGGACGGCTGCACGTGCTGCGGTTGATCAACGACCTGATCGAGCAGCCGCGCCTGCCGGGCGCGCCGTTCACCGATTTGAGCGCGTTGTTCGAGACGGCGTTCCGCATGATCCGGCGGAGATCGCTCGTTTTCGTCGTGTCGGATTTCATCAGCGCGCCAGGGTGGGAGAGGTCGCTCGGCCTGTTGAGCCACAGGCACGAAGTGTTGGCTGTAAGGTTGTGGGACCCGCGCGAGACCGAATTGCCCGACATCGGCCTGGTGCTCATGCAAGACGCCGAGACCGGCGAGCAGCTTTACGTGGACACGCACGACCGCAGGTTCCGCCAGCGATTCCACGAAGCGTCGCAGCAAAGGCAGGCCGCGCTGGATTCGGCCTTTCGCCGCGCCCGTGTTGACGCGCTCTCGCTTTCAACCCAAGATGATCTCGTTCGGGCGATCGTGAGCTTTGCGGCGCGACGCAAGCAACGCAAACAAATCTCAAATGTCAAAAGTATCAAATGTTAATCTGGGCTTTTGATATTTGAGATTCGAAACTTGAGGCACACATGCAATTTCTTTGGCCTTTAATGCTCTGGTTGTTGCTCTTGATTCCCGCGCTCGTCGTCATCTACATCCTGGCGCAGCGCAGGCGGCAGCGATACGCCTTGAGATATGCCAGCCTCTCGCTGGTCAAGGAAGCCATGGGCCGTGCGCCGGGTTGGCGACGGCACATCCCCCCGGCCCTGTTTCTTTTGAGCCTGACGGTGATGTTGGTCGCGCTCGCGCGGCCGGCTTCTGTCGTCACTCTGCCCGCGCAAGAGGGAACCGTCATCCTCACGCTGGATGTCTCGGGCAGCATGAGGGCCGACGACCTCAAGCCCAGCCGCCTCGACGCGGCCAAGTCGGCGGCCAGAGCATTTGTCGAAAAACAACCGCCGGGCGTCAAGGTCGGCGTCGTCTCATTCAGCGATAATGCTTTCCTCGTCCAAGCGCCTACCTCCGACAAGGAGGCCGTCCTCGCCGCAGTCAACCGGCTGACGCCGCAGCGCGGCACGGCGATTGGCTCCGCGCTGCTCACTTCGCTCGACGCCATCTTTGAAGACGCCGACCTCGAAGGCGGAGAGCCGCTTACCTCCACGGTACCCACGCCCACGCCGACGCCCTTGCCCGAAGGCGTGTATGAGCCGGCCATTATCGTTCTGCTCACCGATAGCGAAAGCAATCGGGGGCCGCGCCCGCTCGAAGTGGTAGACCGGGTCGCCGCGCGCGGCGTCCGCGTCTATACGGTCGGCGTCGGCAGCGTGGAAGGAACCATCCTGCGCACCCAGGGGCGCGCCATGCGCGTGCGGTTGGACGAGGTCACGCTCAAGAATGTGGCCGAGGCGACTGACGGCGTTTATTACAACGCTTCAACTGAAAAGGATTTGCATGCCATCTACGAGAACCTGAGCACGCATCTGGTGTTCAGGAAACAGCAAACCGAGATCACGGCCATGTTCACCGGACTGGCACTTGTGTTTTCGCTCATCGCAGGCAGCCTTTCACTCCTCTGGTTCAATCGGCTGCCGTGATCCCAACCTGTCCGAGCCAGAGCTAGACAGGATGCACAGGATGTACATACCTTATCCTGTTCATCCTGCGCTCCTTCGCGCCCAGATTTGCCAACCCGGATGAACTATGGTAACATTTTTCCACAGCCCACCCTGGAGGATCGCCATGCCCACCAAACAGATACCCGACATCGTCGTTGGACGCTTGCCCATCTACCTGCGCGAGCTTTCCTTTCTGGCTGCGGAAGGCGTTGCGGTCACTTCGTCTTTCGAGCTGGCCAAGCGGCTGGGCGTCAGCGCGGCGCAAATCCGCAAAGACCTCTCGCACTTTGGCGAGTTTGGCAAGCAGGGAACCGGCTACAACGTCGGCTACCTGCGAGATCAGCTCCGGCGCATTTTAAAAGTAGACCACGAATGGCCCATCGCGCTCATCGGCATCGGCGACCTGGGGCGAGCGTTGGCGCACTATGGCGGGTTTGTCAATCGAGGCTTTCGCGTCGCGGCTTTGTTCGATAACGACCCGGCCAAAATCGGGCAGCGCGTCGGCGATCTGGAGATTATGAGCGCCGACCGGCTGGCCGACATCGTCCGCGAGTATGGCATCCGCGTGGCGATGATTGCTGCGCCGGCCGCGCAAGCGCAAAAAATCGCAGAGACGTGCATCGCGGCCGGCATCCAGGCTATCTTGAACTATGCCCCCATCACGCTGAGCGTCCCGGACGGCGTGCGCGTGCAAAACCTTGACCCGGTGGCGCACTTGCAGCGGATGACGCATTATCTGTAAACGTCAAATTCAAAATCTCAAAAGGGCGCTCCGGTTTGTCGGAGCGCCCTTTTGAGATTTGACGCCAGAGACTTACAACCCCGGAATGCTCCGCCGCAGCACGTAATAATTTTCCAGCGCCTTGCCTGCCCCGAGCGCCACACACGCCATCGGCGCGTCGGCCACGTACGCCGCCACGCCGGTTTCCTTGGTCAACAGTTGATCTATCTTGCGCAACAGCGCCCCACCGCCGACGAGCACCA
>CAYHAR010000251.1:0-5410 GCA_964354595.1 uncultured Anaerolineae bacterium | reverse complement strand
GACCTCAATCTGCCGCTGGCCAAAACCGCAGGTCTGCCCGGCCTCAAAGGCGCCAAGATCGAGCTGGTCTATGGCGACAGCCAGGGGACGCCAGAGGCCGGCGCCAGTGAGGCCGAACGCTTGATCGGCGGAGGCGTGGTGGCGCTCTTGGGCTGTTACAACAGCAATGTCACGGCTTCCGCCAGCCAGGTGGCCGAAGGCAAAGGTATTCCGTTCCTCAACCCCGAGTCGACCTCGGCTACGCTCACGCAGCGCGGGTACAAGTGGTTCTTTCGCACCACGGCCGACGATACCGCGTTTGTCAAAAACTTTTTTGACTTTATGAAGGAGGTTGAGCAACGCAAGGGAACTCGAATCGAAAAGGTAGCCATCGTTTACGAAAACTCGTTGTTCGGCACGGGCGTCGCCCAGTTGGAAACCCAAGCGGCGAAAGCGGCTGGCATGAGCGTCGTGGCCGACATTCCATACTCGTCCAAAGCCACCTCGGTGCAAACCGAGACCGCCAAGATCAAGGCGGCTGCGCCCCAAGTGGTGCTGCAGAGCTCGTACGACGACGACGCCATCCTGTACATGCAGACGTACAAGGCGCAGAACGTTCGGCCCCAGGCTCTCTTGGCAATGAATGCTGGCTTTATCGGTCCCAAGTTCATCCAGACCTTGGGCGCTGACGCGGGCTACGTCTTGAGCCGTGACGTCTTTTCGCTCGACCTGGGGGAAAAGAGGCCGGTGACCAAGCAGGTCAACGATCTGTATCGCCAGCGTTACGGGGCCGACATGACAGGCAATTCAGCGCGCGCTTTTACAGGGCTGTTGGTGCTGGCCGAGGCGATCAACCGCGCCGGTTCGACCAAGCCGGATGCGATTCGCGAAAAGCTCGCGGCCACCAACCTGCCGGCCGATCAACTGATCGTGCCGTGGGATGGCGTCAAGTTTGACCCGACCGGACAGAACACCTTGGCTAAAGGCATCATCGTCCAGTTCCAGGACGGGGCCTATCACACCGTCTGGCCATGGAATGTTGCCACGCGCGATCTCGTCTGGCCGATGCCAGCCTGGAAGTGAGATCCGAAACGGAGGAAGGTATGGCACGTACCATACGGCAACCCCCCAAGCAGCGCGGGGGGCATAGACCACAAAGCCTGGCCGCCAAGCTCAGCAGGCCGTTTCTTGCGCTCGTCATCATCTCATTGCTGATCGTCGGAGCCAGCCTCACCTATGCGAGTCGGGAGGCGCAGCGGCAGCGGATCCAGGAGAACCAGCAAAAAAGCGCGGACTATGCCGCCGCGACGATCGCTCTGTACCTGCAACAGGCCCAGGAAGATCTCAAGTCTTTTGCCCAGGTGGCTTACCTGGAGCGCGAGGATCGCGAGCGGCAAGCGGCAACACTGGGAGCCCTGTGGTCAGGTCGCCAGGCTGCCTTTGAAAGCATTGCGCTGCTCGACGCCAACGGGCAGGAACTGGCCAAATTTGCGACGTACTATACGTTCCTGCCCTCCGACTTGACGAACCAGCGCGAAAGCAAGCTGTTCCAACAGGCCCTATCCGGCCAGGTGTATGTGGCCGATAAAACTGAAACGTTGCGCGATAGCGTGAGGCCGATCGTTCGGATGGGCGTCCCGATCCAGGAGAGCGGCGGCCTGATTGCCGGCGTCATTGCCGCCGAGGTTAACGTCAAAACCATGACAGATGCCGTGCAAAAGGCGCAAATCGGCCAGTCGGGCTATGCTTACGTGATTGATCAGGCAGGCCAGTTGATCGCGCACAGTGACCAGTCCAGTTTCTTGCAGTTCAAGGACAAGGACCTGACCTACGTGCCGATCATTGCCGCTCTCGTTGGCGCATCTGCCGCGCAGATCCAAGGCGGGTACGCGGGCCTGAGCAAAACGGATGTGATCGGCGCCTATGCCAGGATCGGCTTGCTGCCCTGGTACGTCGTCACCGAATTGCCGTCCGCCGAGGCGAATGTCCCGATCAACAACATGCTTGTGACGCTGGCTGCGCTGCTGGCCGTGACGCTGACCCTATCCGTCGGGGTAGGCTATTGGCTTCCGCGCCGATTGATCCGCCCCCTGAGCGTGCTGACCCAAGGGGCAGAGCGCATCGGTCAGGGCGATCTGAGCCACCGGATTGACGTCAAGAGCAACGACGAGCTAGAGACCCTGGCCGAGGCATTCAACGCAATGACGGCCCAGTTGCGCGACCTGATCGGCAGCCTGGAGCAGCGCGTGGCCGAGCGCACCGCAGAGTTGAGAGAAGCCACCGGCAACCTGGTAACGCGCAGCGGGGAACTGGAAAAGCTCAACCTGGATTTGCGCAATACCAGCCAGCAGGCCGAGCGCCGCGCCGCGCAACTGGCTGCCAGCGCCCAGGTGGCCCACGCCGCCAGCCAGGTGCGCGACTTGGACCAGCTCTTGCCGCAAGTGACACACCTTATCAGCCAGGCATTTGGATACTATCACGTCGGCGTTTTCATCGTGGACGAGGCGGGCCGCTTTGCGGTCTTGCGCGCCGCCAACAGTGAGGGCGGCCAGCGGATGCTCGCCCGCGGTCATAAACTGGCTGTCGGCAAAGAGGGCATCGTCGGCTATGTCACCGGTACGGGTCAGCCCCGCATTGCGCTGGATGTGGGCGCCGATGCGGTTCACTTTGATAACCCGGATTTGCCCCAGACGCGCTCCGAAATGGCGCTGCCGTTGCAGGCAGGCGAGCGAACCTTTGGGGCGTTGGATGTGCAAAGCACGCAAGGGGGCGCTTTTACTCAAGAAGATGTAGCCGTCTTGGGCACGCTGGCGGATCAGATCGCCATCGCCATTGAGAACGCGCGGTTATTCACACAGACCCAGGCGGCTTTGCAAGAGGCTAAAGAAACCCAGAGACGCTATATACGTCAGGAATGGGAAAAGCTGTCGAGTGTGCTGCAAACAGCCAGCCACGAGTATCGCGCGAGCGGTGTGCCGCCGGTGGGCGACGCGCCGTTGCCGGAAATCGAAGAGGCGATCCGGCAGGGTAGGGCGGTGACCCGGGTCGGAGAAGACGGCTTGTCCGCGCGGGCGGCTCTCGCCATGCCGATCAAGCTGCGCGACCAGCTCATCGGCGTGATAGATTTGCAAGAAACCGATGCGGAGCGCCAGTGGACGGACGACGATGTGGCGCTGGTGACGGCGGTGGCCGACCAGGTGGCGTTGGCGCTGGAAAACGTGCGGCTGTTCGAGCAGACCCGGCAGCGCGCGCAGCGCGAGCAATTGATCTCCCAGGTCACAGCCAAGATGCGCGCCGCGCCCGATATTGAAGCCATCTTGCGCACGACGGTGCGCGAGGTCCGCCGCGCCCTGGGCGCCAGCCAAGGCGTCGTTCGCCTGGGCGCAAGCGCGGCAGAATCGGCGCCGGGGGCGGATCAGGCAACTAGCCGTACAGAAAAGAACTTGATGAGAGGCCAAGTCACAGGGGGGAAAGATGAGTGACCAGAAAAAAAACAAAGCGCAACTGATGCAAGAGCTGCAAGAGCTGCGCCACCAAATGGCCGAGCTACAGAAACTGGCCGGCGAGCGCGGATGGGCCGGGGCGATGCTGGCCGGTGACCGGCAATCGGAGCAATTGCTGCGTTCGATCATTGACGCCACTCCCGACTGGATCTTTGTCAAAGATCAAGAACATCGCTATCGCTTGGCCAATCAGGGCTATGCCAACGCGCTTCACCTCAAGCCGCAAGATTTTATCGGCAAGAACGACCTGGACTTGGGCTTTCCCGAAGAATTGGTCAAAGGCAACCCGGAGAAAGGCATTCGCGGCTTTTGGGCCGACGACCGGCTGGTGATGGACAGCGGCCAGCCGCAAGTGTACCCCAACGATCCGGCGACGATTGATGGCGTGCTTCACACCTTTCACACCATCAAGACCCCCTTGCGTGACGCCGAAGGCCAAGTGTGGGGCGTGCTGGCCTTTGCCCGCGACATCACCGAACGCGAGCGGGTGGAAGAGGCGCTGCGGGAGAGCGAAGAGAAATATCGAAAGATTCTTGAGAACATCGAAGAAGGTTATTACGAGGTTGATCTTGCCGGGAGCTTGACCTTCTTTAATGATTCATTGTGCAGGCTGTATGGCTACTCCAGAGATGAATTGATGGGCATGAATTACCGACAGTATATGGACAACGAGACCGCCCAGGTGGTCTATCAAACCTATAATACAGTCTACCGAACCGGGGAATCGGCGACAGCAGTCGATTGGGCGTTGACCAGAAAAGACGGGACCCGGCTGTTCATTGAGGTGTCTGTCGCTCTGATGCATGGGCCCACAGGTGAGCCCGTCGGGTTCCGGGGCACCATCCGCGACATCACCGAGCGCAAGCGGACCGAGTCCCGTTTGAATAAGCGCGTCAAGGAACTAGACTGTTTGAATGACATTGGCCGAAAGGTGGACGAGACCCCGGCAGTGCCCGAGTTCCTGCAATGGGTGACCGGGCGCATCCCACCGGCCATGCAATACCCGGACAAGTGCATAGTGGCCGTCGAGTTTGAGGGTCAGGTCTATGGCGTAACCGAGGCGCTCAAGCTGCCCTGCCAGATGGTGGGCAGTTTGCACATCGGCGGCGAGCAGGTGGGCCGATTGTGTGTGGCGTACACAGAGGATCACGACTTTCTCGACGAAGAAAGCGCGCTGCTCGGCAGCATCGTCCGGCGTGTGAGCGGCTATATCGAAAACCGCCGCCTGTTGGAGGAGGCCAAGAGCCGGCTGGCCCAACTCACCGCTCTCCAAGAGACCACCAAGGCCGTGGCCAGCACGCTGGAGCTCGGCAAACTCCTCCACCTCATCACCCAGCAAGCCACCTCTCTTCTCCAGAGCCAGGGAGGGATCATTAACCTGGTTGATTGGGAAAAGAGGGAAGACGAGGTGGTAGCCAGTATTGGCTCGGCGGCCAATACGCTGGGTGAACGTTCCTCCTTGGAGAGTAACCTCTCTGGCTGGGTATCCCTTCACAACCAGCCAGTTATATCTAATCAACTCCAACACGACAGCCGGGCGAACGTGGGTGCGGGCTCATGGCAGAGCGCCGCCATAGCCCCCTTGACCGTCAAGGACCGGGTGGTGGGCACTCTGGTGGTCCTGGACAAACAAGGGGGGAAAGGCGAGTTCGACCAAGCCGATTTGGACTTCCTGACCGCCTTCGCCAACCAGGCGGCGATTGCGATCCAAAACGTCCGTCTGTTCGAGGAGACACAGGCCGCGCTGGTCGAGACCAAGACACTCGCCGAGGCATTGCGAGCCAGCCAAGAGCGGTTTACCCTGGCCACCAAGGGCGCGAATGACGGGCTGTGGGACTGGGATATTCAAGGCAAATCACTCTACTGGTCCCCGCGGTTTAAAGAGTTACTTGGATATGCTGACGATGAGCTCCAGATTGACTTTGAGA
>CAYHAR010000250.1:3118-5451 GCA_964354595.1 uncultured Anaerolineae bacterium | reverse complement strand
ATCGCGCAGCGCAACCGCTACACGTGCAGCGATCCGGGCCAGCAGGAAATCAAGCGGGCGATTGCCGAGCACAACCTGAACCGGGTGGTGGTGGCTTCGTGCTCGCCGCGCCTGCACGAGCCGACGTTCCGCGCGTGCCTGGCCCAGGCCGGACTCAATCCGTACCTGCTCGACATGGCCAACATCCGCGAGCAATGCTCGTGGGTGCACCAGGGCGACCGGGCCGGCGCGACGCGCAAGGCTTCCGACGCGGTGACGATAGCCGTGGCGCGCGCGCGGCACTTGTCTCCGCAGAAGGAAGGCCAAGTGCCTGTCACCAAAGCGGCGCTCGTCATCGGCGGGGGCATTGCCGGCATCCAGGCCGCGCTCGATCTGGCCGACGCGGGCCACCAGGTCTATCTGGTCGAAAAGCAGGCCTCCATCGGCGGCAGGATGGCGCAGCTCGACAAGACCTTTCCGACGATGGACTGTAGTATATGAATTCTCGGCCCCAAGATGATGGATGCCGGTCGGCATCCCAAAATCAAGCTCCTGGCCTACAGTCAAGTCGAGAATGTTTCAGGGTACGTGGGTAACTTTTCGGTTCGCGTCCGCAAAAAGGCGCGTTACGTGGACGAGACCGCCTGCACCGTGTGCGGCGAGTGCGCCAAGGTTTGCCCGGTTGTCGTGCCGAACGAATTCGAGATCGGCCTGGGCAGCCGCAAAGCGATTTACATTCCATTCCCGCAGGCTGTGCCTTCGGCTTATCTGATTGATCACGAGCACTGCCTGGGCGATGTGCCGATTGCGTGCGGCAAGTGCCGCGAGGTGTGTGACAAGAAATGCGTTGACTTTGATCAGCAGGACCAGATCATTGATTTGAACGTTGGCGTGATCATTGTGGCGACCGGGCTGGACGTTTACGATCCGGAGCCGCTGGAAGAGTACGGCTACACGCGCTATGCTAACGTCGTCACGAGCTTGGAGTTCGAGCGGCTGATTGACGCGGGCGGGCCGACGGGCGGGCATTTCGTCCGTCCGAGCGACCAGCGCACGCCCCGCCGCATCGGGTTCATTCAGTGCGTCGGCTCGCGCACGGTCTCGCCGGATGGCGACCTTTCGCGCGGGCGACCGTATTGCTCCAACATTTGCTGCATGAACACGGTCAAGGATAGCTTGCTGCTCAAGGATCACTATCCCGAGACTGACATTAGCGTGTTTTACATGGACATTCGCGCGTTCGGCAAAGGCTTTGAGGATTTGTACCGCCGCAGCAAGGAAGCCGGCGTCAAGTACATTCGCGGCTTTCCGGGCGAGGTCGTTGAAGATTCCGCGACTGGCAATTTGCTTTTGACGGTCGAAAACACGACGGCGGGCCGAGTCGAGCAGCACGAGCTGGACATGGTCGTGTTGTCCATCGGCTTTGTGCCGCCCGAAGAGCAAGCGCACATCAAACACCTGCTTACGCTCTCGCAGACCGACGAAGGCTTTTTCCTCGAATCGCACCCCAAGCTCAAGCCGGTGGATACACCCACACGCGGCGTGTACCTGGCCGGCTGCGCCGAAGGGCCCAAGGACATCAAAGACAGCGTGACGCAAGCCGGCGCCGCCGCTGCCCGCGCGCAGATTGTGCTGAATGCCGAGCGGCTGAAGGTGGAAGCGATCACGTCGGTTGTGGATCGTGAGTTGTGCAACGGCTGTGGACTATGCGCGACGGTGTGTCCTTACGGCGCGATCCTGGCCGACAGCAAGACCAAAGCCATCGCGCAGGTGTTGGAAGCCAAGTGCGCCGGGTGCGGGACGTGCGCGGCGGAATGTCGCCGCGACGCCATCACCATGCGCCATTTCCCCGACGCGGCGATGATCGCGCAGGTCGAAGCGGCGCTGGCGCAAGACCCGCTCAACAAGATTGTGACGTTCGCTTGCAACTGGTGCTCGTATGCCGGGGCGGACTATGCGGGCGTCAGCCGGATGCAGTACCCGCCCAGCGCGCGCATCATTCGCACGATGTGCAGCGGGCGCGTGGACGAAGACTTTGTCCTCCGCGCGTTTCAACTCGGCGCGCCGGTCGTGCTGGTTTCCGGTTGCCACTATGCCGACTGCCATTACATCAACGCCAACCGGTGGACGCAAAAGCGTGTGGATCGGTTGTGGGATCGCCTGGAGCGCAAAGGCATCCGGCCTGAGCGGCTGCAGCTCGAATGGATCAGTGCGGCGGAAGGCGCCAAGTTTGCGCTCGTCATGAAAGAGATGGAGCGCATTCGACAAACTGTCACCGAAGAGGAAATCGCGCATACTCGCCAAGCTCTTGGCTGATAGCAATGCGTGTTGGAGGAAATGACATGAAAACCAAA
>CAYHAR010000250.1:0-3018 GCA_964354595.1 uncultured Anaerolineae bacterium | reverse complement strand
ACGGCCCCGGGCAACGCCGGCGCCGTGGTGACGGACGTCATCACAGGCGGCCCGTGCGAGCAGGCCGGATTGCAAAAGGGCGACGTGATCGTGCGCGCAGGCCGCCGCAAGATACGCGGCGAGCAAGATTTGTTGAGCGCCTATTTCACGTGGAAGGCCGGACAACGCGTACCGTTTGTCATCTTGCGCGAAGGCAAACGCAAGACGATCACCGTCGAGCTGGGCAGGCGCGCTCTGCCCGAGATTCCGGACGATCCCGCCGTTCTGGTCGAGCAGGTATGCAAGGCGCACGACCAGTCCATCGCCGCGCTGCGCGCCGGCGTGATGATGCTCACCGACGAGCAAGCCGGTCAGCCGCCTGCCGAAGGTGAGTGGTCCGTCAAGCAAGTGTTCGCGCATCTTTCCGCCAGCGAGCGCGGATTCCAGCAATGGGCGCTGGACGTGTTGCTCGGCAACGAAACCCATGGGATTGCAGGCCAGCTCCCCGAGCAGTTCGCGGCAGTGCTGGCAGGTGCGCCAACGGTCGGAGCGTTGGTGGATCGTTTTGAGCGCGACCTGGCCGAATCGCGCGCGATGGTCGCGGCGCTCACGCCAGAGAGCCGCGCCAACAAGTGGCGCTATCGGCAGATCGCGCAGATGCTCCTGGCCTTTCAGGGCCACACCGACGATCACTTGCAGCAGGTTCAAAAGACCGTTCGTACTATTCAAGGAAAGTAACCATCATGCCAGATCAAGTCACTTTTAGGTGTCTTCGATGCGGGAACGAGTGGCGCGGGATTTTGGATACCGACGTCGAGCGGATGTGCCCCAAGTGCCGCAGCAACAGCGTGCGCCGGGTCAAAGAGCAGGACAAGGAGACACGCAGACAAGGTGACAAGGAGACCAAGTGATAAGGTTTTTGTCCTTGTCTCCCCCTCTCCTTGTCTCAAAGAGGGAGCGCTTATGCAGGTTTCATTGAGCGACATTAGCGACATCATCAGCGGCCACGAGGCGCTGGGCGAAAGCGCGCTGATTGCGGTGCTGGAAGAGATTCAGGCTCGCTATCGCTACTTGCCGCCCGAGGCGTTGATGCTTGCCAGCGAGCGGTTGGGCGTGCCGCTTTCGCAAGCCTACAGCGTCGCCACGTTTTATCACGCTTTCAGCCTCAAGCCCAAAGGCAAGCACTGTCTGCACGTGTGCATGGGCACGGCCTGTCACGTGCGCGGCAGCCCGCAGGTGCTCGACCGATTAGAGACCAAGCTGGGCGTCAAGGCGGGCGGCACGACGCGCGACCGGGCGTTTACGCTCGAGACGGTCAATTGCCTGGGCGCGTGCGCGCTGGGGCCGATTGTCGTGACGGACGGCGAATACTCGGGACAGGTGACAGCGCAAAAGGTTGACACTCTCTTGAAGCGCGTGATGAGAGCAGAGGAAAAGCATGGCTAGAATCAACACGCCTGCCGAGTTGCAGACCTGGCGCGCGGACCTTGTTGCGGTAAGCGATCCGAATCGTCCGTGCATCACCGTCTGCGGCGGGACGGGCTGCCGCGTGTACGGGAGCGAAAAGGTTTGGGAAACGTTCCGCGATGAGCTGGCCTCTCTCGCTCCACGCTCTACGCTCCACGCTCTACGTCACACCGGCTGCCACGGCTTTTGCGAAAAGGGGCCGTTGGTCGTCATTCGCCCGCAGGGAATCTTGTACGCGCACGTCAAGGTGGAGGACGTGGCCGAGATTGTGGCCGAGACCATCGTGGGCGGCAAGACGATTGAGCGGTTGCTTTACGCCGACCCGCAGTCGGGAGAAAAGATCGAGCACGAGCACGACGTTCCGTTCTACAAGCATCAGTACCGGCTCATCCTCAACCAGAACGGCGACCTCGACCCGGCGCAGATTGACGAGTACATTGCGCGCGGCGGTTACGCTTCGCTGGAAAAGGTTATCAGCGCCATGACGCCGGAGCAGGTCATCGCGCAAGTCAAGGCGTCTGGTCTGCGCGGGCGCGGCGGCGCCGGCTTTCCCACGGGCGTCAAGTGGGAGACGTGTCGCAAGCAGCCGGGTGACACCAAATATGTGATTTGCAACGCCGACGAAGGCGACCCCGGCGCATACATGGATCGCTCGATCATGGAGGGCAATCCGCATCGCGTCCTGGAGGGCATGCTGATCGGCGCGTATGCCATCGGCGCGCATCAAGGCTATGTCTACATCCGCAACGAGTATCCGCTGGCGGTCAAGCATTTGCGGCAGGCGATCTCGCAGGCCGAAGAGTATGGCCTGCTCGGCAAAAACATTCTCGGCTCTGGATTCGATTTCTCGGTGCAGATCAAGCTGGGCAGCGGCGCGTTCGTATGCGGCGAAGAAACCGCGCTGATGGCTTCCATCGAAGGGCGCATCGGCGAGCCGCGCCCGCGCCCGCCGTTTCCGGCCGAATCGGGCCTGTGGGGCAAACCGACCAACATCAACAACGTGAAAAGCTGGGCGTCGGCGCCGATCATTATCGAAAAAGGCGCGGCTTGGTACGCCAACATCGGCACGCCGACTTCAAAGGGCACCATGATCTTTTCGGTCGTCGGCAAGATCAACAACACGGGGCTGGTCGAAGTGCCGATGGGCATTTCGCTCCGCAAGCTGATCTTTGACATCGGCGGCGGCATCCCCGGCGGACGCGCGTTCAAGGCGGCGCAAATCGGCGGGCCATCCGGCGGCTGCATTCCCGCTGAACATCTAGACGTGCCGATTGATTACGAATCGCTGGGCTCGCTCGGCGCGATTGTCGGCTCGGGCGGATTGGTGGTGGCCGACGAAGGCACGTGCATGGTGGACTTTGCCCGCTATTTCATGTCGTTCACGCAAGAGGAATCGTGCGGCAAGTGTGTGCCGTGCCGCGTGGGCACCAAAGCCATGCTGACGGTGCTCGAGCGCATCTGTGCGGGCAAAGGACAACCGGGCGATGTGGAATACTTGCTCCGGCTCGGCGAAACGGTCAAGCGATCGTCGTTGTGCGGCTTGGGGCAGACCTCGCCCAACCCGGTGCTTTC
>CAYHAR010000249.1:0-5468 GCA_964354595.1 uncultured Anaerolineae bacterium | reverse complement strand
GCGTGACCGCACCCACGCGGGCAAAGGTGTGCGCGGGATTCACGTCCACCTTGACCACCCTGCCCGGGCTGGTGTAGGCGCCAAAGTAGGCATAGCCGTTCGCCGCATCTAGCACGGCGGAGCCAAGTTCGTTCTCCCCCGTGTTCAGCGTGACCGCACCCACGCGTGCAAAGGTGCGCGCGGGATTCACGTCCACCTTGACGACGATGCCGGGGTGGGTCCAGGCGCCAAAGTAGGCCAAGCCGTTCGCCGCATCTAGCACCGCGGAATTGAGATAGTTCTCCCCCGTGTTCAGCGTGATGCCAGCCGTGCGCGTAAAGGTGTGCGGTGGACTCACGTCCACCTTGACGACGATGCCGGGGCTGGTCCAGGTGCCAAAGTAGGCCAAGCCGTTCGCCGCGTCTAGCACCGCGGTGTAGAGATGATACTCCCCCGTGTTCAGCGTGATGCCAGCCGTGCGCGTAAAGGTGCGGGCGGGATTCACGTCCACCTTGACGACGATGCCATCATAGGTGCCAAAGTAGGCGAAGCCGTTCGCCGCGTCTAGCACCGCGGAATCGGGATCCGTGTTCAGCGTGATGCTGTCCGTACGTGTAAAGGTGTGCGCGGGATTCACGTCCACCTTGACGACGATGCCGGTGGAGGTGCCAAAGTAAGCAAAGCCGTTCGCTGCGTCTAGCACCGCGGAATCGGGATAATTCTCCCCTGTGTTCAGCGTGACCGCACCTACGCGTGCAAAGGTGTGCGCGGGATTCACGTCCACCTTGACGACGATGCCGGGGTAGGTGTCGGTGCCAAAGTAGGCGAATCCGTTCGCCGCGTCTAGCACGGCAGAGCGGAGACTACTCTCCCCCGTGTTCAGCGTGATGCCGTCCGTACGTGTAAAGATGTGCGATGGGTTCACGTCCACCTTGACGACGACGCTGGGGTCGGTGTAGGTGCCAAAGTAGGCCAAGCCGTTCGCCGCGTCTAGCACCGCGGAATTGGGATAATTCTCCCCCGAGTTCAGCGTGACCGCACCCACGCGTGCAAAGGTGTGCGCGGGATTCACGTCCACCCTGACTACGCTGCCGGGGGTGGTGCTGGTGCCAAAGTAGGCGTAGCCGTTCGCCGCGTCTAGCACGGCGGAGCCGAGATTGTTCTCCCCCGTGTTCAGCGTGAGCGCACCCACGCGTGCAAAGGTGTGCGCGGGATTCACGCCCAGCTTGACGACGATGCCGGGGCTGGTGGAGGTGCCAAAGTAGGCGAATCCGTTTGCGGCGTCGATCACGGCACAGCCGATTTCGTTCTCGCCGCGTGTCAGTCCAAGCGAAGCGACCTCTGTGAATATGCCGGTAGATGCGAGCAGCGCAGACGGGTGAGCCTGGCTGGGGGCATAGTCTTGCTTGCCCAATCCCGCCGCGCGGAACTGGTGCAAAGGTCCTGCCAGCATCAGGTCTTGCGTCGTGTTGCCTTTGAACTCGACTCCGTTCGGGCGGTGGGTCATCACGTCCAGCAGGCCGTCGCCCGTCAGCGGCGTTCCGTCGCCCGTCAGCGCCAGGTTGCCGTTTGCGCCCAGGCGCACCGTCGCGCCCTGGGCAATGTCCAATGAGCGCGCGGTGGTCAGGTCGCCGGGCGTCGTCCACAGGCCAGTCTGCACCTGCGCGGCTCCATCCACCGTGAACGGCGCAGAGCCGCCGGCGATTTCGCCGCCGGTCTGCGTCAACGCAGAGACGCGAACCAGCTGGGCGCCCTGCGCCAATCGGCCGCCCCCAATCACCAGCTCGCCCTCTACGTCCAACGGACGCGCCAGGTACAGAACGCCGGAAAAGTTGGCATCGAGCACCAGCCCCGCAATGGGACGGGCGGCGTCGAACAACACATCTTGTGCGCCGGTCAGGCGCACAAAGTCGCGCGCGCCAGGCGTGCGATGGCCCGCCCAGTTGGCGGGATTGCTCCAGCGGCCATCGCCGCCCGCGCCCGTCCATGTCACGTTGGCCTGTTCAAGCGCCAGGGCGGGCAGTGCGCGAAGCGCATCCAGCGTCTCGAACGAATCCGGCCTGGCCTGCGTGGGCTGGGGCGGCGCGGTCAGCGCCAGTCCGGCCAGCAAGCTGGCGATGAGGGTGAGCGACAAAGCTCGAGCGGCAAAAGGCTTGGCATACATGGGTTCCTCCAAGTTGACTCTCGTCCCTGGCCCTTCTCAAAAGTTCGCTCCTTGTCTACAGCAGTCTACATCCCCGACAAGGGCTCAGCCCGTTCCACTTGCGCCGCAGGCGCCGCGACCCCATTGACACGTTAGTAGTTTACACACTTTGGAGGAATAGTCAACGCCTTAAAGATTTAAAACGTTCACAAAGTTTGGTGGAAGGCAACATGTTTGGATGCAGCCCTGGGCGGGATGGAATTCATATGGCAAACGGACACTTGATTGCGGCAATGGTCTCCAGGAACATTTCCGCGACCAGGCCTGCTCCGACGCTATTCAGATGGATGCCGTCGAGCGTGAGGCGCAGCCCGCGCTCGGCGGCTTGCCTGTCAATCTGCTCGTCGCTCCTCAGCGTCAGAGCGTCGAGCGCAACACGGATCACACTTATGGGAAGGTAACCAGAGACCGGCTTGTCGGCCAGTCGTCGAACAAAGGCCGCTCGCAAGTCCAGGTACCCGGTCCGCTCGTGACGTGACGCCAATTCCTCGACGAGGTGCGACAACGCCTCCAGTTCGCGGTTCCACGGGTTACTGAGGTCTTCCCCTTTCAGCAATGGCGAAACCGCAATCACCCGGCGCGCGTGACGGCACAATAGATCGAGCGACGCCTGGTAATACGCCCGAAACTCGTCACGGCTTGTAGCGTGCGGCTTGCGCAACAGCGCGTTGACGACCTGAAAAGTCCACGGGCTGCCGCCCACGACGTCGTTCACGCCGATCCACAGAAAGGCGACGTCAAACGGGTCGCCAAAACGCGATCGGGTCAACCGGCGATACAGGCTAATGACCGTGTCATTCCCCTTGCCCAGGTTGACCAGCGTGTGCCCGGCCAGTCTCTTGCGCAGAACCGCGTAAAAGGAACTGCCCGGTATCCCCTCTGTCAGGCTATCTCCGACAAACGCGATCCTCATCTGCCTCTCCTCACCCACTGGCACGCGATTATATGCCGCCGACCGCAAATGTAAAGCGCGTGCGCTGCATCCCCTGAATGTATCTCCCCAATGCGCCTTTCGGTTGACGACACTGCACCCCTTTGCGCTGTATGCTGTCCGTCGTAGTGACGAACGGCTAAAGCCGTCACTACTTTCGCTCCGCCCGCAGTTCAACTGCGGGCGAACTCGAGTCGTTACTACCAAAACCGAGAGGTGAAGAATGCTAGAGCAAACCTGGTACACGTTAGGACGGACGGCGGTCGGAGCCTATGCGCAGATGATGCTCAAGGTAGATATTTCGCGGCGCGCGCCGCTGCCCAAGGGCGCCAAGATCATTGCGGCCAACCATCCGACGACGACGGACCCCATCTTGATCGGACTGCTGACCCTTGAGCCAATGCACGTTCTCATCACCGAGATGTGCTTCAAGGTCCCCCTGGTCGGCCAATCGCTGCGGCGGGCAGGCCACATCCCCGTGGTCACCGGCAATGGACGCGCCGCTTTTGACGAGGCGGCGCGACTGCTCGAGGCAGGTCAAACCGTTGGGATCTTTCCAGAAGGCGCGCTCAGCCCGCTCGACGGCGGCCTGGAAAAGCCGCACACGGGCGTCGCTCGCCTGGCGCTGATCAGCGGCGCGCCTGTCGTCCCGGTCGGCATTCACTTGCAGCGCGAGCGCATCCGGTTTGTCGAAACGACAGTCGGCGACAATACCGAGACTGCCAGGTGGTATCTCCACGGGCCGTATGCGATGACGGTCGGCGAGCCGATGCGCTTTGAGGGCGACGTCGAGGATCGCCGGTACGTGCGCTCGATTTCAGAGCGCATTATGCAGCGCATCGCCCGCCTCTCGCGCGAGAGCGCGCAGCGCATCTGTGCACGGCAGGCAGCCCGGTCTGGCGACAGGTTCCCTGTTCCGCTGGCTCGCGCCTACTAGTGGACTGACCGTTTGGTTTTGCCCAGTAGAGAAGGCTCTGCCGCGGTTCAGCTGCGGCAGAAACTAGCAGAATCAATTGGCCAGCCCACGAGGAGCACTGAAATGACAGAGCAAGCTATCACACTGGCGAGGCCGGGCGGGCAGACTGCCCGACTCGCCGCCCAAAAATCGGCGCACGCCATACGCGCGCTCGGGCGCAGCCGTGATTTCCGGTTGTTGATGACGGGCCAGGTCGCCGGGCAGTTGGGCAATCATCTGTATCTGATCGCGTTACCCTGGCTGGTCCTGCAGCTGACGGGCGACATCGTCGCGATGGGAACGACCATCGTCTTGTCCGGCGTCCCGCGCATCGCCTTGATGCTGATGGGAGGCGCGATAAGCGACCGGCTGTCGAGTCGAACCGTGATGCTCGGCTCGAATATCGCCCGCGCGAGCCTGCTGGCGCTGCTGGCATGGCTCGTGCTCGCCGGGCGAGTCGAGCTGTGGATGCTGTACGGCTTTAGCTTCGCCTATGGCCTGATCGAGGCGTTCTTTGTTCCGGCGCGCAGCGCGATTGTGCCGCAGCTGGTGCGCCAAGACTGCCTTCAGACGGCGAACGTGATCGCCTCTAGTCTGGAACAGTTTTGCGGGCTGGTCGGTCCCGTGGCGGCGGGGTTCGCCATCGCGTGGGTGAACGGTTCGGCGACGGGAACGGGCGCCGAGGCGCTGAGCCTGTACGGCGTCGGCGTGGCATTGAGCCTGGATGCCCTGGCGACCCTGGTCTGTGTGGCGACGTTGTGGCGCGTGTCGCCGCGCCAGCACCAGGCGACGGCAAAACCGGCCAGCCCCAGGCAGGACGTGCTCTCGTCTGTCACAGAGGCGATGGCCTACGTCTGGCAGCATAGAACGCTCCGCAGCCTGGTCCTCATGATCGTTGGGATCAACGTGCTGACCGCCGGCCCGGTGTGGATCGGGCTTCCGGCGCTGGCTGGGACGCGCCTGGCCGGGGGCGCTGCGGCTCTGGGGGTTCTCACTTCGGCCTTGGGAGCCGGCGCACTGTTGGGCGCCATGTTGACCGGCCTGTCCCCGCAGCCGGCATCGCGACAGATGGGACGGGTATTCGCGCTGACCCTCGGCGTATGCGGCGCAGGCTTGCTTTCCCTGGCTTGCACCACGTCTATCCTCGTCGCCGTCCTCGCGACGCTGGCGGTGGGCGTCGCGATCAGCTACGCCAATGTCACCGCGGTGACGTGGATGCAGAGCCACACTCCCCGCCTGCTCATGGGGCGCATCATGAGCCTGGTCGCGTTGAAATAGGTTTTTTGTACCCCCCAATGTGCCCTTCGGTACATGACACTGCAGTCCCTATTTGGTATCCTGTCTACTAGGAAAAGCGTAGCGCGGCCCACTTCGCGGCAACCTGATTTTGGACACAGACG
>CAYHAR010000248.1:0-5472 GCA_964354595.1 uncultured Anaerolineae bacterium | reverse complement strand
AGGGCCAAGATCACTACCGCCATGACCCGGTCGCTGATTCGTTCGAGCCTCACCTGGAATGCTCCGTGTCATGGCGAGTGACATAGTTCGCCATAAAGTGGACGTACAGATCGCGCGGGCTGGCAAGCGCGTCAGAGTCAAGCGGCGCGTCGGCGGGATGTACGATGAATGGCCATTCCTGCGGCCCGCCTACGCCGCCATGTGTGCCGACTTGGTCTTCAAAGGTTATCACTTGGCCGTTGTCCTCCCAAGCGCCGAGCAGGATCAAATCGCCGCCGTGAGGATGCGCGGCCAGTTGAGTCAGCTCGCCAGCGGCGGCGTCCGGATCGTCCAGCCCGCGCAGGAGATCATCACCTTGCGAGGTGTTGGCGTCTTCCAGAATTCGCTCCTCGCTTCGTCCCAACACAATCGTCTGCTCGCCCTCGCGTCCGACGATCAATCCGATGGCCGGATGCGCCCGCAACTGCGCGACAAGCTGGGGATACAACCACACCACTTCACTCAGGTTGAGCCGCTTGGGTGAGAGGTTAAAGTAAACGTGCGCCAGTCCGCCGGATGAACGCACGATAACGTCGCCGCGCCGCTGGGGATCGAGCGCGGCTCGTTCGAGGTCGGGCGGGATGCGCCGCCGCAAAGAGGCGCGCGCGCGCCGCGCCGTGCGCGCCGCGCGTCGGCCTCGCCAGCGTCGTTCCTCCCAGGCTTGCAGCTCGTCCAGCAGAAAAATCGCCTGCGCCGACAATTGCGCTTCGTTTCCGCTCTGCTCGTCGAGCGCGAGTGGTTTGCCGATGCTTTCCAGGATGAACTGGCCGAGCGTCTTGCCATAGCGCGATTGAAAGCTTTCAGATGCGCTCATGCCGTGATCGGATATCACGTACAGGTCGTACTGGCGGCGGTCATAGAGCTTGCGCATTCGATCTATCTGATGAATCTGCGCGTCCATGCGCCGCAGCGTCCGCAAGGCTTCCGGGTGATCAGGGCCAAAGTGGTGCGCCATCTCGTCGTAGCTATAAAAGGTCGTGTAGAGGCTGGGCACGCCGCGATACACATCCAGCATCATCCCAAAGGTGACAATCTCGCTAAACGCCACGTCCACGACAGTGCGGTACAGCGGCGCCAGCCAGTGAGCCGGGCTGGCGCGAATGGGGCGGAACAACTGCCGAGCGCGCTGCGCCAGGTCGTGCGCGTACTCGCGCGCGGAAAGCGCCATCATGCGCGCGATGCGCACCGGGCTGAGCAAAAACAGCAACACGAAACCGAGGCCGCGCACGTTATCGAAAAAGTGAAAGCGCCCAAAGGTGCTGACAGTAAAGAACGACAGATCGGCGTCGCCGTCAAACAGGTTCGTGTACGACGAGCCGCCGCGCAGCAACCCGCGCCCTCCGCGACTCAATCGCTGCGCGATGGCGCGCACTTGGTCAGGGCGCTTGACCACCAGCGAGGTCTGGCGTTCTTTGTCGTACCAGCGAAAGCCGGGGATGTCAAAGCTATCGCCATAGAGGAGGCCGGCCTGCGCGGCCGGCGTGGTGCTGGGGAGGCCGCACCGCCAACGGCTCGCTCGAGCGCGGCCACTCGCGATCATCTGCTGGGTGTGCGGCATATAGCCCTGGTCGAGCGCCCGCAGCAGATGGTCGTAGCTCAACCCGTCAATCTGGATGATGATGAGCCCGGGACGGCGCTGGGGCTGCGGCGGGAGGATGGGACGCCCGAGTTGATGGGCCAGCGCGCGATACTTGCGGGCGTAATAGACGCGGGAGAACGCTCCTAGCAGGTCAACGGTCCGGCGGGCCAGCCAGTTCATGTCTCACGATTCTGGCTCCATTGCCAGCGCCAGCGCGCCGAGGAGCGCCACGTCGTCGCCCAGCGAAGCCAGCACAATGTCCACCAAGTAATCGCGGCTCATTGCGCGCTCGGCCACCGTCTCGCGGATGGGCTGCATCAGCAAGTCGCCCATCTTGGTCAGCCCACCGCCGCAGATGACGATGCTGGGGTTAAAGGCGTGCAGCAGGTTGACGATGCCCTGGCCGATGACGCGGGCTGCGTCGCGCACAACCGACCGGGCCAGCTCGTCTCCTGCCAGCGCGGCCTGGCCGACCGTCTCTGCGGAAATGCGCGACACATCTCCGCCGACCAGATCAGAGATGGCGCTGCGCTCGCCGGCCTGGAGGCGCGTCACGGCGGTTCGGGCGATGGCCGGCCCGGCGGCCATCGCCTCCACACAGCCAACGTTCCCGCAGTTGCAGCGCGGCCCGTTCATGTCCACGCTCATGTGGCCCAGCTCGGCTGCCAGGCCCTTGACGCCCAAGAGCAGCCGCCCGCCGCAAATCGCGCCACCGCCGATGCCGGTGCTCAGCGTGAGATAAATCATGTTGTCGTGACCTTTGCCCGCGCCAAAGCGATACTCGGCCAACGCGGCCAGGTTCGCATCGTTGCCCAGCCGCGTGGGGACGTGAAAGACGTCGGCCACAATGTCGCGCAGCGGCACGTTCGACCAACCCAACAGGTTCGGCGCATAGATGACGATGCCCTTCCAGGGGTCGAGCGGCCCCGGCGCGCTGATGCCAATCGCGCGCGCGTCCGCTTGCGCGTCCGGCCAGACCTCGCGGATCGCGCCGAGGATGCGGTCGATCACGGCGGCCTCGCCCTCTGCTGCTTGGGTGCGATGGCTGACTCGCGCCAAGAGTTGCCCGTCCCGTGTGCCGCGCGCGGCGCGGATATTGGTGCCGCCCAGGTCAACTGCGATATAGCTCATGCAGTCTGCTCCGTTTGTTGGGATGCGACAAGTATAGCGTACTCGCGCAAAATTACCAGTGAGCAGGACGCAGGGCGCTTGACGAGTGGTGTGGGATAGACGATAATCAAGCACATCCGCAATCCGAAATCTGACATCCAAAATCGAGAACCTATGGACGACATGACTCCCATCCGCAAGCAATACCTCGACCTCAAGCGCCAGTACCCTGACACGATTCTGCTGTTTCGCCTCGGCGACTTTTACGAGACGTTTGACGCCGACGCCGAGCTGGCGGCGCGCGAGCTGGACATTGTGCTCACCAGTCGCCCGGTGGGCAAGGGGCAGCGTGTGCCGTTGGCGGGCGTGCCGCATCACGCAGTCGAAGCGTATGTGGCGCGGCTGATCGAGAAAGGCTATCGCGTCGCCATCGCCGAGCAAATGGCTGATCCCGCCACCGTCAAGGGCATTGTCCCGCGCCAAGTGATCCGCGTCGTTACGCCGGGCACGGTCGTGGAACCGGCGCTGTTGGACGACAAGCGGCCCAGTTATCTGGCCGCGTGGGTCGAGGACGACGGGCGCGTGGGATTGGCGCACGCCGACGTGACGACGGGCGAGTTTGCCGTGACGCAGTTTGCGGAAGAGTCGCTCGACGCGGCGCGCAACGAGCTGGCGCGGTTGAATCCGCGCGAGTGCCTGGCGCCGGAAGCGGGGCATTGGGATGCCCTGCCCACACATGCCCACATGACCCCGCTGGTAGCGTGGAAGTTTGAGTATGGCAATGCGCGGCAGGCGCTGCTTGATCATTTTCAGGTGAGCACGCTGGCGGGCTTTGGTTGCGAAGGGCAGCCGCTTGCCATCCGTGCGGCGGGCGCGATTGTTCAATATTTGCGCGAAACACAGATGCAGGGGCTGGCGCAAATCACCGGGCTGACGACATACAGCACGTCGGTATTTATGACGTTGGACGCGGCTACGCGGCGCAATTTGGAAATCACCGAGACGATTCGCGGCAAGGTAACACAGGGGTCGCTGTTGGGCGTGCTCGATGCGACGCGCACGCCGATGGGCGCGCGGTTGTTGCGTATGTGGCTCAGCCAACCATTGCTGGATCGCGGCAAGGTCGAAGCGCGATTGGAGCGCGTGGACGCTTTTGCGCGGGATACGATGGCGCGCGAATCCGCCGCCGCCGCGCTCAAGGCGATGCCGGACCTGGAGCGCCAGACGACGCGCGTAATGTCCGGCTCGGCCACGCCGCGCGACTTGGCCGCCATTCGCCGCGCGTTGGAGGCAGTACCCGCGTTGCATTCGGCTGTGGCGGGGGCGATTCACGAATCGCCCCTCCTGGCGGAACTCGATCCGTGCGACGATGTGGCCTCGCTCATCGCGCAGGCCGTCAACGACGATGCGCCGGCTTTGCTCAGCTCGGGCGGTGTGATCCGTTCCGGCTATTCCGCCGAGCTGGATGGCATCTCGCTCGCCTCGCGCGACGCCAAGACGTGGGTGGCGAACCTCGAAAAAACCGAGCGCGAGCGCACCGGCATCAAGACGCTCAAGGTGGGCTATAACAAAGTCTTTGGCTACTACCTCGAAATCACACACGCCAACGCACAAGCGGTGCCGGACGATTACATTCGCAAGCAGACGTTGGTCAACGCCGAGCGGTACATTACGCCGCAGCTCAAAGAATACGAGGCGCTCATCCTCAACGCCGAAGAGCGAATCCTCGAAGTGGAAAAACGGTTGTTCACCGAGGTCTGCCAGCAGGTGGCCGCGCGCGCAAATGCGCTCTTGAAAACCGCGCGCGCCATCGCGCAGATTGACGTGGCGGTGGCGCTGGCGCAAGTCGCTGCCCGCAATCGCTACGTCCGCCCGACCTTGACCGACGCCGACGAGTTGCGCATCGTCGGGGGGCGGCATCCCGTCGTCGAGCAGACACTTTCGGAAATCGCCTTTGTTCCGAATGACTTGGGCTTTGGCGCGGACGAGCGCGTCTTGGTCATCACCGGCCCGAACATGAGCGGCAAGTCTACGTTTCTTCGGCAGGCGGCGCTCATCGTGTTGATGGCGCAGATCGGCTCGTTCGTGCCAGCGGACTCGGCCACGCTGGGCATTGTGGATCGCATCTTTACGCGCATCGGCGCGCAGGACGAAATCGCGGCGGGGCAATCCACGTTCATGGTCGAGATGGTCGAGACGGCCAACATCTTGCATCACGCGACGAATCGCAGCCTGATTGTGCTGGACGAGATCGGGCGGGGCACGTCCACCTACGACGGGCTTTCGATTGCGTGGGCCGTCATCGAGTATATCCACAATCACCCGCGCCTGCGGGCCAAGACGCTGTTTGCCACGCATTATCACGAGCTAGTCGAGCTGGCGTCGAGCCTGCCGCACGTCCGCAATTACAACGTGGCCGTGGCCGAAGAAGGCGACCGTGTGGTGTTCCTGCACAAGATCGTCCCCGGTGGCGCGGATCGCTCGTATGGCATTCACGTGGCGCAACTGGCCGGGCTGCCCAAGCCCGTCATCCACCGCGCGCAAGAGCTGCTGCGCGAGTTGGAAAGCGGCGAGCGGGTCCACGCGCTCCAGGCAAAGCGAGAGGACACGCTTGGCGCGGCGCAGCTTTCGCTCTTTATCGAACGAGACCCCGTACTGGATGCGCTCAAGTCGCTGGACGTGAACAGCCTCAGCCCGTTAGAGGCGCTGACCAAGCTGTACGAGCTGCAAAAGCTGGCCAAGGG
>CAYHAR010000247.1:0-5482 GCA_964354595.1 uncultured Anaerolineae bacterium | reverse complement strand
GACCGCGAATTCATGCGGCGCGTGGCCGCGTGGGAACGCCTCCCCGCGCGAGAGGCGCGCACTGCGCCGTTCCCCGCGTCGCTCGACCGGCGGCTCGTCACGGCGCTCCAATCGCGCGGCATCGAATCGCTCTACACGCACCAGGCGCACGCGATTGAGGCTGTGGCGCACGGCGAGCACATTGCCGTCGTCACGGCCACCGCTTCCGGCAAGACACTGTGCTACAACCTGCCTGTGCTCGATGCGCTCCTGCGTAATCCGTCTACGACCGCGCTATATCTTTTCCCGACCAAAGCCCTGGCTCAGGATCAACTCGCCGCGCTGCGCGAATTGATTGATGCGTTAGCACTCGACGCGCCGATCCCCGCGCGGACCTACGATGGCGACACGCCGCGCGACCGCCGCCGGGCGACGAGAAGCGCAGGCGGCATCCTCATCACCAATCCCGACATGCTGCACACCGGCATTCTGCCGCATCACACGCAATGGGCCGCGTTCTTTCAAAATCTGCGCTTTGTCGTCCTTGACGAGTTGCACACCTATCGCGGCGTGTTTGGCAGCCACCTCGCCAACGTCATCCGCCGCCTCAAACGCATCGCCGCGTTCTATGGCAGCGCGCCGCAGTTTATTTGCTGCTCGGCCACCATCGCCAATCCGTTGGAGCTGGCGCAAAAGCTGTTGGACATTGGCCAGCTTCCCGCAAGCTCCGAGCTTTCGGGAAGCTTGACATTGATTGACGACGACGGCGCGCCGCGCGGCGAAAAGCATTTCATCCTGCTCAACCCGCCGCTGGTTGACCCGGCGCTCGGTCAGCGGCGCAGCGCCACGCTTGAGGCGCGCGATGTGGCCGCGCGATTCCTCGCCGCCGGCATCCAGACGATCGTGTTCGCCCGCGCGCGGCTGACGACCGAAGTGCTCCTCACCTATCTGCGCGACGCAGCCGCCTCGCTGGGCGTTGACCGGCAGACGATTCGCGGCTATCGCGGCGGGTATCTGGCAGAAGAGCGCCGCGAGATCGAGCGCGGGTTGCGCGATGGCAGCGTGCGCGGCGTCGTGGCGACCAATGCGCTCGAGCTGGGCGTGGACATTGGTCAACTCGGCGCGGCGGTGCTGGCGGGTTATCCTGGCACGATTGCCTCGGCCTGGCAGCAGGCTGGACGCGCCGGCCGGCGCAACGACTTGTCTGCCGCCGTGCTCGTCGCCAGCGCCTCGCCGCTCGACCAGTATCTCGTCACGCATCCGCGCTACTTTTTTGAGCGCAGCCCGGAGCATGGCCTGATCGCGCCCGATAATCTGGTCATTCTCGTCAATCACCTCAAATGCGCCGCGTTCGAGCTGCCGTTCGAGATGGGTGAGCGATTCGGCAATCTGCAAATAGATGAACTGCTCGACGTGCTGGCCGAAGAAGGCCTGGTGCACCGCAGTGGTCATGATTGGCGCTGGGTCGCCGATGGCTACCCGGCTAACGGCCTCTCGCTTCGCTCCGGCACGGATGATACGATCGTCATTGTTTCGAGACCTGACAGGTTTGAGAAACCTGTCAGGTCTGACATCACCATCGGCCAAGTAGATCGCCCCTCCGCGCCCATGTTGATTCACGAGGGCGCGATCTATTTGCACGAGGGACAGCCATACCTCGTCGAAAAACTGGATTGGGAAGCCGGGCAGGCGCTCGTCAAGCCGGCGCAGGTGGATTACTACACTGACGCGAGTTCCACCACGGACGTGTGCGTGCTGGAAGAATCCGCGCGCGAGGAGATGGGCCCGACGACGCGCAGTCACGGCGAGGTGCTCATCACCACGCTCGTCACGGGCTATCGCAAAGTAAAGCTGTACACGCACGAGGTGTTGGGCTGGGGCGAGGTCACACTGCCGGAGCAAGAGATGCGCACGGCGGCGTACTGGTTGAGCGTGTCGCAGGATGCGGCGGAAAGATTGGCAGCCGAAGGCATTTTGCTCTTGCCGAACGATTACGGCCCATCGTGGGAAAGAGCGCGCAACGCGGCCCGCGCGCGCGACGGCGACCGCTGCCGCTCGTGCGGCGCGCCGGAGCGCGAGGGCCGCCAGCACGACGTGCATCACCTGCGCCCGTTCCGCGAATTTGGCTACGCGCGCGGCGTGAACGACAACGATCAAATCGCCAACGCGCTCGACAACCTCATCACGCTTTGCCCGGCGTGCCATCATCGCGCTGAATCCGCGCGTGGGGTGCGCACTGCATTGGGCGGACTGGCGCACGCCTTGGGCAACCTCGCGCCGCTTTACTTGATGTGCGACCCGCGCGACATTGGCATCGTCACTGAACAGCGCGCATCGCGCTCTGCGTCCGGCCTGCCAACGATTACGCTCTACGAGCGCGTTCCGGCGGGCATTGGCTTTTCACAGACGCTCTACGAGCTGCACGGCGAGCTTTTGATCGCCGCGCGTGATTTGATCGCCGCGTGCCCATGTGATGGCGGTTGCCCGGCCTGCATCGGCCCCGGCGCGGGCAGCGCAGAAGCCAAACAGCAAACGGTCAGGCTGTTGGATGTGTTGACGGGTTCGCCGAGCGTCTCGTCGTCGGTCGGTTAAAGCAAGCCTCCGCCAGAGCGGGGAGCTCAGACGGAGGCTGCAGCCAAGGAAAGGAGGAGACCTTTTTATAGGGCGCTCTTGCGCCCATTTCTACGTGTATCTTACCGGATTTTAACTTTGCTGCGTAGTGTTCAATGACACATCTAGCTAATGACGAATGTCCTAGTGACCACGGTTTGGGAAAAAAGGACTCCCACCAGGGGATGGCGGGAGTCGCAGCCTAGGGAAGAGGCTGCAAGCGAACGCGGCTTGCAAAGAGTGCGGAAATGAATCTCGCCGCGTTCACTTGCTATTAGTACTAGAGTACCATCTTTCTTTAATCGCCCAAGTGACAGATGACACTGGCTGCATGTGACAAAGATAATGTCCCTACCGCAAGGCCGTTATCGCACTCGCACAATTCCGTTCAGGCTTACGGCTTCGACCGACGGATCTGCGCGCAGCGCATCGAGCGCGACTTGTTCTTGTCCCACTGGCACGTGCAGTCGGTACGTTCGCCAGCGCGGAACAAGGTCGCTCATGGCAAAGCCGTAGCGATTCGCCATTGCCTGCGCCAACAATTTGTTGCTGCCCTTCCCCTGACGGGGATCTGCGTCGCGCAAGACCACCAGCACTTGACCGGGAACGTAATCCCGTCCGGCCGCCATGGGCGGGGATGCATCGGGCCAGCCTCCGATTGATAATCCGCTCCATCCCGCGCAGCCTCCCGATGCGCCGTTGGCGAGTGTCCGATAAGCATTGATCCGCCCGCAGCCATATTCGGGACTCCAGCTTGTGTTGCCGCCGACGAGGTCGGCATTGGCGACGATGGCTTGCGCGACTTGCGTCGGCGTGTACGCTGGAAAGCGCGCGTACACCAGCGATGCCAACCCGGACACGAAGGGTGTTGCCATCGAAGTGCCGCTGAGGTAACGATAGGTTCCGGGCCAGGTGCTATAGATGCTGACGCCCGGCGCGGCAATGTCCACCGTGGTGGTGGCAGTAGAGAATGACGCGCGCACGTCATTGCTATCGGTGGCGGCCACGCCCAATACGTGCGCGTTGCCGGCAGGGGAAAATATCTGGTTCAAGCTATCGCAACCAAACTGCCACGCGCCACAGTTCCCAGCCGCCGCCACGACGAGTGTCCCGCTCGTGAAAGCGTTCGTCGTGGCCGAGTCCAACACCGAGTTGTAAGGTCCTCCCAGGCTCAAGTTGATGACTTGGGCGCCGTGGCTCGTTGCCCAATCTATCCCGCTGATGATGTCGGCATAACTGCCTTCGCACAGGCTGCCTCCCAATACCTTGACCGGCATGATCTTGGCACTCCACCCCAGCCCGGCCACGCCGATTCCGTTGTTCGTCGCCGCCGCCGCGATGCCGGCCACGTGCGTGCCGTGACCTGTATCGGAGCCGCAATCGTCTTGATAGTTGTCGTCGTCGCTGCCATTGGCGAAATTGTGCCCTGGCACAAGCTTGCTGACCAGATCAGGATGCGCGGTGTCCACGCCGGTATCCAGCACGGCAATCGTCACGCTGGGACTGCCGGTAGAAAAATTCCATGCCAGGCCGGCCTGAACTTTGGCGAGTCCCCATTGTGCGCCATAGTAGGGGTCGGTCGGCGTGATGGGACCGAGAGGAGGCGGCGCAGTATAGTTGTGTAAGATGAGCAACAAGCGCGTCTGATAGACGGTCGTTATCACTTTGAAGGTGATCGGAATCACCTGCAGAGTGTTGGCCGTTCCCGACGTGGTCGCCGATACGGTGATCGCCCCATGGTACGTCGCAGTGCTCGTCGTCATCAAGCTCACGTCGGAGAGCGTGACCGTCAGCGGGCCGGGCGTGCTGGCGATAGTCGGCGTGATGTTGATCCAGTTCGGGCCGGCGTCGGCTGTCCAGGCCAGCGTCCCTCCGCCGAGGTTGGCGACGTTGAGCGCGACGCTCGGCGGGATTGTGGCCGTATCGCTAATCTGAGCAAACATCAAGATTGAGGATGGCGTGACTTGCAGATACGGATCAGAGACCGGCGCGAGTGTAGGGGGATCACCCGGGATATCCGCTGATGTCCCGCCCGCCATCGTCAGCGCTGCGAGCGCCAAAGTTAACGCAACCCACCGAATTCGAATGTCCGGCATAATTGTCCTTGTCAGTAGCCGTGCCACCAGTCTTTGCGCGAGCGCGGATCCAAAAACGCGCCCGTGTCACGGATGCTCACCTTTATCCGACCATTGCCATAGACGCGCCCTACGGCTTGCCCGGCTGCCAATGCGGGCAATTGATGGCGGCCAGAACTGTTCATCGCTTGATACAGAGCCAGCAGTTTTTGATCCACGCAAATGTTTTCCAGGTGGATGGTATAGCCGTAGATGACATTATCTTCCCAAGTGTACTTGAGCGTCAGTCGCTCGGCGCTGGCATATAATACCAGCGCTTGTTTGCCGCGGCCAATCTTGTAGCCGGAATCGGGCACGTGAATGGTTTCACCCGGCGCGGCGACCATCTCGGCCAACGTCACTTCCACGTCGTCAATCGGCGCTCCGCGACAATTGCAGTCCCAATCCCAATTATAGACCTGGTAGGCGACGGCCAGGCTGGGCGCGCGTGGAGCGGCGAACAGACCTGCCAGTTGCGGCGCGCCGGGGTCAGTGTCGCCGCCAATGTCCACCAGTCCCAAGAAGGCATTCTTGTTGAGCTTGTAGCCGCGCAGAGTCAGATTCAAGTCAGGGTGAGATTCAGCGGGCGGAGTGGGCGACCAATCGGGAATTTCCATAGTGTCATAGCTTGCGCCAGTGGGCTGGCAAGTTTCAACTCTTGAGATGAAGGGCATGTAGATGTAGCGCGTGATGGTGTCTGAGGCGCGAAGCGTATCACCGGCCAAGTCGGCGGGACGACTCGCCGGGTGGCGACCCGGTGTTGTGGCCGCTTCAATCGG
>CAYHAR010000246.1:0-5518 GCA_964354595.1 uncultured Anaerolineae bacterium | reverse complement strand
GTCAGGATAGTATAACGCGGTTGGCGCGGGCGGTCAATTTGCGGATTGGGTAGGGTGTGGTATAAGAAACCAGACCTCCGAGGTCCCCGAGACCTTGGATGCCTGGAAGGTTGCGATGCGAGTCATCTCTGGAACGGCCAAAGGCCGCAAGCTCAAGCCGGCGCCGGGCGAGGGGACGCGCCCGGTGACGGACCGCGTCAAGGAATCGCTGTTCAACATCCTGGGCGCTGACGTGCGCGACGCGCGCTTTCTCGATTTGTTCGCGGGCACGGGCGGAGTGGGCATCGAGGCGCTCAGCCGCGGCGCGGCGGAAGCGGTGTTTGTGGAGCAGGGCCGCGCCGCGTTGGAGACGATTCGCGCCAACCTGGCGACCACGCATCTGGCCGACCGCGCTCGCGTCGTCCGCGCCGACGTGTTCACGTTTCTTTCCGGCGCGCCCGACACACCGTTCGACTATATCTACATTGCGCCGCCGCAGTACAAGGGACTTTGGGCGCAAACGCTCTGCGCGCTCGACGCCAATCCCGCCTGGCTCTCTGATGATTCCCAGGTCATTGTCCAGATTCAGCCGCGCGAGTTTGAGGAATTGCCGCTTGAACGTCTCGCGTTGGTGGATCAACGCAAGTATGGGAGCACGGTTTTGTGTTTCTACGAATTGTGACAGGTCGCAGAACGCAGGACGCAACTCGCACTTGCGTCTTGTATCTTGCAGCTTGCGTTTTGCTCCTTGCTTCTCTGGCGTGCGAGGTCACACCGCCGCCGACTCCCACTCGCGCCCCGGCGCCCACGCTGCGCTTCACGCCGACGCCCACTGCGGAGCCAGATGACACAGGCTGGCAATCGTTGGGTAATGGCATTGAACTGAGGCGGTTGCTGGTGGAATTGAACGGCGCTACCAATCGGCTGTGGCTGGCGCGGGTGGACCCGGCGCGCGTTCGCTTCCGCGTGCTGTACGATCCGACCAATCCACGCTTGATGGGCGATTGGTTCACCGCTGTCAAGCCGCTCTTGGCCGTCAATGCCGGATATTTCACAGAGGACTATCGCGCGACGGGGCTGATCATCTCGGATAGAGTCCGCAGCGGGCAATCGTACATCGGCTTTGGCGGGATGTTTGCCGTATGGGCGAGGCCCACAGATCGCGTCGAGGTGCGGTGGCTCCTCGCCAAGCCCTATAGCCCCGCCGAGCCGCTGCTTCATGCGGCGCAGGCGTTCCCGATGCTCGTGCATTCGGGCGGACAGCCCGGCGTGATGGATGACGACGGCAATCTCGCGCGCCGCACTGTCGTCGGCCAGGATCGCCGTGGGCGGATTGTGTTTCTCGTCAGCTCAGACTTGTTCTTTACGCTCAAAAATCTGGCGGCGTTCCTCGCCGCTTCGGACTTGGGATTGGACACTGCGTTGAACCTGGACGGCGGGACATCTTCGGGGATGATGATGGCCGGGCCGACCGGCCCGACCGGCGTGGATTCTTGGGTCAAAATTCCGGCGGTGATTGTGGCTGAACCGCGATAGAGACCTCCCAGGTTTTCAGAACCTCGGAGGTCTTGACTTTGCCAGCAACTTGCGCCCCCGGCTTTGCATGGCCGGGCTGCCCGTGCGAGTCAATTCTTCCAACTGGCGGATGATCGGCTCTCGCAGGTCGGCGTCTTGTTCTGCAATGTCCGCCAGGGCTTATCGAAAAAGTCTTGACAATCTTGCTCTCGTCCTTCAGGTAATCCGATAGAATCGCGACGACTGCGCGGCGTTCCTTGGGGGTCAGCTCAAGCCGCGAAAACAGTTGGGCCACGTGCCAGCGCACTTTTTGCTGATCAATCTTTGCCACTTGGCGAATCAGCCTGGTTTTGTAGGGCCAAAGATATTCGGAGTGACTGACCGTTATCTTTTCGACGGCATCCGCGCACCGCATTCGTATCAGCGGATCGTCGTGCAGCATCCCCGCCAAGACCGCCTCAAACAGACTGGGATCTGCCAGTACCTCTTTCACCACCTCGTCTACTCTGCCAATCGAACGGCGGTTGCCGCCTGTGAGTTGCTTCAGAATGTCACTCATGTTTCAACCTCTCGACGCCTTTTGTCGCATCGTGCGATCCGAAATCAAAGCAATGCCATCTGCCCTTCTTTTTCGATGAGCGGGTCTAGCCCCAGCGCATCCGTAAAGCTGGCGCGATCCAGCCCGGGTTGCCCGACGAGGTTGCGCAATTGGCGAAACTTGAGAAAGGTCCATCCCGCGCCTTGCGCCGATTCGCGCAGGCGCGCATCGTGGCGCAACTTGTGATGCGCCAGCGCCCCGCGTCCGCCGGGCAAGACCAACACCGGCTGCCCGTGCGGCGGTCGCTTGAGCAGATGCGCGCCCAGTTCGGCGGTCGCGCTGAGCGTGAAGGTGAACAGGGGATGACGATGCTCGCCCCACATCACGTGGCCTTCGCGCTCGGCGACTTGACAGCCTAGACGTTGACCCAACGCGATCAACTCGGCGCGCAGCGAAGCAAGCTCGGCCTGGCGTGTTGTTGGCATGTCTTCATCGCGCAGCTTATACACGCCGGGGCGAATCTCGACAGCATACGATTCCAGGCAGAGGCGGATGTATGCGTGCTCTGGCGTGAGTACGTTGGGGAAGCGGCGGTAAACCTCAGCGACCATTTCGCTCTCGGCTTGGCATTGCATGAGCAATTCGTACACTGCGGCTTCGACACGATCCATCAATGGCAACGCGGCCTGGCTCGGATCGGCCAGCCACCACAGGCCGCGCAAATCCTCAATCGGATAGACCGGGCTGCGCACTGTCGCGGCGCGCAAGCCATCGAGCGTTGCTTGCTCGACCAACTCTAGCGGCGGCGGGCCGCCTTCGGGCATCCGTGCAGCGATGCGCGTCAGTCCCGCCTGCGCCAGCTCGGCCTGAATCGCCGCGTGGACGAACGGCCAGCGCGTCGGTTCGCCGCGTTCGCGCAGGATTTCGCTCGCTGCATGTCGCGCAGCTTCGCCAATCTCGATGGCGAGCGCCTCAGCATCCAGTTCGCGGGACGGCGCAAGTGCTTTGCGCCACATCACGCGCAGCCCTTGTTGTGGCTCGACGAGCGCATGGTCGAGCGTCAACCCGGCGCCCGCGCCGGCCAGCAGCAAGCCGGTGAGAATGTCCTCGTCAGCATCGGCAGAGACGAGAACGATGTGACCGTTTTCGGCCAAGGCGGGCGCGAGCGCGCTGAGCGCCTGCGCCACACCGCGCCACCACCAGTCCACGTCCGCGCGGCGACGCGCCAGCAACAGCCGCACCGATTCTGCCATCTGGCTCTGCGCGGCCCCGTGCGCTTTGGGATTCCACAGCCACGCAGCCCACACCGCGCTGAGCGCCCAAAACGTCGGATCGGGTTGAGGCGGCACGGCAATAATGAGGCTCACGCCTCCAGGTGGAACGAGTTTGGCAAGCCCTCGGCCACTGGATGCGACGAGACATGCGGTTGCGTCTCGATTGACAAGGAGTGAGGCCACGTCGGGAGAGTGCGGCAGGGTAGGGGGCGATAGCGCGGCAAGCGACTGGAGCGCGTCTTCCATCGCCAGCCAGACATTGCGCTCGATGAATCGCGTCGGGATTTTCAAGCTGCGAGGGCGGGGGCGTTCCTCTTCGGCGGAATGCAGCGCGAGCGCCGACTCGAACGCAGACAGCAAAATCGGCGCGAGGGCAGCTTGATCGGCGGCGCTGGCTGCATCGTACTTGCGGAGCAGATCGGCCAGCGCCGAAAGCGTGCGCGCGGTGTACGCTTCAATGACCGCAGTGGCGCGCTGCCGCTCCTCTGGCTCATCCGGCGCAGCGCGCTCGAGCGTGAACCAGTAGGCCATGCCGCGCGACTCGAACCGGCGCGCGGCCATCACGTCCGCGTCGTCCGTGGAGCCGGTGCTTTCCGCTGTCGCGCCACACCCCGAGCAGCGCACGCGCTTTGCCGTCGGCACCGGCTCGCCTGCGCCGCGCTCCCACACGAACGATTCGGCCACGGCGTCCTTGTTGCAGGTGGGGCAGCGTGTGGCGTAGAGATTCATTACGTGCTGGCGCAGCGTCGTATCGCCTCGTGCCGCGTCGCCCAATCGGACGAGCGCGGCGGTTGCCGTGTGCGCCTCCGGCGGCCACAGCAGCGTTTCGATCCAGCGCGCGGCGATCGGGTTCAAGTTCGCGCCCAACGCGCGCCGTCCCAGCGCAACCGACTCGCGCAGCACACGCCCGGTCTGGCAGAACGGGTCGAGCGCCAGGTCACCGGGCTGCGTGAGCGCGGCGATGTAGGCAGAGGCCACGCCTTCCGGCATCGCGGGCAAATACGCGCCGATGCCGCGCGCCGGAGGCGGGGCCGGTAGGCCAGGGACAAAGTAGACGATCTCGTTCATCATGGAAAGTATAACATGAGCTTCTCCATTTGACCATTCGTCCATTTGCGTCCATGCTTTTCAAAAGGTAACTGCTTTGGGAGGTTCTCACCCTTGCGAAGGTTTAGTCGAGATTCGCTGCAAAATCGGCTGAAACCTCGCAGGGGTGAGTAGTTGATGCGGAACTGATCGGCCAGGAAAAGTAGGCGATACCATCCATCACGAAAAGTATAGCACGGAATGCCCAAACCAATGACTCTGCCCAAGGAGACACGGTGACAAGGTGGCATCGCTTCGAAAGCCTCGCTTCGTTTGCGGCTTGGATGCATGGGGAGTGCAATCAAGCCCCCGCAGACACTCTTGCGTTTGACGGAAACTAAGATGTGTGGTATGATATGGCACAGTAGGATGTAGTAATTCCTGTCTCGGTTGATAATCACTAACCGCCCAGGCAAATTCTGCCTAGGCGGTTTCTGTTTTTTCCGCCGGTTCAAAGCTCACTCCAGCCTACCTATCTCGATGAAAGGAAAAGAAAACAATGAGCGAACGCATTACCGGCACCATCAAGTGGTTCGATGCGGGCAAGGGCTATGGCTTTATCGCGCGCGACGGAGGCGCGGACGTCTTTGTCCACCAGTCGGCTATCCAGGCCGAAGGCTACCGCACGCTCGCAGAAGGTCAGCGTGTCGAGTTCGAAGTTGAGCAAGGCGCCAAGGGCGCCAAGGCCAACAACGTCGTTGCCCTGTAAATCGGCAATAACGAGCTATTCACCCGTAGCGCCGACCGCTGCCACGGAGCCTGGTCTCTGAAGTGTGGTCCGGCGTCAAGTCAAGTACAAGGAAAAGAAAATGAGTAAAAAGTTGTATATCGGCAATCTGCCCTACAGCGTTACCGACACCGCGTTGCGCGAACTGTTCACCCCGCTCGGCGAGGTGAGCAGCGTGTCCATTATCACCGACCGCAATACGGGTCAGCCCAAGGGTTTTGCTTTCATCGAAATGGCCGACGACGCCGCTGCCAAGCAGGCGATCAGCCAGATCAATGGCAAGACGCTCGAGAACCGGGCGATCACCGTGGCTGAGGCCCGCCCGCAGGAACAGCGATCCGGTTCCGGCGGCGGTTTTCGTAGTGGTGGCCGCAGCGGGAGTTGGGGCCGGCGCTAACC
>CAYHAR010000245.1:0-5521 GCA_964354595.1 uncultured Anaerolineae bacterium | reverse complement strand
GACCTGCCTTAAAGTTTTTCCCAACATGATTCCGCTCCGCGCGCTTGTGGTATAATCCTCACGGATACCACAAGCTCCTCGTTGCAACAGCCAGGCAACTGCTTGACCGATTGACTGATCAGAGTAACTGAAAACAAACCATGCCAAATCCATTCGTCCATCTGCACGTGCACAGCGAATACTCGCTGCTCGACGGGTTGAGCAACATTTCCAAGCTGGTCGCCCGCGCGCAGGAGCTGGGCCAGCCTGCCATCGCGCTCACCGACCACGGCGTCATGTTCGGCACCATCGAGTTTTACAACGCCGCCAAGAAAGCCGGCGTCAAGCCCATCATCGGCATCGAAGCGTACCTGGCTCCCCGCTCTCGCGCGGACCGCGATCCGCAAATGGACAAAAGCCCCTACCATCTGCTGTTGCTGGCAGAGAATGACACGGGCTACAAGAACCTGCTCAAGCTGGCTAGTCTGGCGCAACTGGAAGGCTTTTATTACAAGCCGCGCGTGGACAAGGACATCCTGGCGCAATACAAGGAGGGCATCATTTGCTTGAGCGGCTGCGGCACGTCGGAGGTGCCACACCTGCTGCTTGAAGGCCAGGTAGACAAGGCGCGCAACGCGGTGGCGTGGTATCGGGACACGTTCGGCCCGGAGCGATTCTTTATCGAGCTTCAGTGGCACGGCAATATCCCCAACCTGGACAAAGCCAACGCGCAGCTCATCCGCTTTGCTCAAGAGTTCGGGCTAAAGCTGGCGGCGACCAACGATGCGCACTATATCAACGCCGATGATTGGATAGCGCAAGACGTGCTGCTCTGCATCGGCACCGGCAGCCTGGTGAGCCAGCCCAACCGGATGCGGATGACCGACCACTCGTATTACCTCAAATCGGCGGACGAGATGGCCGCCCTGTTCAGCGTGGAAGCGCCCGAATCGCTCGTCACGCCGCTCGCCATCGCCGAAATGTGCAACGTAGACCTCGACCCGAAGGGCTACCATCTGCCGTTGTTCCCCGTGCCGGAGGGCGACACGCCCGAATCGCTCTTGCGGAGACTCTGCGAGGAAGGATTGCGTGAGCGGTACGGGTCACGAGCAGATGCCCCCGAGGTTCGCCAGCGATTGGACTATGAGCTGTCCGTCATCCACCAGATGGAGTTCGACAATTATTTTCTCATCGTGTGGGACTTGACCCATCAGGCTCAACAGCGCGACATTTGGTGGAACGTGCGCGGATCGGGCGCCGGCTCGATCGTCGCTTACTGCACCGGCATCACACGGCTCGACCCACTGGCGCATCACTTGATCTTTGAGCGGTTCCTCAACCCGGGCCGCATCTCGATGCCCGATATTGACCTGGACTTTCCCGATGACCGACGCGGCGAGCTGATCGAGTATACTGTCGGCAAGTACGGCCAGGCGAACGTGGCGCAGATCATCACATTCGGAACGATGGGCGCGCGCGCCGCCGTGCGCGACGTGGGCCGCGCACTCGACATCCCGCTGGGCGAAGTGGATGGCGTCGCCAAGCTCATCCCCAACCTTCCCGGCAAGCCTGTCTCGATTGCCGATGCGATCGAGCAGGTGCCGGAACTAAAAGCCAAATATCAATCCACCGATTATATTCGCGAGCTGCTCAACACCGCGCAAAAGCTGGAAGGCGTCGTGCGACACGCCAGCACGCACGCAGCGGGCGTCATCATCTCCGATCAACCACTGGTCGAATATACGCCGCTGCATCGCCCGACCAAAGGCGCGGATGAATCCGGCCTGGGCATCGTCACGCAATTCGAGATGAACACGTGCGACGCCATTGGGCTGCTCAAGATAGACTTTCTCGGCTTGAGCACACTGACCATCATGCGCCGTGCGTGCGAGCTGATCCAGAAAAATCACGGCGTCGAGCTGAACCTGGAAAGCATTCCCACCGATGACCCGCTCGCGTTCAACCTGCTTTCGCGTGGCGATGTGGCAGGCGTGTTCCAGGTGGAAGGGGCGGGGATGCGGCGCATGCTGATGGAGATGCGCCCGACCAAATTCGAGAACATTGTCGCCGCCATCTCGCTTTTCCGCCCTGGCCCGATGGAGTACATCCCTACCTACATCCGCCGCATGCACGGGGAAGAAAAAGTCGAGTACAAGCATCCCAAGCTTGAGCCGATCCTGGCCGAAACATACGGGATCGCCGTGTACCAGGAACAACTGATCCGCATGGCGACCGACCTGGCCGGTTACTCGCCCGGCGACGCCGATCAAATCCGCAAGGCCGTCGGCAAAAAGATCAGGGAAAAGATCGACGAGCACCGCGCCCGCTTTATCGGCGGCGCGATCAAGAACGGCATTGAAGAAAAAATCGCCGCCTCGGTCTACGACGACATCGAGTTCTTTGCGCGCTACGGCTTCAATAAAGCTCACGCCGCCAATTACGCCGTCATCACTTGCCAGACGGCCTACCTCAAAGCTCACTACCCCATCGAGTACATGACCGCGCTGCTATCGGTCGAGCGCAACAACGCAGACAAGATCGGCTTTTTGGTGACTGAATGCCGGCGGATGGAGATTCCGGTCCAGCCGCCGGACGTGAATCACAGCGAACTGGATTTTTCCATCGAAGGTTGCGAGGGCAAGAATGGCGATTGCGTCCAGGGGATTCGCTTTGGGCTGGGCGCGATCAAGAACGTGGGCGAAGGGCCGGTGCTGGCGATTTTGGAAGCGCGGAAAAAGGAGGGAGCTTTTCGTAGCCTGGATGATTTTTGTCGCCGCGTAGATTTGCGCCAGGTCAATCGCCGCGCGCTGGAAAGCCTTGTCAAGGCAGGCGCGTTTGACTCGTTCGGCCACCGCACGCAACTGCTCGCCATCCTCGACCGGATGCTGGGCCTTTCTTCGCACGCTCACCGCGCGCGCGACCTGGGCCAGATGACGCTGTTTGGCGAGGCCGGTTCCGCCGTGGGCGCATCCGTGCTCACGCCCTTGCCCAACGTCGAAGAAGCGCCCGCCAAAGAAAAGCTGACGTGGGAAAAAGAGCTGGTCGGCATTTATCTTTCCGAGCACCCGCTGGCGCGCGTGATGGCCGACCTGAGCAACACGGTAACGGCGCTATGCGGCCAGATCAGCGAAGACATGGCCGATCATAAAGTCGTCGTCGCGGGGATGGTGACCTACGTCCGCCGCCTGACGACCAAGAAGGGCGACCCGATGGCGTTCGCCGGGCTGGAGGACTTGCAGGGCACAACCGAAGTGGTGATCTTTCCGCGCCTCTGGCAGCAGACACAATCCATCTGGCAATCGGACAAGGTTGTGCTGGTGCGCGGCAAAGTGGACGCTTCCGGCAAGCAAGCCAAGATTATTGCGGAATCGGCCACGGATCAGATCACGCTCACCCAGGCCGCCGACGCTGCGCGCGCGCCAGCGCCCAAGGTGAGCGCGCCGGTTCGGCCCCGCTATGTGGCGGAACAAGCGCCAGAGTGGAGTGTGGCCGGGCCAGAAGTGCCGCCGCCTCCGCCCGACGATGGGTGGCCGGAGGAAACTGTGCCGGTCAAGCCAGTTGCGCCGCACCCGAATTACGCCAAGACAACCGATGAACACAAACCGCAAGCCGCCCGCCAACCGACAACCAGTTCACCCGAACCACAGCCCCCTCTTACAAGGCCGCGCAAGCTGACGATCACGCTCGCGCGCAGCGGCGACGAGGCGCGCGACGTGAGCCTGCTCGCCCAGGCGCACCAACTCCTCACCAGCCATGCCGGGCGCGACCGGTTCGTGTTTCGCTTGACCGGCGGCGGCAATGGGCCTATCGAGCTAGACTTTCCAAATCACTCTACACGCTACAGCCCTGAGCTGATCGGCGCGCTGGAAAAGATGCTAGGCTCCGGCGTGGTGCGCGTAGAGATGCAGGGGTGACACCATGTGCCTGCGTTGCAAGAGTACGTGACTCAGAGTGCCGTGTAACGTAGCGCACAGCAAGGAGAACCATGTCAATGGAAACCGCTGCTCCCGGCGCAAGCCGCCCTACGCTGGCCGCTGTAGGCATCCAGTCCACGACCAGTCGCTTGCTCTTTGTTGACAACATCCGGGTCTTGCTCACGATCCTGGTGCTGCTGTTCCATCTGATGATCACCTACGCCGGGACCGGGGATTGGTGGTATAAGGAAGGCCGGGAGGATACCATCACCGGTGTGATCGGCGCCTGGTTCCTTATCGTCAACCAGGCTTACTTTATGGGCCTTTTCCTGCTCATCTCGGCTTACTTTGTGCCGGGCTCTTACGATCGCAAGGGGACAGGTCGCTTTCTGAAGGATCGCCTGATCCGCCTGGGGATTCCGCTGGCGCTTTATAGCTGGATCATCCGTCCCCTGTTGGCATATTTCGACCCGGTCAAGTTCCCAGGCCTGCGCCTGCCTTTCTGGAGCTTTCTCACGGACAAGTATTTCAGGGACGAGGCGGTGCTCGGCTCCGGGCCGCTGTGGTTCATCGAGACCCTGCTCATCTTTTCGGTCGTGTACGTGCTGTGGCGGCTCCTCACCCGGCCTCGCCCGGCAGCGCCGGCCGTGGAGACCCACTTTCCGGGTAGCGTCCCCATCGCCCTCTTTGCGCTGCTCTTGGGGATAGCTGGCTTCCTGGTCCGCCTGTGGTTTCCCATGGGCTACAACTTTCAGCCATTGAACCTGCAGTTCCCCTTCTTTGCCCAGTATATTGCGCTGTTTGTCGTCGGGTTGATCGCCTACCGGCGCAACTGGCTCCTGGACCTGCCCGATAGTCTGGGTCGCCTCTGGCTGGGGATTGGCATCCTCACGATCCTATTGTTCTGGCCCCTGATGCTGGGGGGCGGCGCAATCACGGCGGGTCTGGACCCCTTCAAGGGTGGCTGGCACTGGCAGGCCCTCGCTTACGCGCTCTGGGAGTCTTTTCTTTGCCTGGGCATGTGCATTGGCCTGATCTATGCCTTCCGCCGCTACGGCAATCGCCAGGGCAGGCTCGCGAGCTTCCTCTCGCCGAACGCCTACACCGCTTACCTCATCCATGGCGTGGTGATTACGGCCATTGCTTATGCGGTACGGGACGTTGCGCTGTATCCGTTGCTCAAGTGGGGCTTGGTAGCGCTGGTGGCTGTCCCGCTATGTTTTGGGATCAGCAGCCTGATCCGCAAGTTGCCCTATACGGATCGAGTCCTGTGAGTGTCTGACCCGCAGCGGCGGCTGAGGTCCATCCCGTCAGGCTGTGTGGAGTGCCCGTTCATGCTCCGCCCGCTCACGCAACTGGGCGCGCAGCGTCTCAATGTCGCGCGGGATCAGGTAGGCGGCAAAGACAAAAAAGAACGCGCACAGCAGCCAGGCCGAAACGCAGATAATCAAGATCGCATTCTTGAGCGACGAGCCTGACGCGATCAGGCCTGCCATCAAGGGCGCGAGCGCCGCGCCGCTTTCCTCGATAAAGCTCTGAATCGCCATCGCCGTGCTGCGCACCTCGGGCAGAGTGATGTCATAGACGGTCGAGACCACGTTCGGCGAGGCAAAAGGAATAAACATCGC
>CAYHAR010000244.1:1617-5522 GCA_964354595.1 uncultured Anaerolineae bacterium | reverse complement strand
CAATAGAGGACGAGTATGCCACGTTACCATATTCACACACAACCGACGCCAGCTCCCTTCGAGTATCCCGCCCGATTCCAAATGGACGAGACGGACTCGTATGTGAAATACGGCCATCGCGTTTTTCCCGGCACATCGCAACGCGGCGACCGTTACTGGACCGCCGAGATTATCACCCAGACCTGGTTCCAGGCCGAAACCGGACGCATTCCCATCAGCGGCGCGGGCTATGGCGGCCCGTTCAGCGGCGAAGGCTTTGACGGCATGTGGCTGGACATGTCCGAGATCGTGCGTCCCACGCGCGATGGCATTCATGGCCGCGAGACCATCTCGACTGTTGTCAACCTGGGCGGCGCGCCCGAGCTGCTCGAGTTCGATGCGTCCGATCATTTGCTGACTGCCATGCCCAGGAGTATGAGCCTGCCGCTGCCCATAGTGTTCGGGCCATTGCCCATTCCGCTGCCAGGGCGAGGCGCATTGCGCGCCCTGTCTCTCGCCGCCGAACGATTAGGGACACTCGCCATCTTGACCCCCGATGCGCTCGACATGGCTCCGAGCCGCAATCTCGCCTTGCGTCTTACCGCAGACCATTTCGATTCATTGACCAACCTGGCTCAGGAACCGGTTTACGTCGAAGTCGAAAATGAGCCCTGGGCGCTCGAACGCTGGCATGCGGCGCGCGAGCGATGGCCGAATGCCATGATTGCGTTGCGCCATGCACTGGGACCGGACAGCCCCACTGAGGTCGAGCGATTGTTGCGTCAGGGCGTGCGCCTCTTTCACTTTTACGCCGACGACGAGGGACGCGATCGCTCCGGACGGCCTCTGCCCGATTCATTACGCGCCGTTCACACGCACCTGGTGCAGCGACGTTGGCGCGATAGTCTATCGTTCCTGGTGAGCGGCGGCATTGCCGCGGCCGAACACGTGCCCAAGATCATTGCGTGCGGCGCGGATGTCGTCGTGCTCGACTATGTGCCCATCATCGCCTGGGGTTGCGCCTTGTGGGCCGACAAGCTGACTTGCCCTGTGGAGAATCGCGAGCTGGATGCCGAGTGGGGCGCGCAGCGATTGGTCAATCTGATGGCCGCCTGGCGCGATCAGTTGCTCGAAGCATTGGGCGCGATGGGAATGCGAGAAGTGCGCCGTCTGCGCGGCGAAGCCGGTCGTGTGATCTTGGAGGAAACCGAGGCCCAAGCTTTTCGCAGCCTGTTCCCGACGACCGCGCCTTTTTCGTCCTGGCGGCGTCTGCCGGAAGAAGACAGCGGCGAAGGTGACATGCGTTGGACCCACGCGCTGCTCGCTTCGGCGCATCAGCAAGCGCGGGATGGCAAGCCAGATTTTGAGCAAGAGTTTCGCGTCGGCGGATCGGGGGGCGGGTTCGACCGGCTTGTTTTTGCCTTTGAGCTGACCGATGAATGGCAGCGGTCGCGCGGAGATGGATGGCTGGCCGATCCGGCCGGTTTTGACATGAGCTTGCCGCTCAACCGGCGCGGCGATGGTCGCCCCGAGTTGTGCATCCCGCTGCCCTGGTATGGCGCGGGCATGTCGTTCGGGAGCATCGGATTGCCCGTGATGCTCAGCCGGGCGCGCGCGGCTCAGGCTTTAGGCTCTTTCTTTTCCACAGGCGAGGGCGGCTACCCCGACGCGCTGATCCCGTATGCTGACCACGTCATCACCCAGGTCGCCACCGGACTTTTTGGAGTGCGCGAGGCGACGATCCAACGCGCGCGGCTGGTCGAGATCAAGTATGCCCAGGGAGCCAAGCCAGGCTTGGGCGGGCACTTGCTGGGCAACAAGAATACAGAGAGTGTGGCGCAAGAGCGCGAGGCCGTGCAGGGCACGTCGCTCTTTAGCCCGTTCCCGTTCCACAGCGTCTATTCGGTCGAAGACCACAAAAAGCACGTGGACTGGCTCAAGCAGGTCAATCCGCGCGCGCTGATCAGCGTCAAAGTCAGCACGCCCACCGATGTGGATATGGTCGCGGTCGGCTCTTACTTTGCGGGCGCGCACATCGTCCACCTGGACGGAGCGTATGGCGGCACGGGAGCCGCGCCCGAGATCGCCAAAAAGAATATTGCCATGCCCATCGAGTACGCCATCCCCAAAGTGCATCGTTTTCTGGAAGGCGAGGGCATTCGTGACCAGCTCACCATCATGGCCTCGGGCGGCATTCGCACGGCATACGACGTGGCCAAAGCCATCGCGCTCGGCGCGGATGGCTGTGTCGTCGGCACTGCCGAGCTGGTTGCGATCGGTTGCACGCGACTGGGTAGTTGCGAAAAAGGTCTGGGCTGTCCTTTCGGCATCACCACCACCGATCCGGAGCGCAGTAAACTGGTGGACGACACCACCGCGTGGCGCGGTATCGTCAATCTGTACACCAGTTGGCTGTGGCAATTGGCCGGCATTCTGCGCGCGCTCGCGCCGTACGGCGTGAAAAGCATCCGCGAATTGCGGGGACGCACGGATGTGTTGTTGTACTTGGAGTAATGCCCATGTCTCTTGAAAACTCGCGACGCGAACAGGCCAAGTCATTGTTGGACTCTCGAACCCAATTGGTTGCGGAAGCAGCAGTTCTGCCACACTCGCCGGAGGCGGCGGAGGGCGGCTGCGGTGTGCTGGGCTTTGCCGCGAATGTTCCGATTGCCGGCCGGCACATTGTCACTTCTAGCCAGCAAATGCACAACCGAGGCAACGGCAAGGGCGGCGGCATTGCTGCGGCTGGACTCGACCCGGTTCAGATGCGCGTCTCGCCCGACGTGTTGCGAACGCAGTATCTCATCCAGATTGCGTATCTCGATCCGGGCGCGCGCGCTCAGGTGGAACGTGAATGTTTGACGGAGCGTTTCGACATCGCGCAAGCATATCCCATCGAAACATTGGACGACTATCGCGCGGTGAGCGGTCTCGACGTGCGCCCGCCGGACGTGGTGCGTTACTTTGGCCGGGTCAAGCCTGAAGTGCTGGCGCATTTTGCCGAAGAGAATGGCTTGCGTCACCTGCCCGCGCGCCAGGTGGAAGACGAATACGTTTACCAGAACACCTTCCGGCTCAACCTGCGCTACTATGCCAGCCTGGGCGACAAGCGCGCGTTTGTGTTGTGTCACGGGCGTGATCTCTTGGTGTTCAAAATCGTGGGTTATGCCGAGCAAGCTGCTGCCTTTTATCGCTTGGAGGACCTGACGGCTCACGTTTGGATTTCGCATCAACGGTATCCCACCAAGGGGCGCATCTGGCATCCGGGCGGCGCGCATCCCTTTATCGGCGTGAACGAGGCGCTGGTGCACAATGGCGACTTTGCGAATTATCATCGCGTCACCGAGTACTTGCGCCAGCGCAACATTGCGCCGCTGTTCCTCACCGATACCGAAGTCAGCGTCCTGCTGTTCGACTTGTGGGATCGGGTCTATGGGTATCCGCTCGAAGTATTGCTGGAAGCGTTGGCGCCCACGACTGAGCGCGACTTTGACCTGCTGCCATCCGAGAAGCAGGCGCTCTATCGTGCGATCCAGCAGACGCATCTTCACGGCAGTCCCGATGGCCCCTGGTTCTTTATCGTCGCGCGCAGCAAGCCGGACACTCTAACGTGGCAACTCTTGGGTATCACAGATACCTCCATGCTGCGTCCCCAAGTCTTTGCGTTGTATGAAAGTCCCCCCCTTTCGTCCCCCCCGCAAAGCGGGGGGGTACAAATTGGCCTGATTGCCAGCGAACGTCAGGCGATTAATGCCTGCCTGCGTTCATTGGCGGCAGAGGATGAACGATTCCAGCCTGTAGCCGACAAGTACTGGGTGGCGCGCGGCGGCAGTTACACCGATGGCGGAGCGTTTGCTTTCACCGTGTCCAAGGATGAGCAAGGTTGCCACCTCGCCTGCCGTGACAAATTTGGCAAGCTGGTCAAG
>CAYHAR010000244.1:0-1517 GCA_964354595.1 uncultured Anaerolineae bacterium | reverse complement strand
TGGTTTGCCGAGGCGAGGCAGCCACTGACTCGGGCTGATCTGTCCCAGACAAGTGCGTGGCTGGATGGGCTGATCGGATTGGCCGGCAAGGACGATGTCTCGCGCGCTTTTATCATAGACGCCCTGACGCTGATGCGCGACCGGCGCTACGACGTGGGCAGCAAAAAACGCTCGGCGCTGCTGGCGACGGTGGATAAGACGCTGTATCGCATCCTGCGCGCTGTACCAGGATTGGACGGCGGCGTTGGGAGCGTTCACCGACGTGTGGACTGGAACACTCGTCGAACGTTGCGCGCTCCGCTCGCTGGCGAGCAGGCGCTGGTCGTTGATGCTTGTGGTTTCCCATCGGAGGGCGAAGAAGCGGCGGCTCGGTTGATTTGCCAGGCCCAAACACTTGGTTGGCATCGCTTGATCACCTTCGACTGGCGCGGCGGACGCTTTGCCGGTTGTGGGCTGGGGCCGGATACGGATGATGTGCGGCTGGACATCTATGGCGACGGCGGCGACTATTTGGCTTCCGGGCTGGATGGTGGACATATCCTGGTACATGGCGATGCGCAAGATCAGGTGGGGCAAATTCTCAAGCGTGGCCGGTTGGTGATTCACGGCGATGTGGGACAGACGTTTCTGTATGGAGCCAAAGGCGGCGAAATCTTTGTCCTGGGATCAGCCGCCGGACGGCCCCTCATCAACGCGGTGGGTCGTCCGCGAGCCGTGATTAATGGCACCTGTTTGGATTACCTGGCCGAGTCGTTCATGGCGGGCGATCCGTTGAACGGCGGAGGTTTCGTCATCCTCAATGGCATGACCTTTGACGAGACGGGCCGGTTGATAGAACTGGATATCCCCTATCCGGGCGGCAATCTATTTTCTCTCGCTTCCGGCGGGGCGATCTATTTGCGCGACCCGCACGGCAAGGTGGACGACGACCAACTCAATGGCGGCCAATTCACCCCTTTGTCCGATGCGGACTGGCAACTTGTCGAGCCTTATCTGCGCCAGAACGAAGAGTTGTTCGACATTCGTGTTGTTGATCTCTTGCGCGTGAAGGGTGAGGCGCGACCTCCAAGCGAGGTCTATCGCAAGGTCAAGCCCCTCGACGTATTACGGCTCTAGCGCAAAAACTCTCACCGCAAAGACGCAACCCCCTGACGGGGGCAGGCGAGCGCAAAGAAATCCGATATAGAACTTGGCGTTCGTCTGCCCCCGCGCCGATGTGCCATTGAAGTCAGTTTGTGCTATACTGTTCTTGATCGTTCCTCGCCAAGCCGAGTTGCGCTTTGCTCACAAGCGCGACTGTTGTTCCTGTCCAAGGGAGGCTGGAATGTGCAAGAAACCAGAGCGCGCCTTGCCTATTGTCGCCACGGCGCTGGCAATTATGGCTCTGCTTGTCGCCTGCGTCCCTGCCCCGCTTTCGCCCACGCCAGAGCCGAAAGGCGGCGGCGAGTTTCGAGTGATCCTGCTCGCCGAGCCGCAAAGTCTCAATCCCGACTTGCGCAACGATGACGCCTCCGTCA
>CAYHAR010000243.1:0-5530 GCA_964354595.1 uncultured Anaerolineae bacterium | reverse complement strand
AAGAAGTCCTCGACCGCGTCGGCGAGATCGTCAACATTATCCCCAAGTCAATCGCCGACATTAACGTAAGAATCCTCACGCCGCTGCGCGACGATTGGTTTTCTGATAGCCCCGGCAAGGGGCTCAAGGGATGGCTGATCGAGCCGGTCATTACCAAGCTGCTCGATCCGCTGGAGGCGATGGTGGGGCGTCTGAGCGAGCTGCTGCGCCGCTGGGACGCCGACCTTTCCACGCCGACCAAGGACGTGATGAGCCAGCGCGAGGCGATCCGCCACGAGATCACCGACTACAAGGCCCTCTACCGCTTGCAGTCGCCCCAGTCCAACATGGTCGCCGGGTGAGACAAGTCTGAACGTCGCTCGCATGGCAAAGGTGGGGCAAGCGTTTGTTTCTTTGGTTGCCCGGAAGCATCACTTGTGGTATATTGAACGAGGAATCGTTTTAGCTGAATCTCGCCAAGAGTGCTTGGAGAAATCCACATTCTCCAAGAGAACGGGTTTCTTTGAGGAGCCTCTAAAATGAAACGCCTCATGTTCAGCACTCGCATGACCTTCCTCATCGCGGGAGTGGGCTGGCTCGCCGCGATGCTGTTGGTGCTGTGGGTCGGCACACTGGGCGCTGCCGACGCGGCGCGCAGCGAGCCGGATGCTGCCCTTGGAATTGATGTAGTGGCGCCTCCTTCTCTGCCCAAGGCCATGCCAGCGGCAGAGACCACACCCCCTCCGCCCATTACCTGCAACGTGACCATTACGACCACAGACTTTGTCATTGCGAGCACGAACAAGGCTGCGCCGAGCAATATAGGCAACTTGACCAAGCTCGGTTTGATACAAAATCCAGACGTGTTGGCTCCGCAGTCGTCACTGGTCAACTATTTCCAACTGTATCCAGCGGATAATGGCACCCAGTATACCCTCAAGGCTTTGCCCACCAATGGAACCAGTTATGACCTGGGAATCTATGTTTACTATTCCCCTGGTTCCGGAACTTACATTGACGTTTACACACGCACGGATTTTACCAGCCGGTCTGCGACGGCCTCATTTACGGCGGACCAAAGCGGGCCGTACATTTTCGCCGTATTTCAGAAAAGCATTGACTGTTCCGGTAGAACGTACTACTTGCAGTTTGAAAGCACCGGCCCCACGGCAACCCCGACGGGCACTGCCACGCGCACGCCCACGCCGACCAACACGCCGCCGCCCGGCGCATCGCCAGATCGGTACGACAACCCGCCCGGCGCAAATGACACGATTAGTACTGCTGCCTCATTGGGCCAAAACAGCGTAACCGACCTGACGCTCTGCAATTTGGCAAGTTGTAACCCCAATGTTCCGAACGAGGACCAAGATTGGTATGTCATCTCTTCGGTGAAGGATTATCACTACAAAGTCAACGCCGTGTCGGACGGCGCATATCCCATACTCAACATGCAGGTCTACAAGCCGGATAAGGTCACGTTGGTTGGTCAAGTGCTCAACTCTAAGGACGCGCTGGTCGAGTGGGATACGAGTGTTGCAGGCAACTATTACGTGCATATCTGGCGCGCGGAAGGCAGCCTGACCAATGGCTCGTATCGCTTGACCTGGAACGCTCCTGGCCCGACCGCCACACCTACACCCGGCCCGGACGTGACCGAGACGCCCGTTCCCGGCGCGGACGCGTTCGAGCCGAATTATGATTTTGACCACGCATCCAGCATCGGCTTGAATGTCAAATATACCGGCCTCAATTTCGTGCCGACGCTTGGCGGCACGGTTGACAATGACTATTTCCGCGTCCGCGTCAAGCGCGGGATGCTGGTGACGTGCGAGACGGTTGACCTTTCGCCCGGCACCGATACGAACATGATTTTGTACGACAACGACCGCAACGGCCTGGCCGGCAACGACGACGCGGACCCTTCGCGCGGCGAGCTGCGCAGCCGGGTGACGGTCAGCATCAACTATGATGGGTTCCTGTACGTGCTGGTAGGGCTGGGGTATGGCGTCCCCGACTTTCAGGCCAGCCAATACAACTATGCGCTGCAATGCACGACGCCCGGTAACACGGTCTCTACGCCCACCAGCACGCCCGTATCCGCCGGGGGACCGACGTATACGCCCGCGCCTCCGGCGACGCCGCTGCCTTCGGCCACGTCGCCCGCCACGCCCATGCCGCCCATCTCGGTGCGCGCGCTGCCCACGCCCACGCCGCCCGGCCCGGCGCAGCACATGGTCACTGCCGATTTGCGCGTGTCCTACGACGCCAACGGCAACGGCGCTGCCGACCCGGGCGAAGGGGTGGTGGGCTTGCCCGCTCGCGTGTATGACGAGGTGACCGGCGCTCTGCTGGCGCAAGGCTTTACCGACGATTCCGGCCATGCTGTCTTTACGGTCCCGGCGGCTGGCTCGATTCGTGTGACTGTGCCCTATCTGGGCTTTGAGACTATTGTGTCGCCCGCCGGCGCTGCGATCCCGGTGCTGATCAGCCCGCGCGAGCTGCCCAGCTTGATTCCATGATGGTAGGACCTGCGCGGTTTCTGAAACCTTGCCGGTCTCGACGTCACATCGCAGGAGACGTTTTTTGATGTCCAACTTTCCGCCGGGGGGACTCTCCCTGTGGTAACCCCGCAGCGGCGGATCATTCTGATCGGCGGAGCGGGCGGCTTGATTTTCTTGGCGCTCGTGTGCGTGGCGCTGGGAATCGTGCTGGCGACCCGCTCATCTTCGACCCCGGCGGCGGGCCGCGCCACGCCGGCGCTTCCACCCGCTTCATCAGTGCCGCCTCCGATCATCTCGGGCGCTGGCGCCAGCGTCCCGCTCACGCTGACCGCGCCCAGCCTCCTCGAGATCAAGGGCCGCAAGTTTGAGGTGATTCCAGTCGAAGTCGTCAAGGGCACGTGGCCGTATCAACACAACACGCTTCGCACCGATAAAGCAGTCTGGGTGTATGGCACGCTGATCAACTATGTCATCGGGCTGGAAGCCAACTCGGACAACACCACGCTGTTGCAAAGTCTTACCGAGACCGACCCGATCAAGATGACGACGTTCGGCGGCAAAGCGTCTTCATTCCGTTACTCGGGCCGCCAGTGGGTGACGGTGGACAAGACGGACGTTTTCCGCCAGATTCGTCCGGGGATGACGTTGGTGTTGTTGGGCGAAAAAGGCGATAGCCGGCTGTTGGTCTCGGCGACCTACGTCGCAGCGGATGAAGTGGCGCCCGCGGGCGAGGCGGCGGCCAGGGTCGGCACGCTGGTGGATGTTTCCGGCGCGCGCGTGACGGCATTGGGTGGCAAGCTGGTCAACAACGTCGCCGGCTTGCCCGCCGGCAGCGCGTATTACCTGGTGGATTTTTCGGTCACGGGATCAGGGTCGGGGGTGCTGGATGCCAGCCTGTTTCAGATGGCATTGCTCGATGCTTCCGGCAAGCGGTACGCGCTTTCGATTCCGGCCAGCCAGGCCGGGAGCTATGGGCCGCCGGGCGGGCAATTGTTGCCGGGCACCACGTTGACGGCGACGGCGGGTTTCGTCGTTCCGGAATCGTTGCCCGGCGCTAGCGTGATTTGGATGTTCACTCCGCGAGCGGATGGCTCTTCCCCGGCGCGCTTTCAGCTTTCGGTGGCCGGGCCGCCCCCCACGCCCGAGCCGCGTGCGCTCGTCGTCGTGCAATTGACCGGGGCGCGTTACTCGAACGACGCGACCGAAGTGATCGTGAGCGGCGGCATCGGCAACACTTCCAAGCAGGCGATCACAGTCTCGCTGTCCGATATCAATTTGCAATCGGGCGTTACGTTGGTGGCGGTCAAGTCCACCGAACCGGCGCTGCCGTGGACTTTGCAGCCAGGACAAAACCTCGCCTTCACCATCAACTTTGCGCGGCCTCCCGCCGGCACGGCGATTTTCCGGCTGATGCAGTCGTCGTTCGAGTTGAGTGGCTTGCAGTAACGACGAATGACTGAGGACGAAGGACGAATGGCGCCATTCGTCCTTCGTTTTTTTTGTCTCGTCATTGGATGCTTGCGAAAAACTCGCGCGTCAACTGCGCCGAGGTAGGCGTATCAGCGCAGCGCATGTAGCGCGCGAACGCGGGATAAATCTCGCAGATCAGCTCGTACATGCGCGTGGCGATGCGCCGCATGGAAAAGTGCGCGTTGGGCGCGCTGCGCAGCCGGCAAAAGTGGAACGCCTCGCGCAGGTTCAGCGTGACGAGCACGCGCCGGTTGAAAGCATTAGGGAAAATATAAGCGGCCTCGTGTAAGTCGGCGGCCAATGCCAAAAAAGTCTCTGCTGTCTCTTCCATCGCCTGGCGATAGCGCGCGGCGAACCGGGCCTCTTCAAACACGCGTGGCACAGCGTAGCCGAGCCGAACGTCCAACGGCTGCGGTGTGAGCGTCATCATCCGGTGGCGCTTTAGCTCGTACCACGCGCCCCAATCCAGCACGCAATCGAACGTCATGGTGATGTGCTCCAGCTCGCGCAGCGGGATGTCGAAATCGCCCATGCCCGTCAGCGCATCGTGCACCGCGTGCTCCAACTCTGCGCCGCTCATCATCTGCGCGCGCTGAAGCGCCGTCACGTAATCCGTTCCTCCCTGGCGATACAGGCAGGCGGCCACGAATCGTTCCTCCGCCTCGCCGTCGTAATCCACTAGTGAGATGGGAGATTGGAGGTTGGAGGCCAAAGATCGGGAATCTGCACGCTCCGCGTGCAATCTGCACGCGGAGCGTGCAATCTTTTCCAGGTACTCGCTGGGTTGTGCGTATTTGACCAGAGTGGGCGCCTCGGCCTGGGCCACGCGCTTGGTTGCCTCGCCGATCTCGCGCACTTCTTGGAGTGGGTGGCTGAGCATCTTGACGATGGCGTGCTCCAGCACGCGCGCGTTGGCCGTCACTCCGACATTCGCCAGCGTCGCGGTGGGCAGCAAAAAGCGGCAGTTGTCAATGGTCTTGCTGCGGATGCGCGCTTCGTGCTTTTTCTCGTCCTCGTCCGCCTTGCGCGGGAATTGAGACGCGATGTAGACGCGCACCGGCTCGATGCTTGCCGAGTACGTATCGAACAGCATGGCCAGCGTGCGATGATACCGGTCGGCGTGCGGGGAGCGCGCGATGGCTTCCGGCGTATAATAGCCGTCGCGCTCGAACAATTGGTAGCGCGTGGATTTTTCGGTGTAGGAGGCGAGGCGGCTGCTTTCAATCGCTTCGATGGCGAGACGGCTGACATTTTCGAACGCCAGGTGCAGCACGGCATGTTCGGCCACGCTGGCGTGCCCATAGCCTACCACCCATCGCTCGTGAAACTGCGCCGACGATGCGTCCGTCAGCCCGGCGGCGATTTCGCGAAAGCTCTCCGGGCTGCGCGACGTTTTGGCGAACGCCACCGCGATGACTTCTTGCGAGAGCTGCGAAGGATCGAGCAGATAGATTTCTCTGGGCTTGGGCATCGTCTCCTCCATTTCAGATTGCAGATTTCGTTGACGCTTTTGAGTCATGCGCCGAAATCTGAAATCGCAAATTCGAAATCAACTCAGGCTGCTGCGCGCGACTTGA
>CAYHAR010000242.1:0-5562 GCA_964354595.1 uncultured Anaerolineae bacterium | reverse complement strand
TCCTTTCTTCTCAGCACACCCCCAAGATCGAGGTGCTGCAAGCTCGCTGGCCGGAAGGAATCGTCGAAAGCCACTATGAGGCGAACGGCGATTTGGTGTTCACGAGCTACCTCGTCGCAGAGGGGCTGGCGGGGGATTAGCTGCAATACGGTTCAGATAAGCAAGCCCGCGTCCGCGCGGGCGTTCCCAACCGCGAGGACGCGGTTGGGGGAGCACGAGCAGAGGGGCTGATGGGGGATTAGCCGCACGCCAGGACGCACAGGCGCAAAGAAAATGCAGAACCCCGTTCTCTTCAAGAGAACGGGGTTCTGGCTTAATCCATCATGGGCAATTCGACGATGGCTTTGGTGCCCAGCCCGGGGCTGCTCTCCATCGTCAGCTTGCCGCCCAACATTTCCAGCCGCTCTCGCTGAGTGGGCAGGCCAATCGTCTTGCGATGATCTGTGGAGGCGAACACTTCGGTGGGGTCAAAGCCGTTGCCGTTGTCTTCCACCGTCGCGCGCACCAGGTTATCGGCAATGTCCAGCGTCACCGTAATACGCGAGGCGTGCGCGTGCTGGCGGGCGTTCGTCAGCAGCTCTTGAATGGCGCGGTAGACGGCGACCTCGCGGTACGAAGCGAGCCGCATCTCGGAGCCGGTGATGGTGAGGGTAGTGGGGATACTGCTCTTTTCGGCAAAGTTGGTCACGTAACGCTTGAGCGTGGGGATCAGCCCCAGGTCGTCCAACATCATCGGCCTGAGGTCGAACATGAACTCGCGCACTTTCTGGAACGTGCTCGAGACGGCCGTCTTGAGATTGGTCAATTCGCCCCGCACGCGGTCGGGGTTGTTGTTGATCAGCCGCTCGCAGATTTCGGCCTGCAAGATCAAGTTGGTGAGTGACTGCGCGGGGCCGTCGTGCAGTTGGCGCACCAGCCGTTGGCGCTCTTGCTCTTGAGCCTCGATGATGCGCACGATGGCCGGCGGTTGCCTGGTCCCGTCGGCTTTGGCATACGGTTTGGGCGCGGCGGCCGGCTCCATCGCCCCGGCGACTTCGAGCAGGCGTTTGAGATGGTCGGCGTAACGCTGATGGTTCTGTTGATCGCTCTGCAACTTTTCCAGTTGGCCGCGCATCATGAACAGCCGCTTTTGCGCGTCTTGCACCGCGTTGTAAACCTCTTGAATGTCCGCGCGTGGCACTGTGTCAAACTGCGCCTCGATCTGCTTGAGCCGGTTGGTCGCCTGCGCGTTGCGCTGCGAGAGCCGGTCCACCTCCGTGCTCGTCTGCTGGATGAGCATGTCCATTTCTTTGAGCTGTTTTTGGACCTGGTCGTGCTCTTTTTGGCTGTCCTGGATCAATTGTTGAATGGGGCTGAGCGCGACCGGCCCCGTTGGTTGCCTGGCTACCATAGCGATCTCCTCACGGCTTGAGCGCGCCGCTCTGCGGTTGTGTGTCTTGCAGGCGCACCCAGCCTCGCCGCAAGGTGTACACGGCGGCTTGCGTTCGATCCGCCACGCCTAGCTTGTGGAGGATGGCGGTAATGTGATTCTTGACGGTCTGGTGGCTGATGCCCAGCTTTTGGGCGATTTCCTTGTTGCTCAATCCGTACGTGATGTGCTGCAAGATTTCCATTTCGCGCGGCGAAAGCGGATTGAACGGCTCCTCGTCCAGGTCGCCCGAGGCCACGCCGAATCGCTGCGTCTCTTTGAGCAGCCAGGGCGCCAGTTGCGCCTCGTTCATCACCAGGTCGCCGATGACGTAATAGCCCTGGTTGACCTGGCGGATGGCGGCCACCAGTTTGTCGGGCGTCACGTCTTTGGGATAGTAAGCCGAGGCCCCGGCGCGAATCGCGTGAAAGACCTGCTCCTCGTCGTCGTAGGCGGTCAGGATCACGACGTTGACTTTGAGCTTTTCAGCGCGGAGCTTGCGCGTGACCTGGATGCCGTTGAGGGTCGGGAGGTTGATGTCCATCACCACCACCTCCGGCGTCAGCTCGCGGGTGCGCCGCAAAGCTTCTTCGCCGTCGCCGGCTTCTCCCACCACCTGCAAGTCTTGCTCGGCTTCCAATACGTCGCGCAGACCTTGCCGGAAAAAGGGATGGTCGTCCACGACCAGCACTTTGATCTTGCGCATAGTGTCCTGTTCCTTGCCAGCTCCGAGTGTATCCTTACACTCCTGGTGGAGAGTATACACAAGAATACAAGGAGCGCAAGCCGCGCAATTTGGCCGTTGGCGGTTGGGGGGAAACCGGCGAACGATTTTTGCCCGGCTATGTTGTCGAAGATAGGGAGGGCATCCCGCTGCCCGCCCTCGCTTTACTTGAGCTTTTCCTGGCCTGCGAATTGCCGGTAGGGCGACAGGAAGGTCAAACTTTCTTCATCTTCTTTTGTCACACTCTTTTTTACCATGCGGGTCAGCAGCTCGCCCAGGCCCGGCCCCAGCATGAGACCTTGACCGCACATGCCGACGGCCAGTAAAAAGCCCTCTGCCGCTTTTGCCCAGCCGACAATGGGGAAACCATCCGGCGTCATCGGATAGAGGCCGCGCCAGGTGCGCCGCACGCGAATGTTCGCCAGCCGAGGCATCACGTCCACCATGCGGCGAGCCACCATCGGCAAAAAGCTGCTTGTCTCGCGGCAATCCTCGCCCCAGATGCTCGGGCTGGGCGTGATGCAAAACACGATCTGCCCGGTGTAATGCTGATAAAAATAGTAATTGGCCGAGCCGGTCACAGGCCGAATGTCCACCACCATCGGGTCGAGGAAGCGGGCCACCGCCTCGGTGATGGCCGCCTCGTGCGAATCAGACTTGACCGGTACGTCCAGGCCGACCAGCTTGGCAATGGGCGCGGCCCACGCTCCGGCGGCGTTGATGACCACGTCCGCGCCATATTCGCCTTTATCGGTCTTGACCCCACGCACGCGCCCGCTCTCGACGACGATGCCGCTCACGGTTTCGTTAAAGCGAAACTCGACGCCCAGCCGTCGAGCATGGCTGTAAAAGGCGTGGGCCACCAGCAGCGGCGAAGCGTTGCCGTCGTCGGGCGAGAACGTGCCGCCGATGAGGCCCTTGGGGTTGAGGTCAGGGGCCACCTTGAGCAAATCATCTCGGTCCAACCAGTCAATGTTGAGGCCGTAGGGTTTTTGGATTTTCAGCAGGTCTTGCAGAATCTTTTCTTCGCGCTCGGTGTAGGCGACGAACAGATAGCCGCCCTTGTACCACTCGATGTCGTCGCCATAGCGCTCTTTCCAGGTGGACAGGATTTCGATGCTGCGCAAGCACAAGCGAATCTTGGCCGGGTCCGAGTGCGTGGCGCGGATGCCGCCGATGGCGGCCTTGTTCGAGCCTTGCCCCACGCTGGGCCGCCCGTCAATCACGAGCGTTCGGACGCCGGCCTCGGCCAGCGAAAAAGCCGTCGGCGCTCCCACGCTGCCCGCACCGATAATGATGACGTCGTAATGCTTGATGTCAGTCACGGCTCGCCTCCTCTGCGCCCGCAAACATCCCCAACGGCACTTCGACGAACAATGGTCGCAGCGTTCGGTCGGTGACTTGCGCGGCCGAGATGCCTTCATCGCGGAACAGGCGATGGATCAGCGCAGTGCAGGTCTTGGCCCCACACGCGCCCATGCCCGCGCGCGCGACTGCTTTGAGTTCGTTCAGGTCCCGGTAGCCTTCTCGGATCAGCGCGCGGATTTCGCCCGCCGAGACACGCTCGCAGCGACAAACAATAGCGTCGTCGGTGATGCGCTGCACGTAATGATCCATCGGCTCGGTGACTTGGCTTTCCTGGATGAGAATACCGGCGATTCGCTTGGCGTATTCCTTCGGCGCTTGCACTTTGACGGCGATGGTGCGGTCGTTGGCTTTGATCGCGCGCACGCCCGTCACTTGGACGTTGCCCAACGTCGCGCCTGCTACGTCCAGCACTGTCACCGCGTCGCCGACCTGGATGCTTTCTTTGAGAAACTCGTAGGCGATGGTCACGGCGGGGTTCTCGGCGTCTTTGCGATAATCCACCAGCGTAATCGCCAGACCAGGACAAATCGTGACGCACTTTTCGCAGCCGGTGCATTTCTTGTCCAGTTGCGTGCCGAGCCAGACCGGAATCTGGCGGATGTCGCTTTCGTCAATCTCGATCATCTCCTGCGGGCAGACCGAGGTGCAGGGATTACAGGGAATCTCTTGCGAGCAGTGAAACACGGGCATGACGCCTGTTTCCAGATCAGGCACGTAGGCTTTATCCACTTTGCCCGGCTTGGACTTGAGAATCTCGGCGGTGCGGTACCAGTCGGCGGGGATTTCGCCGACGGCGTGTCCCATCGCGCGAGCGATCTCTAATCCCTTGATCTTGCCAGAGAACATGGCGGCCGATGCTTCGGCAATTTCTTCCGCGTCTCCAGCGGCAAAAGCCGTCACACCAAATTCTTGCGCCTTGGTATAGAACTCGTTGACGGGATCAAGCCCTACAGCGATCAGCACCGTGTCGCATTCAAACGATCGCTCGGTGCCGGGGACGGGCTGGAAGCGCTTGTCCACTTGAGCAATCGTCACCGACTCGACGGATTCCGCGCCGTTGGCGCTGACGACGGTGTGCGAAGTGTAAATCGGCACGCCCATGCGGGCCAGCTTGTCTTTGTGGACTTTGTACCCGCCGCACTCTGGCAGCGCCTCGACCAGGCCCACAACCTGAATGCCCGCTTGCAGCGCGTGATAACCGGCGATCAGCCCTACATTGCCGCCGCCGACGATGAACAGTTTTCCCGCCGTCTTGACCAGGTCGCGGTTGACGAGTGTCTGGAACGCGCCCGCGCCATACACACCCGGCAGCGTGTTGCCCTTGAAGGCCAGCGACTTTTCCCGCGCGCCCGCCGCGACCAACAACACTTGCGGCTTGACCAGCACATACTGGGCGCCTTCGCGCAAGATTCCGACCTTTTGATCGGCATAGACTGCCAGCGCCGTGCTGTTGAGCCAGAGGCGAACGCAATCAAGTGTTCGCACCTCTTTTTCCAATCGCGCGGCGATGTCAATGCCACGCGTGCCGGCATACACGGCGTTGATCGAGCCAAAGAAGCGGTGCGTTTGCAGCACCAGCTTGCCGCCCAGGCGATGCTTGTCGTCCACCAGCAATACTTGGATGCCAAGCTTGCCCAGCTCGATGGCGGCTGAAAGTCCGGCCGGCCCTCCGCCGATGATGAGCACCGGCGCGGTCACCTCTTCAATGTCGTGCATGGCCGGCGCGTCGGATACTGGGGGCAACTCGGGCAGCCCTTCCGCCGGCTCCACCTTCATCTCTGGCCGCACCAGCTCCATGCACGACTTGACCGGCTTGCCATTGGCCAGCACCAGGCATTGAGCGCACTGGCCGTTGGCGCAGAAAATGCCTTGCGGCGCGCCGTCTTTGGGATGATGACCAAAGACCCGCACGCCGTTAGCAAAAAGGGCAGAAGCTATGGTTTCGCCCTGATGGGCTACTAGCTTCTGCCCTTGCCAATAGAACGCCACGTTTTCACGTGGCTCGATAGGGAGGATGGGATGTTGCTCGATGCGATAGTTTGCCATTTCCTATTCCTTATCA
>CAYHAR010000241.1:0-5577 GCA_964354595.1 uncultured Anaerolineae bacterium | reverse complement strand
GGCGTGGCGACCGGCGACACGCTCAGCGTCCCCGTCGGGCCGATGGTCACCTGAATCGTGGCGGGCAACAGGCTTTCGGCGACGACGCCTTGCGGCACAACCGCCTGCGGCTTGACCTGGTGCGCGCCCACGCCCAGGCTCACCAGGTCGAGCACTACGCGCACGTCGTCCGGATTGAGCGATTGGAGCTTGGGCAGCGGCCCGGTCAGGACCACGTCAATCGTTTCCGGCGAAAGTCGCGTATCCATGCCGGGCGGCAAGCCTTGTATGGTCAGCGGGCGTTGGACGGTCAGCCCGCCCTGGATCGCCTCGACCTGGACGCGGACCTGAACCGATGGGTCGCCCAGCAGCGAAATGCCGCCCGGCACATTGAGCGCCACGCGCTCGACCACGTCGTCCTGCGCGCCAGTCACGGTGATGAGCGTGGTTTCTAAAAAGCCCGGACTCTGGTCAATCGCCTGCGACGAGCCAAACACGGTGACAATCGGCGGCGTCACGCTGACGTTGCTCACGCGATAGCCCGGCGCGACCTGTCCGCGCACGACCACTTTGACGGCCACGTCACGAAAGCCGCCGAGTTGTTTGACCTCCACGCGCGCCTGGACGCTTTCTGGCGCGAGCGTGATAAAGCCGACTGGGTTGCCGTCCTTGTCGAGCGCGTTCAAGCGAACAGGTTGATCCACATTTTGGCGAGCGCCCTGCACGCTGACGGTTCCCATCACTTGGACCACGCGGCTCACGAACGAAGCCGGCCCGCGCACGGTGACTTGAGCGGGCGTGGCGTTGGCTGGATGCGCGGTATAGCCCAACGCCGGCTCGCCGGTCGTCGTGACACGCACCGGAATGTTCTGGTCGGCGACAGATTCCAGGCGCAAATCCACCGTCGCCGGATCAGCGCGCACGACTTCGATGGCGCGATTGGTCACGCGCACCTTGACCGGCACGTTGAGCTGGCCGAACGGCTGACCGGCCAAGTCAATTTCAGCTTTGAATTGGTCAGGCGACAACTGCGTCCAGAGCGATTGTGGCGCGCGCAGCGTGACGCGCGCTGAATCGGCGCTCTGCCCGTAGACGAGCGACCCTGGCGGCTCGTTGACACGCGTGATGGGCAGCGCGACCGGATACGTGTTGACCAGCGTCGGGTCATCCGCCTGGATGGCGACGACCCACACCAGGGCAGCCAGGATGAGCGCGAGGACCGCGCGAGCAATCGTATCCACAATGCGGCGGATCATGGCTCTCCCGCCTTGCGCTCGCCGGCCGGTCGAGCGCGAAATATCCATTGCAGCCACGACGGCAGCGGCCCCCGCAACTGCGGTTGATAAAAAGCCCGCAGCACCGCCTCGAGCCGCTGCGCGTCCAGACGGCGAATCATCCGGCCACTGTGCGCGATAGACACGCTGCCGCGTTCCTCGCTCACGACGACGGCAATCGCGTCCGTCGCTTCGGTGATCCCGATGGCGGCGCGGTGACGCAACCCCATGCGCCGGTCGGCCAAAAAGCCGCTGGTGAGCGGCAGGATGCACGCGGCGGACACCACACGATCCCCACGCACGATCACGGCGCCATCGTGCAAAAGCGTGTTGGGGAAAAAGATGGTCTGCAACAACTCGGCGCTGATCTCGGCATTGAGCCGGACGCCCGTCTCGATGTAATCCTGCAATCCCGTTTCCCGCTCGAGGATGATGAGCGCGCCGTGTCGCCGCTCGGCCAATCGCTGGCACGCGGCCACCGTCTCGGTGATGACGGTCTCGGCGGCGCTTTGGCGGGCCGGGCTGTTGAGAAAGCTCCCGGTGCGGCCCAGCCGCTCGAGCGCGCGGCGCAGCTCGGGCTGAAAGATGACGGGGAGAGCGACCAGCAATGCGGGGATGGCGTTACGCACCAGCCAGCTAAAAGCGGGCAACTTGAGCGCGTTGCCCATCAGCAGGATGATGACCGCCAGGATGATGACGCCGCGCAGCAGTTGCACGGCCTGCGTGCCGCGCACCAACTGAAGCAGCACAAAGAACACGAGCGCCACGAGCGCAATGTCGAGCGCGCTGAGCCAGTTGAGGCGCTGAACAAGGTACCATAGATCGGACATGGAAATTCGGATTGCGAATTTCGGATTGCGGATCGGACGCTGGGTCAAATCTGAAATCCGAAATCCGAAATCTCTACGAAGGTCCGGTCGCGCTGATCTGGGCCAGAACCTGCCGGTACTCGGCGGCGTTGGGGGGGTTCAACGCGATGATGCCGCGAATCGTGGCGGCGGCTTCTTTTGAAAGCCCGGCTTGAAGCTGCAGATCGCCCAGCGCGTCGAGCTGCTCGATCGCCTGCGCCGTCATTCCTGATCCGTGGTAGGCGCGCGCCAGCCTCATGCGCATCCCCATCTCGTTGGGATGATTGCGCGTCTGCTCCTCCAGCGTGGGGACGACCTGGCGTCCCTTGCCGGAGGAGGTGTAGCTCATCAACAGCTCGTCCAGTTCCTTGATGGCGCGGGCGCTATCGCCGGCCTTGAAATGCAGCTCGATCAGCAACAGGCGCGCCTTCTCGTCGTCCGGGACGATGGCCTTGATTTGCTCATAGTCCTGGATGGCGCGCCGCCAGTCAATGCGCTGCATGTCAATATCGCCGACCTTGTGGAGAATCTGCTGCGCCCAGCGCTTGCTGTTGGAAGCGCGCGGCACATAATTCATGGTGGCCTGGTACGTTTCGCGCGCCTTGTCCATGTCGGCCAGTTGGTAATACGTGTCGGCCAGCGCCATGTGCTGCTCGATGGCTTTGTCCATCTCGCCGTGGCTGATCAGCAGGTCAATCAACTTGGAGCGAGTCTGCACGTCCATCGGCATCAGGCGCAGGATGCGCTGGTAAATCGTCATCGCGTGGCGGCTATCGCCGCGCACTTGATAGGTGTCTGCAATGATCAGGTACTTGGCGACGGATTCTTCCTGGCGTCCACTCTCCCACAACATGTCCGCCACGCGCCGGTGCATCGGCAAATAGTCCGGAGCATAGAGGATAGCCGTGTAGGCCTCTTCCATCGCCGTGTAGAACTGGCCGTGCTGGGTGTACTCTTGCGTCAGAGCGAGCGACTGCAAGACCTCCTCGGCGTGGGGGACGGTAAGCACCTCGGCCAGGCTGATCGCCGTCGCGCCTTCGTCCGTGAGGCTATCGAGCCGTTGCCGGGCGTCGCGCGCCTTGTCGTCCCAATCCTGGCACGACAAAAACTCGACCACCGAATCGGTAAACTGGGCCGCCCGGTCGCCTTGGGCCAGATCATCGGCCAGGTTGTCGTACAGCGCGGCGAGGTCGTCGGCCTGCTCGCGCTTCACCGTGCCCAGGTCCACGATCTTGAGAACTTGGACAAAGTGCCGCAGCGCCTCGTCCGCTCGACCGCGCGCGCGGCAACATTCGCCCAGCGCAAAGTGGCTGCCCAGCGCATAATCGTCGTGCCCGACGGATTGCTGGAATTGCGCGGCGGCCTCGTCAAAGGCCATCTCTTGCTCGTAAAGCAGGCCCAGGGCAAAGCGCGCCGCAGGCAGCTCGACCGCTTCCAGGATGCGCTGGTAGGCGGCGATGGCCTGTCGAGATTGGCCGACTGTCTGATACTCTATCGCCTGGGTGATGAGCGCGTCAATTTCCTTTTTGCTCAGGCGAGCGGCAGCGCCGCGCGCGTCAGGGCGAGGCGGAGCGGCCAACGTTTCTTCAAAGATAGATTCGGCCAAATCCGAGAGCGCCTTTTGCGCAGCCTGCTCCACCGGGCTGGCGGACCGTTTGGGTCCTTCTTGGGCCGTGAGGGCTTCCATTTCGCCCCAAGTCAACTCTGGCCCGACAGGAGGCGCAGGAAGAACCGGAGCAGCAGGAGCTTCGGGCAGTGGCGGCAGTGTGCCCGTGCCTCGCCCGATGCGGATGGTGTCCATCATCTTGAGGGCGCCGGTGTTGCGCGGGTCAAGCGACAGCGCGGCTTTGCACTGTTGGGCGGCCTGGTCTATCTGGCCTTTCTTTTGATAGATTTTGACCAGCGCCAGCATCTCGGCCACAGCCTGCTTGAGCTTGTTCTGCGCCTGATAAGCGGCGGCCAGCTTTTGGTGGACCTCGATGTTGTTGGGAGCGAGGCGACCGGCGCGCGTCCAGATATCCACGGCCTGGTCGGTGTTTCCCTGTTGCGAGTAAAGGTCGCCTATGGCGGCGTAGGTCTGCGCGGCATCGGCCAGTTTGCTCATTTGCTCTTGCACGTTGGCAATTCTTTCCAACGTGGTGAGATCGTCCGGCTTGAGCTGAAGCACGCGCTGGAACACGGCCAACGCATCCGGCAGCCGCTTGCAATTAGCAAGCGCCGTTCCGGCGGCAACCAGGACGTTCAGTTTGTCAGGAAATTCAGTTGACGCGCGCTGATATTCCGCGGCGGCCTTGTCCCACGCTTGCTGGCGAGCAAAGGCGTTCCCGCGTTTGATTGCCAAGTCGAATACTTGCCGATTGCCTGCCATGTCGTCTCCAGGAGCTAGATACTAGGTTACTAGGAACTAGGAAGCCTAGTCCCTAGCACCTAGTGCCGGATCACTTTTTGCGCTTGGCTTTCGCCTTGCGCGCTTTACGCGCCGATTTCTTTTCCGCCATCAATTCGACGAGGATGGCCTTTTGCGCGTGCATCCGGTTTTCGGCCTGATCCCACAACGCCGAGTGCTCTGGGTCGTCGCACACCTCGTCGGTGATTTCCTGGCCGCGATGCGCGGGCAGGCAGTGCATGACGATGTAGCCGGGCGCAGCGTGGCTGACCAGTTCCGCATTGACCTGGTAAGTCGGCGCAAAGGCCCTGAGCCGTTTTTCGGTTTCTTCTTCCTGCCCCATCGAAGTCCACACGTCGGTATAAATCACGTCGGCGTCGCGGACGGCTTCGAATGGGTCACGTAACGTTGTGATGGTGCTGCCGGTCGCTTTGCCCATCTCGGTGGCTTTGACAGCGACCGCCGCGCTCAGGTCATAGCCTTCCGGCGAGGCGAGCACGAAATGCGCCCCGGTCAGCGCGCAGCCAAACGCCAGCGAGGTCGCCACGTTGTTGCCGTCGCCCACGAACGTCACCTTGAGTCCTTCCAGTTTGCCAAAGCGCTCGTAAATCGTCAACAGGTCGGCTGCGCCCTGGCACGGGTGCGAATAGTCCGAAAGCCCGTTGACGACCGGCACGCGGCTATACTGGGCAAGCTCCACCACGTCGGCGTGAGCGAACACACGCGCCTCGATGCCGTCCACGTAGCGGGAAAGGACGCGGGCCACGTCGGCCACGCTTTCGCGCTTGCCCAGCGAAATCTCGTTCGGGGAAAGGTAAAGCGCCTGCCCGCCGAGCTGAATCATTGCCATGTCGAACGACACGCGCGTGCGCAGGCTGGGCTTTTGAAAAATCATGCCGAGCGTCTGGCCTTCCAGCAGGGGCTTGTTGCGGCCTTTTTTGCGTAGCTCTTTCTTGAGCTTGACGGCCAAGTCGAGCAGTCCCATGAATTCGTCGGGGTCCAAGTCGCCCAATGTGAGCAAGTGATTCATGTGATGCCTCCAGGTGGTGTATGATAATTAGTATACCACAAATCAGTGGTCAGTGGTCAG
>CAYHAR010000240.1:4415-5579 GCA_964354595.1 uncultured Anaerolineae bacterium | reverse complement strand
CGGCGTTCCGCTGTGGCTGCTGGCAGGGCGGGTGGACGACGAAACCAAACACGGCGATGGTTCTTATAATGACAAGCTCGCCGATCAGGGCTACCAGGTGCACGTCGTCGCCGGAGACGGATACAAGGTCGCCTTGGATAGCGCCCGCATCAAACGGAACGACAGTATCATAGTCGCTTACCTGGTGAACAACAACCCGTTGGACGACAAGGACTTTCCGCTCCGGCTCGTCGGTTCGGATTTGCAACCGAATGAGATGGTCGGTCGGATTGCCAAGATCAACCTCATGCTGGAGGCAGCACAGCCCAAGCCCACCGCCGCGACGGCAGCGCCTGGCGCCGCCGGCAATGCCGCGCTAACCATCACCGGCGCCGTGGACAAGCCGCAGACGCTAACGCTGGATGCGCTCAAGAACATGCAGGTGGCCAAGATCACGGCCGAGCATCCCAAGCAGGGAACGCAGACGTATGAGGGCGTGCGGCTGAACGCGCTGTTGGACCAAGCCCAGGTCAAGTCCAGCGCGACCAAGCTGACTCTATCCTCCTCCGACGGGTTTACGACCGAGGTGACGTTGGCTGACACTCGCCAATGCGCCGACTGTATGCTCGCCTTTAACGCAGGCAAGCTCGACGCGGTGATGCCGGGAATGCAGAATAACTTTTGGGCCAGGGATGTCGTCAAGATCGAGGTCAAGTAGGGGCGAGGTGACCTCGCCCCCACTCGCCCTCACGCTGTCCATTCAGCGCGGCCCATGAAGCTGAAATCTGCGATACCCACACTGGCGCTGATGATCGCGCTACTGGCAACCAGCAGCAATTGCGCGACCAAGCCGGCGGAGAAGACGCCGCTGCGCGTGATCATTGCCGGCAGCTTGATGATTCCGTTCGACGATCTGGAAAACGCCTACGAGGCGGAACATCCTGACGTAGACGTGCAGATAGAGGCGCACGGCAGCATTCAAGCGATCCGGCAGGTGGCCGAAGTCCACATGGTCATGGACGTGGTGGCCTCTGCCGACGACGCGCTCATCCCGATGCTGATGTACCAGTCCAAGGCGCCCGAAACCGGCAAACCGTATGCAGACTGGTACATCAGATTCGCCACGAACCGCCTGGGTCTGGCCTATACACCCCAGAGCAAATATGCCGACCAGATCAACGCCGA
>CAYHAR010000240.1:0-4315 GCA_964354595.1 uncultured Anaerolineae bacterium | reverse complement strand
TCCAGCATCGTCCTGCGTGGCGCCAGCATGCAAGAGATCGCGCTGCTCGAATCGGGCGACCTGGACTATGCCTTCGAGTACGAGAGTGTCATCCAGCAGCACAAGCTCAAGCTCGTCAAGCTGCCGGATGCGGTGAACCTCGGCTCCAAGCAATACGCGGACCAGTATAGGAAGGTTCAGGTGCGGTTGGATTTTAAGCGTTTCGCCTCTGTCAAGCCCGAGTTCAACGGGGAAGTGATTGGCTACGGCTTGACCATCCCCAGCAACGCTCCACATCCCCAACAGGCTCAGGACTTGGTCTCCTTTCTGCTGGGGCCAAAGGGGCGGGCTGTGATGGAAGCCGATCAACACCCGCTCATCATCCCGCCGCAGACAGATCACTATGATGCGCTGCCCGCGGCATTGAAATCGCTTTGCGTCCCGATGCCGTGAACCTTTGCCACCTTCCCGAAAGCCGACCCTTCGCACCGCCCACGCCAGTGGCGCAAGGCTTTCGGGAAGGTATGGAGGCCAATTCGATGTCAACCACCACCCTCGATAGAAAACGGCCTCTGAAGCGCAAGCGACCCGATCCCTTCGTACTTGGCTTTGCGGCTGCGGGCGCGTTGCTGCTGCTCTTTGTTCTCCTACCCCTGCTGAGCACGCTCATCCGAACGCCGCCCGGCGCGCTCTGGCAAGCTCTGACCGATGCCGAGGTGAGCGCTTCGTTGGGGTTGACGTTCTACGCGGCGGCCTGGGCGACTGTGCTGGCTCTCTTTACCGGCGTGCCGCTGGCCTATCTCCTGGCGCGCTATGACTTTGCCGGCAAGCGATGGGTAGAAGGCCTGGTCAACTTGCCGGTCGTGGTGCCACACACTGCGGCGGGCATCGCGCTGCTGATGGTCTTTGGAAGGCAAGCGCCGGTTGGGCAGGCGCTGGGAGCCATAGGTCTGCATTTCACCGACGACGTGCCGGGCATCGTGGTAGGAATGCTGTTCGTCAGCCTGCCGTTTCTGGTAAACGCCGCCCGCGAAGCCTTTGCCACGATAGATCCGGAGCTGGAAGGAGTCGCCCAGACGATGGGGGCCACGCGATGGCAGGCATTTGTGTATGTGACGCTGCCGCTGGCCTGGCGGGGCATCGTCGCCGGAGCTGTGATGATGTGGGGACGCGGCATCAGCGAGTTTGGCGCCATCGTCATCCTGGCGTACCACCCCAAGATCATCCCGGTCCTGGTCTATGAACGTTTCGCGGGTTTCGGGCTGAACGCCGCTCTGCCCGTGACCGTCATCCTCATCCTGGCGTCGTTGGCAGTGTTCGTTCTGCTCCAGGTGCTCTTGGTGCCGAGGCACGAAACGGCAATGGAGTAAGAGCGAACTATCATGATGGGTATATGCTTATTAATATAGGCATATGTTCATTTGACAATTCTTTTGTCTTACGCTATCCTATGCCAATATAACGCCATTTCCATATTAAAGAAGGAGAAGAACAATGAAACGCTCGTATCTCGCCTACGCACTGGTTTTGACACTGCTCGTTGCCTCAATGTTGGTGTCGGCCTGCGGGCAGGCCAAGGCGCCCGCGCCTGCACCCACGCAACCGCCGGCCGCCCAGCCGACCAAGCCGGCTGCCAGCGGGTGCACGCTGCGCCTGGCGACGACCACCAGCACCGCCGACTCGGGCTTGCTCACCTTCATCCTGCCCGACTTTGAAAAGAAGAATAACTGCAAGGTTGACACCGTCGCCGTCGGCACCGGGCAAGCTATCGAAATCGGCACCAAGGGCGATGCCGATGTGTTGCTCGTGCACGCTCGCGCCCAGGAGGACAAGTTCGTCGCGGACGGCCACGCCAAAGAACGCTTTGACGTGATGTACAACGATTTTATCGTGCTCGGCCCCAAGGCTGACCCGGCCAAGATCGGCGGCATGGCGAGCGCCGCCGAGGCATTCAAGGCCATCGCCGCCGCGCAGGCGCCCTTTGCCAGCCGGGGCGACAAGAGCGGCACGAACACCAAAGAGTTGAGCGTCTGGGCCTCCGCCGGCATCACGCCGACCAAAGACATGGCCTGGTACAATGCGCTCGGCCAGGGCATGGGCGAGACGCTGCTCGCCTCGAATGAAAAAGGCATGTACACGCTGGCCGACCGGGGCACATATCTTTCGATGAAGGACAAGCTGCCCAACCTGGTCATCGCCCTGGGTGGAAACAGCCTCCAGGAGAACAAGGACAAGAGCCTGCTCAACCCCTATGGCGTGTTGGCAGTTGATCCTGGCAAGCACCCCGGTGTGAACTCGGATATGGCGGCCAAGTTCGTCCAGTGGATTCTCTCGGCGGACACGCAAAAGCTGATCGGCGGTTACGGCACGGACAAGTTCGGCCAGCCGTTGTTCTACCCCAACGCCAAACCATCCGCCCCGCAGGCGTCCTCCGGCGACGTCGTGCTTACCGTCACAGGCCTGGTTGAAAAAGAACTCAAGCTGACGATGGAGGCTGTCAAAGCCATCGGCGTCGTCAAAGCCACGCTCGATCATCCCAAGAAGGGCAAGACGGACTATGAAGGCGTAAAGCTAAACGCGCTGCTGGGCCAGGCCAAGGTCAAGCCCGAGGCGAAAAAGATTGTCCTTATCGCTTCTGACGGTTTCACCGCCGAGGTGGCGCTCGACGCTGTGAGCACATGCGCCGATTGCATGATGGCTTTTGGCGACGGCGGCAAGATCCACGCGGCGATGCCCGGCATGGAATCCAACACGTGGGTCAAGGACGTCGTCAAGATTGAAGTCAAGTAGCTTCGCAAAAGCTTACCTCTAGCGCACGCCGCAAACTGCGGTAGAATAGGCCCGAAGGGTTTTCGCAGGAAGCGACCCTTCGGGCCTGGAGTTGTACACTTTGAGCGACCTGTCCCGCGGCCTGATACAGGCCATTCAACTCATCCTATCCGCCGACCCGGCGCTGATGCAAATCATCCTGCTCACGCTCCGCGTGAGCGGGCTGGCGTTGGCCATCAGCACAGTGGTCGGCGTGCCGTTGGGGGCAGCGCTGGGCCTCTCGCGCGTGCGGGCGCGCGAGCTGATCACGACGCTGCTGTATACCGGCATGGGGCTGCCGCCCGTCGTCGTGGGCCTGTTCGTCTATCTGATGCTTTCGCGCAGCGGGCCGATGGGGACGTTGGGCTGGCTGTTCACGCCCAGCGCCATGGTCACGGCCCAAGTCATCATTGCGTTCCCGTTGGTGGCCGGGCTGACCATGTCGGCGGTGCAAAGCGTTGACCCGGCGCTGCGTTTGCAAGTGCGCTCGCTGGGCGCGACCCGGCCGCAAGAAGTGTGGGCCGTGTTGGTCGAAGCGCGCATCGGCGTCGTCGCCGCCCTCATCGCCGCATTCGGCGGCGTCATCTCCGAAGTCGGCGCGGTGATGCTGGTGGGCGGCAACATCGAGGGCAAGACGCGCGTGCTCACCACCGCCATCGTGCTCAACACGCGCACGGGCGAGTTCAGCCTGGCGCTGGCGCTGGGCATCATCCTGCTGGCGCTGGCGTTCCTCGCCAACGCCGCTATGTTGCGCCTGCAGGGGCGCATGAACGATTGAACACAAACACGTTGAACGATCCCGTCTACCAGTTAAGGGACCTGAAAAAAGAATACGCCGGCCGCACGGTGACGGACGTTGAGCGCCTGGACATCCGGCGCGGCGAGATATTGGCGCTCGTCGGCCCCAGCGGCGCGGGCAAGTCCACGCTGCTGCGGCTGCTCAACTTTTTGGAGCAGCCCACGGCCGGGCAGATCATCTATCGAGGCCAACCCATCAACGGCAGCGTGCCGCTCCCGGTGCGCCGCCAGGTGACTACGGTCTTTCAGCGCCCGATGCTCCTCAAGGCCAACGTCCACGCCAACGTGGCGTATGGGCTGCGCTTGCGAGGACAACGCGTAGACGGACAGGTGCGCGACATCCTGGTGCGCGTCGGACTGGAAACGCTGATGCGCGCCCCGGCGCACAAGTTATCGGGGGGCGAGATGCAGCGCGTGGCGCTGGCGCGCGCGCTGGTGATTGACCCGGCTGTGCTGCTGCTCGACGAGCCGACGGCCAACCTCGACCCGTACAACATCGGCCTGATCGAAGACATTGTGCGCCAGCATAACCGCGAGCGCAGCACGACGGTTGTGCTGGTGACGCACAATGTGTTCCAGGCGCGGCGGCTGGCCGACCGTGTCGGCTTGATGCTGGCCGGTCGCGTCGTCGAAGTCGCCGACACGCCCACTTTTTTTGATTCCCCTTCCGACCCTCGCACCACTGCTTTTGTTCGCGGCGACATGGTGTACTGACGCGCAAGCTCATTTT
>CAYHAR010000239.1:4124-5588 GCA_964354595.1 uncultured Anaerolineae bacterium | reverse complement strand
ATGTCTCGTGATCAAGCGCCAAGCTTTTGACCCAACTGGTAGGCTTTTTCCAGCAGGCTGGGCTGGTTCTGGATTTCCCCTTCTTTCGTCGCGCTGCCGTAGACGATTCCGGCCACGTTGGCTTCGATGTAGCGGCACATGTCCTGGAAGGTGCGTATGGCATTGACCGCGCCGGAAGTGAAAGGATCAGTATCGCCATACGTCAAAACGATGCCGATCTGTTTTCCGGCCAGGGCATTTCCCTGTGGACCTTGTAGAGCGTACCACCGATCTATGAACAACTTGGTTTGAGCGCTGATGGTGAACCAGTAGATAGGACTGGCGATCACGATGGCGTCGGCGCGCCGGAGCTTGGGATACAGGATTTGCATATCATCCTGGATCGTACAGTCCTGTGTCTCCTGGCAAGCATCGCAAGCGTTGCAGGGCTGGATACTCATGTTGTGCAAGAAAAAGATTTCGACTTGCGCCCCGGCCTCTCTGGCTCCAAGCATTACCTGTTCTGCCAATATGACGCTATTGCCCTTTTTTCTTGGACTGCCGTTCACGATGAGGATGTGTTTCATGCAGCTTGCTCCGGCCAATCTTGCACAATCCGCCGATACAACTCGGGCCGCCGGTCGCCCACGGTGTCTATCTCGAACACGCCGGGTTGAATGACAAGCCGCTTTTGTCGCGCCAGCGCCGGATCGAATGTGGCGGTGATGATGGTCTCGTCGGTCGTATCGGCCATCGCCAGCCGCTTGCCACCCGGGTCTACGATCTGGCTCTTGCCGATGAACCGAGCGCCGCGCTCTTTTCCCGCGCGGTTGACGGCGACGAGGAACACGCGATTTTCCATCGCTCGCGTTTGCGCGACAAAATCGGGCGAAGCTTGTGCGCCTTGCGGCCAGTTGGTCGGCAGCGCGATAATGTCCGCGCCCTCGAGCGCCAGGCAGCGCGCCGCCTCCGGGAAGCGCAAGTCGTAGCAGATCAACATGCCGATGCGCCCGATGCCGGTGTCGTACACGCGATACGGGTCAGGGCCGAGCGCGGTCATCTTGTCCACGCCCAAGAACGGCAGATGCGTCTTGCGGTACACGCCGACCAGTCCCTCTGGCCCGCACAGCACCGCCGAGTTGTAGAGGGCGTCGCCCATTTCTTCCAGCATCCCCACGACGGCGTACACGCCCAACTGTTTGCACGTCGCGGCGATGGCCTCCGTCGAAGGACCCGGCACACGCTCGCTGGCCCCGCGCGCTTCGTCCAGGTCGTCAAAGACATAGCCCGAAAGCGCGCACTCGGGCAAGACGGCCAGTTGAGCGCCTTGCGCGGCGACCTCGTCAATCAGGCCCAGGATGCGCACGCGGTTCTCGCGCACCAGCCCGATCTTGGGATCGAACTGGATTCCGGCAACAGTAATCTGATTCGGCGTTTTCACCGTCATTTTGCATTCCTCAGGTCTAGAGATGCATACTCTGTGTT
>CAYHAR010000239.1:0-4024 GCA_964354595.1 uncultured Anaerolineae bacterium | reverse complement strand
GCAATCAGCGATAAGCTAATGGGTTGTCTTTCGTGATGCAATCCGCAAGCTTGGCGGCCAGGTCGGCTAACGTGGCGGCCTCCGCGCGCTCGACGGCGACGTTAGACGGCGCGACCTGGCGCAGGAATTGTTCCAGGTCTGCCTGCACACTCCACGCTTGCCCGGCGCTGCCCAGAATCGTGATCGTGTGCTTGTCGCCGTGGACGCGCAGCGCGTCGTCGTGGCTGAATCCGCTCGTGACGCGGAATTTGAGCGCGTAAGGCGCAAGCGTGGCCCACACGTCCGGCCCGGCGGTCTGCGACATCAGGACGTATTGGCTGTTGTAGCCCAACTGACCCGGCGGCACGCTTTGCGCGACGCCGGTCACGGCCAGCGCCACATTCGTGTAATAGTGATTCAGGATCATCTCGTAATCATAACCGCGCCCTGCCATCAGCATCGCGCCATCCTGGCACATGCCCACGCCGTGATTATGAGGCGGGCGCGGCGGCTTGCACAGACACTCGACCGGCTGGCACCACGGCGCAGAGCCGGGCCAGCCCGCTTCGGCGGGCGTGTTGGTGCGACCGCCGCAATGCCCAAAGAAATATGCGGTCGCAATCCTGTCTTGAAATTTGAGATATTGCCCGGCGGTGTAGAGCACGGCGGCATCGGTGGACTTGTAGGTCTTGGCCGACCAGGCCTGGCAGTGATCGGTCGTGCAGACATCAGCCACGTCGCCGTGACGCGGGTGACCGTCCGGTCGAAGATCCTCTTCAGAGGAGGGAAGCGTTGCCAGCGCATACGTGCGCGCGGCCACGGCCTGCGCCTTGAGCGCCTCTAGCGGGTTGGAAGGCGACATCTCATAAGGCACAACGCCGCGCAAATATTCTTCCAGGTCCATCAGTTGGACTTGCGGCGTCGGCTGGTCGCCCGACTTGGCATAGTTGGTCCACACGCGAATGGTTACCATCTGAGAGGCTCCTTCTTTTATCTTGCTGGCCGTGCTTTCCGAAATCAAAAATCAAATGTCTGGACGCGCGCGGCGAATGACGGCGGCGAGTTCGGGCAGGCGGTCGCGCCGCTCCATATACCCAATCAACTCGAGGGCTTTGCGGTCCCGGCTTTCGCCGGGCAGCGAATCCCAATCTACACCTGGTAGATCACGACACAGAAACCGCAGCTCGTCGAGGTTAAAGTTTTTGCAGAGCAGCTTATGAAGCTGTGCGGGAGACATCTTGAGCAGAGGGTCATCTTTTGGAACGATTGGTTCCTCGCCCGGCTGCTGGAACGTGTGGCTCGTGACCACCATTTGCACACGGCCTACCATCTCTTCGCGGACGAGCGTGTGGACGCGGGCGCTGCCCATCCAGTCATTCTCCTGGTACACCGTGACGACGACGCCGATCTCCCCCAGTTTTTTGGGCGTGAGGTAAAAGTAGAACACGGGCGAATCGTGGCCGGGGCGGAGGCGGAAAGAATAGTGATCGTCCCCGTGGATTTCGCACTCGGGCGCACTGACCTGGATTTGCAAGCGCAAGAAAGGTTCGCCCTCAAGCCGATCCACCTGCACTTGGCCAGAGTGCACGCGCGGCAGATCGGCCTCGGCAAGCATCGGAGAGGACTGTTGACGCACAGAGACCGCCAAGTCAAAGGTCCGGCCCAGGTACACCTGATTGGGCACAGCGGCGTCCACGCGCAAATCCTCATGGCGGACGACGGCGCGTTCTGGCGGCGCTGCGGGGGTGGGTACGACAGCAGCACTATGCTTGTCACCTCCCACCACATCACCGCCGATGTAGACGGTGCCACCGGTGATGTTGATGTTGCCATGGCCGCCAATGGCCGTGCTGCCACCGGTCGCGGCGGCGCTGCCTTCGCTGGCGGTGGCGGCCTGGCTGCTGGGCGGAGATGGTGGGGCCGATGAGGGCGCAGCGTATGGAGTTGATGCCGGGGTGGGCGCTGATGCAGACTTGGCTGGAGGCGATGGGGGCACCGCTCCCGATCGAGTCACTTCCGATTTTATGGCCGCTATCAACCGGGCCAGTTGAAAATCCACCCGGTCAGGCCGAGTGAAATCCAGGTAATTCAACATGCCGATCCGCGCGGGAAGCTCGCACGGCTTGAGAAGAAGGGAAAGTATTCGCCGTCGCCGGGCGGCGGGATCACTGGTCTGTACCAGCAAGACCTCAAATTCCGTCCACTGGCTTTGGAGATAATCGGGGGTGAGGACGAGCACCGTCTTGCGGCTTTGAGACACGCCGCGCTCCATCTCGGTCAAATTGGGTGCGCCAGGCTCAAAGTCGCGAAAGTCAATAAAGGCGCGCAGGCCGGCTGCTTCCAATTTGGGGAGTAGCCAATTCTGCACCCAGTCTTCATCGCGGTGGCTGTAGCTGATGAAAACGTCGTACCTGAACGAATCTGAATCTGCGGGCTTGGTTTTTTGTGGCATGGGGCGCTCCTGAGATGGGATAGAAAGGATTCAGAGCCAAGCGATTTAGATTCTACACCACGCGAGCGGCGCGCGCAAGCGCGTTAGGGGCCTGCTTTCACTCATCCGGGCCGCGACCGTGATCGTCCGCATCCGGCGGGCTGCGTCGCATGATGCTCGCCAGATCGCCTTTGTCGGCGTGAGCAAAGGCGGCCAGCAGGCTCTTGTTCAGCTCAATCAAGGCCCAACCTGCCAACGCCGCGCCCACGATGATCAAGCCCGCGTCTCGGATCCGGGCATCTATGAACCTCAACGCGAGGACGTAGACCAGCCTGGACAACTGGGGGACCGGAATCCACAGTACCAGCAAATGAGCCACGCCGAAAGCGGCCACAACCAATCCGACGACAAAGGCCACCATCCAAAATCGGACACGCAGGCCAGGCTCGAACCATTTCCAAAAGCTGGCCTGGTAGAAAATCTGCAAGGTGTCCAGGAACATGCGGACGATGGCCACCAGGTTGATCCGGCCGCCGTGCTCGCGCTGGAACGAAACCACAACCGGCGACTGGACGATCTTGTATCCGTAGCGGCTGGCGGCGACGAGCAGCTCCAAATCGAAAGCAAAGCGCCGCGCGCGCAGACGCGGAATGATGCGGCGCAACGCCTCGGCCCGAAAGAGCTTGATGCCGGTCTGCGTGTCGTGCAAGTCGAGGCCGAACAGAAATTGGACAAGGGAAGAATATATGATGCTCGTCGCTTGCCGGAACCGGGGATACGTCAATTGAGAATCAGGGTGGCTCTTGCAGCCGATCACGACGCTGGCTTTGGTCTGCCGCATGACCTGGATGAACGCGAGCAACTGGGCTGGATGCAATTCCAGGTCGGCGTCGAGGAAGGCGACCATTTCGCCCGTGGCGTATTGGCAGCCCAAAAATACGGCCGCGCCTTTGCCCTGGTTGGAGGGTTGACGAACCGGGCGCACGCGCGGATTCCGGGCGGCGCAACCCATCATCGCTTGAAAGGTCGCATCGTGGCTGCCATCGTCAACGGGGATGATTTCGTAATCCAAGTCTCGCAACGCGAGGGCCGTCTCGCGGAGGCAGGCCCCGATGCGATCGGCTTCGTTAAAAGCTGGAATGACGACGGAAATCAGAGTCAAGCTAACGCTCGCAGCGCAGCACGCTGGGTGCTGAGGTGTTCTGGCCCCGGCAGATTATATCATCATCCGCCAGGATTGCGCGCGGCGGCGCGGCGTGGCGAGTGGAAGCGACCAGGCTGCCCCGGCGAAATTGTGGTAGACTTGTCGTGGAGGAACATCATGAGTGATCTGAGCCAGATGAAGTGCGTGGCGTACCGGGTCGGCGAGCTTGCCCTGACTGAAACGGAAATAGCCGAATACCATCCCCAGGTGCCGCAGTGGCGAGTCGTGGAGTGGGAGGGCATCCAGCGCCTGGAGCGCGTCTTTCAGTTCAAGGATTTTGCCCAGGCGCTTGCTTTTACCGACAAGGTCGGTGCGCTAGCGGAGGCAGAGGGACATCACCCCGCGCTCTTGACCGAGTGGGGCAGAGTGACAGTCACGTGGTGGACGCACAAAATTCGCGGCCTGCATCG
>CAYHAR010000238.1:0-5597 GCA_964354595.1 uncultured Anaerolineae bacterium | reverse complement strand
TTATGGGCATTGACGAACTATTGAAAGAGAAACGCCAAGACATCCTGCGGATTGCGGCGCAACACGGTGCCTACAATGTGCGCGTGTTTGGCTCGGTCGTGCGCGGCGAAGCTGGGCCTGCAAGCGATATTGATTTCCTGGTGGATGTTGGGCCGGTACATTCGTCCTGGTTCCCGGCCGGCCTGATAGCCGATCTTGAAAAGTTGCTCGGACGCGAGGTGGACGTGGTCACTCAGCCAGCTCTGCATTGGTACATCCGCGACCGTGTCCTACAGGAGGCCGTGTCACTATGACAGAACGTGATGACCGGCTCTATCTTGTTCACACCCAAGAGTGCATCGCGCGCATCGAGCTATATACCGCCGAAGGCAAGGTGGCCTTCATGGCGGATACCAGAACGCAAGATGCCGTTCTGCGGAATCTGCATACGCTGGCCGAGTCCAGCCAACGAATTTCCGAGACTTTGAAGGCTACCCAACCTGACATGGATTGGCGCGCGATTGCGGCTTTTCGCAACGTCGTAGTGCATAATTATCTCGGCATTGATCTGAACCAGATTTGGGACATTGTGCAGAACGACTTGCCTGGCCTCAAGCGTGCGATTGCGGCCATGCTACGGGAGCTTGGTTGAATCGGATTGGCACAATAGCGAAAAGTGCGCCATTCGCAAACAGGGCGAGATTCTACCTGGCGTGACAACCGTGACGTTGGAACGCAATGGGCTGACACTCGTGGTCAAGAGTGTACCCGCGCGCGAGTGCGTTCTCGAAGATATTCGCGCTTACGCGCCGGCGTGAGACCTGGTCCGAGGTGGCTGGATACCTGTGTTACCATACCCGTATGGTCGTTACCATAGGATGGGCTGAAACCGCTCATCCGCGAGTTTGTCTTGTCCTGGAGCGCGCCCAGCCCTGGTTTGACCGCGCGCCGGTCTGGTCACCTGATCCCGCCACGACGGTAACTGCAAGCGCTGCTTCCGCCGGCGGAAATTCAAAAGGCAGGCCGCCGGGTTGCCCCCGGCGGCCTTTTTTCACGAGTGACTACCGCAGCGGACAATTCAGGCTATAATAGAGGCTGCCCCTCGGTGCTTCCAGCATCCCGGGGAGGAGGTTCCCATGACGCTGAAAGAACTGGAAACGCAGTTGTTCACCTTGACGCCGGCCGAAAAAGCCCAAGCACTCAAGTTGTTGGCGCTCGACATCGCACATGCCTGGCCCGGCATCGAGAAAATGCCCGGCGTCGCGGGCGGCGCGGCCTGTGTGGTGCGCACGCGGATTCCCGTTTGGGTGTTGGAAGGTTATCGCCGCATGGGCTGGAGCGAGGCGCGCATCCTGGAGAATTACCCTACGCTGCGCGCCGCCGATCTGGTCAATACGTGGGCCTATGCCGACGCCCACCCGGATGAGATCGAGCAGGCGATTCTAGAGAACGAGGAGGCCTGACCGGTGGCGCTCCTCTACGCAGACGAAAACTTGCCGCAGCAAGTGGCGCAGGCCCTGCGCGCTTTGGGCCACGATGTGTTGACGGCGCTAGACGCCGGCAACGCCAATCAGTCTCTTCCTGACGAGCAGGTGCTAGCCTTCGCGACTCGCCACCAGCGGGCGGTGCTGACGTTGAACCGGCGCGAGTTTATCCGGCTTCACACCCGGCAACCCGAGCACGCGGGCATCATTGTCTGCACACAAGACGCGGATGCCGGCGGACAAGCTGCGCGCATTCACGCCGCGATTGCCGGTCTGGAATCACTCCAAGGCTGCCTGATCCGCGTCAATCGTCCTCAACGCTAGACCTTCTCCCTGCCGACTTTCACTTTGCCCTGCCCGTCCGGCCAACTGGAGCGCGCCCAGCCCGGGTTTGATCGCGCGCCGGTCTGGTCGCCTGATCCCGCCACGACGGTGACTGCAAGCGCGGACTGCGCCGGCGGGAATTCGAACGGCAGGCCGCCGGGTTGCCCCCGGCGGCCTTTTTACGTGCGATTACCGCAGCGGGCAATTCAGGCTATAATAGAGACTGCCCCACGGTGCTCGCAACGCCAGGGGCAATGGTCGAATCGCAGGCATCAAGAGGGCAGGTCTGACGGGAGTATTCAACGTGCCGACTCCAACCGAAGCTCAAACCAGACGAGACCTGATTGACCCCGCGCTGAAAAAAGCTGGCTGGGATGTGAACAACCCCGACTGGGTTCGGACCGAAATCCCCGTAGACGGGTTCGACCTTGCCGCGTGGAGGGCGCTTGAGGTCGAACTGCGGCGCATCCGAGAACGCCACGGGATCTACGAAGGCGAGCTCCCGGCCGGAATTTGCGATTATGCCCTCTATCGCCCCAATGGCGAAATCATGGCCATCGTCGAGGCGAAAAAGACGAGCGTTGACCCGCGACTGGCGCAGGCGCAGGCCGAGTTCTATGTGAGCGAGATTGAAAAGCGGCAGAGCTTGCGTCCGTTTGCGTTCATGACGAATGGGCAACAGATCTACTTTTTGGACGCGGGCCAGGCCAGCAAGCGTGAAGTGCTGGGTTTCTTTTCGCCGGATGACCTGGAAAACTTGCTCTACCTGCGCCGAAACAAAAAGCCGCTGGCGTCTGTACCCATCAATACAGCTATCACGAACCGGGCCTATCAACAAGAGGCGATCCGGCGTGTGTGCCAAGCGTTCGAGCAGGGCAAACGTCGAACGCTCCTGGTGATGGCGACCGGCACCGGCAAGACGCGCGTGGCGATGTCGCTGGTGGATGTGTTGCTGCGCGCTGACTATGCGCGGCGCGTGCTGTTCGTGGCAGACCGCGACCCGCTCGTACAGCAAGCCCTCAACGATGGATTCAAAACGCATCTGCCGCACGAGCCGCGCCAGCGCATCTTTTCCGGCCATGTGGACAAGACCAAGCGGCTGTTCGTCGTCACGCTGCAAACTCTGAGCAACTGCTTTGGCGAGTTCACGCCAGGTTTTTTTGACCTGATTGCCTTTGACGAAGTACACCGCTCGATTTTCAACAAGTGGAATCAGGTGCTCGACTATTTTGACGCGCGTCTGGTCGGCCTGACGGCCACACCGGCCGAGTTTCTTGACCGCAACACGTTCCTCGAATTCGATTGCACCGAGGGAATCCCGACCTTCCTCTATCCTTACAAGCAAGCCGTCCACGAACAGTACCTGGTGGACTATGATGTGTATGTCGCGCGGACGCGCTTTCAACGCGAAGGCATTCACGGCGTTGACTTGAGCGAACAAGACCGCAACGCGCTGATCGAGCAGGGTCTTGACCCCGATGCGATTGACTATTCCGGCACGGAACTGGAAAAGACCGTCAGCAACAAGGACACGCTCCGCAGGCAGTGGCAAGAGATCTGGGATCAATGCTACAAAGATAGATCAGGGCAATTGCCTGGCAAGACGATTGTGTTTGCGATGACGCAAGAGCATGCCCTGCGACTGGAAGATGCTTTCAACGAAATGTTTCCCCAGTTTCCAGGTTTGGTGCGCACCATCACCTACAAGTCTGACTACAAGAGCACGCTCATTGACAAGTTCAAAAAGGAGGACTGGCCCCGTATCGCCATCACGGTGGATTTGTTGGAAACGGGCATTGACGTGCCCGAAGTCGTCAACCTGGTGTTTATGAAGCCGGTACATTCCAGCATCAAGTTGTGGCAGATGATCGGGCGCGGCACGCGCAGCCAGGAAGCCTGCCGATACCTGGACCGGCTGCCTGAAGGGCGCAAGACACGTTTTCTGGTGCTCGACTTTTGGGAGAATGACTTTGCCAAATCGCCGGAAAAAGAGACGGCGCAGAGCTTGCCGGTGCTCGTTTCGCTGTTCAACACGCGCTTGAATTTGCTGGACGAGTTTGCCGGCGCGCCGACCTCTGACGAGTGCAAACGGACAGTGGCCGACTTGCGCACGATGGTGGCGCAAATTCCGATTGATTCGTACTCGGTGCGCAAGGTATACCCCCAGGTCGAGGAAGCGTGGAAGGACGACTTTTGGCGTTTGGTGACGCCGGGCAAGATCGAGTTTTTGCGTCTGCGTGTGGGGCCGCTGCTGCGTTATGCCACGTGTTCAGATGTGGCGGCGGTCACGTTTACGCACAAAGTCGAGCGGCTCAAGGCCCTGATCGTTGCGGGCCAGAATCCCGCCACGACAGCGCAGTCTATCGCCGAGGATGCCAGCCGGCTCAAGGACACGGTGTTGTCCGCGCCGGAGCAGCGCGAGATGCGCGACTTTTGCCTGACGCCCGATTTGCTCACGGCCACGCCCGCTCAACTGGATCGCGTGGCGGACATGCTGGCTGAGCGGATGAAAGACCGGAGCGAACGGCCCGATAGCTTTTTAAAGATTGACCTGCGCGACGTGATTGCACTCAACGGCTACGTCCTGCTCCAGGGCGGCACCGAGCGGGTGTACGTGAAGGACTATCGCGAGCGGGTGGAAAAGCACGTGCTGGAATTGCTCGACACGAATCCCACCATCCAGGCGATCAGTCACGGCGAGGATGTGCCCGACCGTGACTTGATCGAGTTGGAACGCACGTTGCGGCACACGCTGGGCGAGAGTGATGTGGAACTGGCCGAAGACAATATCCGCATGGCGTTCGGGATGAAGGTGGGCAGCCTGCTGGAATTTCTGCGGCGATTGCTCGACCTGGGCGGCGTGCCCGATTACGAAGAGGTCGTGCGCCGCCAGTTTGAGCGGTTCATCGCCGGACAGCCGTTCAACGCCGATCAGACGCTCTTTCTGCGCGCGCTGCAAAGTGTGTTTATCCAAAAGCGCCGCCTGCAACTGGCCGACCTGTACGATCCGCCGCTTTCGAACTTTGGGCAGGATGCGGTGGAGAGGTGGTTTACGCGGGAAGAGGTGGAGGGCATATTGAGATTCACGGCGACGTTGGCGGTGTAGGGAGTGGAGTAGGAAGTAGGAAGTAAGGAGTAGGATATGGCTGAGGTCAAGACATTCCGGCAGTTGTTGGCGTGGCAGGAAGCGCACAAGCTGGTGGTGATGATGTATCGGGTGACGAAGGATTTTCCGGCGGACGAGCGGTTTGGACTGGTATCGCAGATGCGGCGGGCGGCTGTGTCCATTCCGGCCAACATCGCCGAAGGTTTCAAGCGTCGTGGCATCCAAGAAAAGATTCGCTTTTACAACATCTCGGAGGGTTCCCTGGAAGAGCTCAAATATTTCGCCATCCTATCTCAAGACCTGAGCTATCTTGAATCCAACACCGAACTGATGACGCAATGTGAAACCGTCGGGCGCTTGCTCAACGGCCTCATCGCCAGCACCGAGCGCCGTATTCCCTAATCCCTACTCCCTACTCCATGAGGTACCATGCTAACCGACCCCAAACTCCGCTCCCAAGTAGACCAACTCTGGGACAAGCTCTGGACAGGCGGGCTTTCCAACCCGCTCGACGCGATTGAGCAACTGTGCTATCTGCTCTTTCTGAAGCGGCTGGACGAAGTCGAGACCCAGCGAGAAAGGCAGGCCATCCGGCGCAAGCAGCCGTTCGAGCCGCGCCACCCGGCCGAGATGCGCTGGGGCGAGTGGACGCAGTACAAGGCTGAAGACTCGCTCAAGCACCTCAAAGATAAAGTGTTTCCGTG
>CAYHAR010000237.1:0-5610 GCA_964354595.1 uncultured Anaerolineae bacterium | reverse complement strand
GCGGCAGGTGCGTGATGGCATGCCAGGCCGAGTATCCGCCGAAGGATGTGCCGGTGATGGCGACTTGCCCGGGTTCGGCGATGCCCGCCGCCATCAGGGCTTCAATCCCGGCGCGGATGTCGATCTGTTCGTCAGTGCCCCAGCCGCCTTTCTTGATGGCTTCGCGGAAGATGACGCTGAAACCGGTCGAGCCGCGATAGTTCGGGTCGAGCACGTTGAATCCGCAGCGGACGTAGAACTGAATCTCGTTATTGACGGCATCGGCGCTGTACATGGTCGGGCCGCCGTGCACATAGACTACTGTCCCGCGCGCTTTGCCTTGCCCCTGTGGGCGGTAGAGCCAGCCCTGAATCTCCAGCCCGTCGTGCGATTTCCAGCGGAAATCTTCTGCGGGGGTCAGGTCAGCAGGGGTCAGGCGGGTGCGGCTCCAGAGGCCAGTCAGGCTTTTGAAGCTTGCGGGGTCCAGGTTGGATGTGGAGAATCGCACCGCGTCGAGCGGCTGCCTGGAACTGGAGAATAGCCCGACCCATTCGCCATTGCCGAGTGGAACGAGCGGCTGGAGATTGCCGGATTCGGCATAGAAGGGCGTCTCCACGCCTGTTTCTGAGTTCAACAGGCTGGCGCGCATGCGCGCTTCCTTGACTTCGAGTAGGACAATCTCTTCACTGCCGAGCGGCACATAGGCGTTTTCGATGTTACGGGTCGGGTCATCCACCAGCCAGCGCACGTGCGAAGCGTGGTCATCCAGTGCCCAGACGCCGATGCGCCGGTGGGTATCGGTGTCAGACATCACCAGCACACGGCGGCTGTCGGGGAACCATCTGCCAAATGTCTTGACGCTATCGCCCAAGTTCAGGATTTCGCGGTCAGCCTGGCCGTTGATGTCAACCAGCCAGACCTGCCGCCCGGCGGGGTGCCGCTCGTTGCGCGAGTAAAGGATGTGCTGACCGTTTGGGCTCAGGAATGGCCGGGTGCCTCCTATTTGGGGACAGGCTAGCACGATACGTTCGCCGGTTTCTAGATCGTGGCGGTAGATCCAGGTGGGTTCAATTTCCTTTCCAGTGGTGACGTCGTAATTTGCGCCATAGACGAGCCACTTGCCGTTGGGGTGGACTTGGCCGCCGGTCAGGTAGAAAGGGGGATTGTGCTCAGTGAGCGGGACAAGCACCCCAGGGCGGTCGAGCGCGACGCGGAAAAGTTGGTCGCGCTCGTTCCCGCTCTCATCCTGCGAGACAATCACAGCGCGGGAATCCGGCATCCATTCGATGATGAATGTATTTTCGGGCGTCTCGGTCAGGCGGATGGGCGCGGAGGAGCCGTCGACGGGTGCGCCGTAAACATCGGCGGCGGGGCCGGTGCGATACCAGCTCCATGCGAACCATTTTTTGTCAGGGGAAGCCTTTGGGCTAACCATGCGAGACAGGCTGATGACCATGCCGGGCAGGCTGAGCAGGGCATCGAGATATTGTTCGGGGTTCATTTTTTCTCCTATTTATCGTTCTGACCGGATTGGCCCGATGTTATTTCCCACAGGCGCAGCATCCACTTTTTCACCAGCCGAGGTGAAACACTCTCTGTCGGGGCGATACGTTCTAGCAGATGACAATCGCTCGAACATACAGGATGCCTCGACCACGCTTCCCCACAACGGTGATAGCGCCCATTGCACGTAGACAATAGGTCATCTTTTGCGCCAGCCAAAGAGGCTGACCAGTCGCTTCGGCGAGATCGGTTGTCGTGAAAGGCTCGGGCAGGGTTGTCGGAATCAGCGCCAGCATATCTTTCGGTGTTTCGAACAGCCGTTGACCCACAACCTGCAAGAGCCGACGCTCGTGCGTGACCCAGCCCTTCCGCCGCCAAGCGCCAAAGGCCCCCTGTGGGTTGCGAGCGCCATCGTAGCGCCGAACTTCTTCCTCTTGGATGAGCACTACTTGCAGGGAGAAGTTGGGATGGGCAAGCAGTTGCGGGATGCTCACAAGCTCGTCAAAGACGTGTTCAACCGTATCGCGCCTGGGCGACTTGCGCCGCGCGAAGCGCAGGACACGCCGGCCATTCTCGGACCGCTGGACAATCCATTTGTCTTGAGCGACGGGATAGACCAGCCGCACAGGATGTTGATCCACCAGCGTCGTCAACTTGCGTTTGATGGCCGACAAGTTGCGCGTCTGGATCTCGATCAGCAAATCACCTCGGACAATGTCCACGGTGAATCCATCCACGGACACTTCGATCAGGTCGTCCGGTCGAGCATACCATTGCTTCAGAGCAGCATGCAACGACTTTTCGTTCAGGGTACCAATCGTGTTGGGCACGGTTCTATCCTGGTGTTCACTGAGCTTGACCGGTCAAGTCAACCCGGTAAATATAACGCCACGCGGGATCATCAGGCCCTCGTTGCATGAGCCAGAGATGATCCATCAGCACTGACCAGCGGCCAGTGTGCTACTCGCTCTTCCTCAACTCGTCGAGCAGTGTCTGAGTCCGATGCTTGTCCAGCCGCATCGTCAACGTCAGGTGGGGTGTATAGTGGCGATCCTTGTCCGGCCCCAGCGCATCCAGCAAAACTCGCCGGGCGGCCAACAGGCCGGCCGTGGGTTCGACGCGCAAATAGATGACCAGGACATGCGGTAAGAAGGACTCGACACCGCCCAGTGCCAGTTCAAAAGGCCGGAGCCGGCCCTGGACAGCTTGCAGGCGAGCGATGGTGTCGCGTTCATTGTCGGGCGTGGCCGGCCCGCTGCACCAATATGTTCCGGCCACGGTCACATGTGGTGCCGTGATGCGCGCGGTCTTGGCGTCGTGCCGCAAGCGCACAGCCTGAATGCGTTCGGCCAGCTCACCCGATGGGAATGCGCCGACAAAGATACGGCGGAACTCCGTTCCGGCGTAGTCGCCAGGAGTCTTGTCCATTGGGAGAAAGTATAACACCCTTCCAGTGAACTTGGTATCTGAGACCAGGGAGCAGCGTGCCCAGTGGCGTCGGGAAAAGGGTTCGTGCTGATAAACAGCGCAAACAAATAGCCGCGAGCATGTCTCGCGGCAACTTGTATTTCTCCTCAACGGCCTGTTCAGTTCACCTCTGCGATTCGCCGAGCAGCTTGTTTCCGACCTTACTTGACTCCCCAGAAGTGAAACCCGTTTTCTGGCGATGCGACGCTCTCGCCATTCGCGTCTACCGCCGTTTCAAACGTCGCCAACGCTTTGCCGTCTGGGCTGAACGCGACTGCTTCTATCGCCTTGTCCCTTTGCAGGACAAAGACCGTCTGTCCGCTGGTCGCGTCCCACAGCTGTATTGCCTTGTCATCATAGCCTGCCGATGCAAGCAATTCACCGTCTGGACTGAAACTCACACCGACAATTCCAACTGCAGACTCGGGCGACGACTTGTGCCCCTTCATCGTGAATAGCACACGCCAGTTGGCGGCGTCCAACATCTCGATGGATACGCCGTCCGAGCCGACCAATGCAAGCCGTTTGCTATCTGGACTGAATGCGCCTGCCTGGCCGGGTCTCTCGTGCAACAGCATTCCGTCTGGAATAGACCAAATATGCAGCACGTTGTCTCCGAGGGCTGCCAGTCGCTTGCCGTCCGGGCTGAAGAACGCCTGGGCGAAGCCTCGTTTGTTTCTCGCCTGGAGCACGCGCACGACATGGCCTGAAGCTGTTTCCCACAGGCGCAGTGTCCCGTCTTCACTGGTTGAAGCCAGCCATTGGCCGTCCGGACTGAAAGCCACGTAACGGGTGCGCCCTGTGTGCCCCTGGAACGCACGCACGAGCTTGCCGCTCGCGTCGAAGAGCTTGAACGCCTCGAATCTGCCAGAGACGGCGACGTAGCTTCCGTCGGGGCTGATCGCGATGCCATAGTTCAGGTTGCGAACGGGCGAATGGGTGACCGAGATCTCGACTGTCCGCTTGAGCGTCCCCAGGTCATAGAGCGCCCATTGTTCCACTTGCCGGGCGAGCTTTTCGCCAGGCCAGACATGTACGGCCAGCATTGGCGAACGATCCAGTGACCAGGCCCACTGGATGCCATCGGTTCCGAACACGCCCTTGAGCTGCGCGATTTGCTTCAGGCTTGTCGCATTCGACTCGGAAATCACTTGCAACCCGCTGCCCCAGGGCACTATCGGCGTCGGGCTTGGGGTAGGGGCGGGCGGTAGCGTCGGCTGAGGAGATGGCGTGGCTGTGGCCGCCGATGCCGATGCGGTAGGGATTACGTTCGGCAATGCCGTCGCGGGTGCCGGCGTGGGTGCACTGGCGCAAGCTGCCAGGAGCATCGCCAGGAGCACAAGGGCTGAAAGAACTCGGATAACGGTTTTGCGGTTCACGGTAGATTTGCCTCCCATACGTTTTTTGAATTCAGCGTGCACGGATCCACGACTGACCCGCGCTGTCGCCGTCCATACAAACAGACATTTGCACGCAGCGCGTCAGTTCTCGCGACGCGAGCACATGCGTCGAGCTGTTGTGAGCGCCCACAGAACGAGTGCGCCCAGCAAGCCGCCCAGTCCCCATGTTATCCAGTCTCGTGGGGAGTCTTGCCGAGTGGACGGTGCAGGCAGCGCAGTCGTGGGCTGAGGAACCGGTTCGGCTGTCAGGGCTTTCTGTTCGGGTCCGTCAATGAGCAGCGCCTGACCAGGCCAGACCGCTGGTCTGGGCGACAGGCGATTCAGGCGTATGATCTGTTCGACCGAAACGCCATGAGCCAGCGCAATGCTTCCCAGCGTCTCGCCTGCGGCCACCGTGTGTGTGACCGGCCAGTCTGGTGTGGGTGTCAAGATATACCGCACGCCGGGCAGTGTGTTCGACGTGTTTTCCGGCGTCGGCAGGGCGAGAATATCCAAACGTGCGTCGTCTACGTACACATCGTTGTTCAGGCGCGGCCAGTGCCATTCTGCGAGGGATCGGACGAACACTGTGGCCACTCCTGCCTCAGGCACTGCCTCCACTTGGAATTGCTGCCAACGGTCGAATGCTTCTCCTTCCGGCGACCAGACGATGTCCGAACTCCACGGGTCAATGCTGCCCGTCGGATCCAGTCCGACCTGCAAGTGCATATGAGCCGGCGCATCGGAGACCCTGCCACCCATGCAGCCGGCAGCGTTCGCGCACATCCAGGCTTGCAGCCAGACAGAGAATCTCACGCGAGCGCCCACGGGGATACTCTCGACGGCCTGATACAAGCCGGCCTCGTGCATCCGGCCATAGGTGAAATATCGCAGCGCGCGCGCACCCGAGTGGACGCGATCTGGAAACTCGGCGGCCTTGACATCTCGAAACTCGGGACGCGCCCAGTAGCAGCCAGTGTCGCTGCGACGCGGACAGTTAGATGGCAACGGCAAGTCATTGGGCGGAATGGAGCGCCAGAACGCAAACCAGCCGGGTGGAACCTGAATCTCGCGTATCCCATCTTGGAACAGCCAGCGGCCTTCGTCTTCAAAGCCGGGGTTCGTCAGAAGGTTCGGCGACTGTGCTGAAGTGCGATCTGTGTTCACGGGCAATGTCACCAGCGCGATCACGACGAGCAAGACGACTGCAAGAGGTAACGCGATACGCAGTGTTGCCAGTCTGCCGATCCTGGCCGCGCGGTTGCACTGGATCATTGCGCTG
>CAYHAR010000236.1:0-5614 GCA_964354595.1 uncultured Anaerolineae bacterium | reverse complement strand
CAACCGCTTTTTGAATTCCTCCGTCAGAGCCGGGACCACCTGGAACAAATCGCCGACAGCCCCATACCGCGCCAGCTTGTAAATCGGCGCTTCGGGATCTTTGTTGATCGCCACGATGAGCTTGGCCGTCCGCATCCCGGCCTGATGCTGGATGGCGCCCGAGATGCCGCACGCGATATACATATCCGGGCTGACGGTCTTGCCGGTCTGGCCCACCTGGTGCGCGTAGGGAATCCAGCCCGCGTCCACCGCCGCGCGCGACGCGCCCACCGCCGCGTTCAGCGCCACCGCCAGATCGCGGATCGGCGCAAAGCCTTCCGGCCCGCCGACGCCGCGCCCGCCGGAGACAATGATCTTGGCGTCGGCCAGGTTGACCTTGCCCTCTTCAGTGACCCACTCGACGACCTTGCCGACGATGGCATCTTCGGCCAACACGGGCATGACGTTCGTCACCTGGCCCGCGCGCGCGGCATCCGGCTCCGGCTTGGGGAACGCGCGGCTGCGGATGGTGACGATCACGGGCCGCGCCGTCGCCGTCACATCCGAAAGCAGCTTGCCCGCGTAGATGGGCCGCGTCGCCGTAAATTTATCGCCGTCCAGCCGAAAGCTGGTGCAATCGGCAATGACGCCCACGCCCACTTCCGCGGCCAGTCCGCCGGCCAGATCGCGCCCGCGCGACGAGGCGACCATCACCACAGCCGCCGGGTCTTGATCCTTCACGGCCTTGGCGAGCAGCGCCACGTAAGGCTCGGGCCGAAAATCATCCACCGTCGCATCGTCGCAAATCAAAACCTGATCCGCGCCGTAGCTAATCGCCTCTTGCGCCACCGCGCCGACGCCCTGCCCCAACACGCACGCGATCACCTGGCCGCCCAGACTGCCAGCCAGCGTCCGCGCCAAGCCAATCGCCTCCCACGAAGCCGAGGCCGCTTGACCTTTGAACTGTTCCACCCAAACGAGAATATTGTTGCTCATAGGATCTTTTCCCCCATGATCTTGTCGGCCAATGCGGCTGCAATCTGCTGCGGCGAATCGCCCGTGACCATCTCGCACGCGCCCTCGCGCGGCGGCGGGGCATACGTGCGCGCCCACTCGACGCGCGGAGCCAGCGCCGCAGCGTCCACACCCACATCGCCCGCGCTCCACACGGGGATGGCGGCCTTGGCCGCTTTGCGAATGCCCATGAACGAAGCGTAGCGCGGCGCGTTAATGCCCTTGACCACGCTGACGGCCGCCGGCAGCTTGGACGCCACGACCTGCTTGCCTTCTTCCAACAGTCGCTCGACGGCGATCTTTTTGCCGGCCGGGTCCAGCTCGCGGATCTTGGCGACGAACGTGAGCGCATTGAATCCCAGCTTGCGCGCGACGGCGGAAGCCGTCATGCCGGTCTGCGCGTCAATCGAGGACTGGCCGAACAGCACCATGTCCACGTCGCCCAGCTTTTTGATGGCCGCGGCGAGCACGGTCGCCAGGCCCGCGCCATCCATCCTGGCAAAGGACGCGTCGGAAAGCAAGATCGCTTTATCGGCGCCCTTTGCCAACGGGTCCTTGAGCGCGTCTTTGGCGCCTTCTGGCCCCACCGTGATCGCAGTGACCTGGCCGCCGTGCTTTTCTTTGATGAGCAGCGCCTCTTCGACGGCATAGTCATCCCACGGGTTGACGATGAGCGGGGCGTCGCCCCAACTCACCTTCCCCGCCTCGTCCACCTTGAGCACGGCAGCCGAGTCGGGAACTTGTTTGACACAAACGACAATATGCAAAGTGCACCTCCTTTGTGATGAGTGATGCGTGACACGTGATGCGCGCTTCGTGCGTATTGCGCATTCCGTTATGCGGCGCACATCACTTGGCCGTTACCATGACCTTTCCTAAAACCACGTGGTCGCCCACGAGATTTCCCTGCGCATCGTAAACCGGCAAGCGTTTAATGTCCGGCTGAGTGTACATGCCAACCCACAACTCGTATTCGCCCGGCGGAGCATCAGGCGGGACAGTGAGCGTGTGCGTGTCGGCAATTGTTGTATTCACGAACCACTGCGTCGTCGGATAGCCGCCATCGAGCGGCTCGCTATCGTGCCCGGCCCACAGCGGGCCATTTGTCCTAGGATTGTGCTGTGCGCCGACGAGTTGAACAAAAACAGTATATCGCTCTTTGATTTTGTCAGGCGTGCGCCAGTGCAGTTTGACCGGCAACTGACCGCCCGGCTTGGCTCGCGTTGGCGCATAGAAACCTGCCAAGCGAATGGATTGACCAATCTGATCATCGCGTTGGAAAACCGAGGTGACGGTTTCCAGCTTTGACGTGTCAGCGATACGCAACAAAATATTAAGCCACACACTTTGCGCCGACGAGGACAACTCAAAATGATACTCGCCCGGCGGTGTGCGCGTATAGACCGGCGCATCGAATCGTACGCGAATCAGGCCACGTTGTGGCTCAACCCATTCCTGGCGCGATTCCAAAACACGCCTGTCCGAATCATCCATCAGCGCAAGCGAGGTGGTGAGCGTGAATGGCTCACTCACCTTGAGATACGTCACCAGATGCGCCACGTCGCCCGGCCTGACCTCCCGCACCGGCAAATCGTAACCCTGCAACATCGCTTTACCCAAGTCAACCTGCTGAGGATAATCGCCCATCCGTTCGGTGACAATGAGCGGCTTTTGGTCAGTGCCATACAAGCTCAACCGATTGTACCCGTAAATTTCGCGCCACACCGGGTTACGATTCTTGTCTAGCCAACCCGCAAGCAGGCCGTCCGGGTCCTGCAAGTTCTTTTCGACCTCGGCCAGCCACACGCGCTCGTGATTTTGCGCCAGCGGCGCGAGCACGCGCTCCACTTCCTGCGGCGTGACCTTGACAACCGAAAGCGTCGTCACATCCGGTAACTGGGCGCGGTCGGGCAAGACGTCGTAGCGAAACTGGAACAGCGGGAAGCGGTCGCCGGAGACGAGCAGGAGCGCGTCGCCCGGCTCGGCATAGGCAGCTACGGCGCGCGTCATGGTCTGAAAGTCATCGCGCAGGTGGCGTCCCTCGTAATAGCCCGGCAGCACCCACACGGTCAAAGCCAGAATCGCCGCGCCCGCCAGCGCGCCCGCAACCTTGCGCCATTTCCACAACGCCGCGATGCTGGCTGCCAGCACCAACGCCAACGCCGGCACACTGAGCAACTGGTAGCGCGCCTCCAGCGGCGGACGGTAAAATAATCCTTGCGGCAAGGTCAACAGAAAAAAAACACCCAACGCCGGAACGAGCAGAATGCAAAAGGCAAGAGGCAAGAGGCCTAGTTCGTGATGCGTGATGCGTGATGCGTGATGCGCCCTGTGACTTGCAGCCAGTCCAAGAACGATGACACCCAGCACCAGCAGGTTCGCCCACCAATACCGCTCGACGAACGTCGTGATGCCGAGCGTCAGCACCGTCCAGTACAGTTGCAGGTACGTCAACGAGCTGAACTGTGACGCGGCTGACCAGCTTTTGAGTCGCGGCAGCGTGTACGCCAACCACGGCAGCATCGCCAGAACGACCATGAGCATGATGCCGATCCAGCCGCCGACCTGATGGCGCGTCACGGGCAACTTGTTCCGCACTCGCCAGAGCCACCACCGCAGGATAAACACGTTTTGCGCGGCCAGGACGAACGCAAACAGGTATAGGCTGTACATTCCGGCGATGGTCGTCAGCAGAAAAGCCATCCACCAGCGCGTCGTTCGGGTGCGGAGCGCCATCCACAAAGCCAATGACGAAGCGACGCCCCACATCGTCGCCAGGCCGTACATGCGGATTTCCTGCGACCACCAGATGTGAAAGCGGCTCGTCGCCAGCAAGAGCGCGGCCAACGCACCGACCAAGTCTGCGGTCTGCGCGCTTCGCGTGCGGTCTGCGGTCAAGTGACGGCCCAGGCGATACACCAGCGCCACCGCGATCACGCCGAACATCGCTGACGGAAAACGAATCGCCAACTCGCTCGGTCCGGCAGCCGACATCCACGGGTTGAGCAGCCAATAGTAAAGCGGTGGGTGAGTGTCACCAGCCGCAATGGTTGTCAAAGTTCCAATGTCGTGGCGAGTCACCCAGACAGAGAACGCCTCGTCCCACCACACGTTCTGGTCGCCCAGCTTGTAGACGCGCAGGGCAAACGCCAGCAACAGGACAATTATCGGCAGCCAACGCGACCAAGGTGCCGCCTTCATCCTTCCGTTTTCACCCTTCGCTTCACTCGCGGCCCTTGTGGCGTGTCTTCGATCTCATACCCCGCCGCCGCGATCTGCTCGCGCAGCGCGTCTGCATCCTTCCAGCGTTTTTCCTGGCGCGCCTGCTGGCGCTGCTGCACCAGCGCCGTGATCTCGTCCGGCACGATTTCTTCCGTAGGCTGCCAGTCAGCCAAGCGTAGACCAAGCATCTTGTCGAATTCCAGCAGCGTCGCTTTTTTGGTCGCCGCAGGCAAATCGCTCTTGGCCAAATCCCAAGTCAACGCCGCCGCGCGCGGCATGTTGAGGTCATCGTTGACATGCTCGGCCAACCGGTCCATGTAGCCTTCGTCGAGCGTGCCCGGCGCGCCCCATTCGTAAGCGGCCAGTCGCAGGCGATTCAACGCCGTCGCCGCGCCATCCAAACTTTCCCACGTGAAATTCAGCTTGGCGCGATAGTGCGCGCTGAGGCAAAAGAAGCGATACGCCAACGGGTCATAGCCCTTGTCCATCAAGGTCTGGACACGCAAAAAGCCGCCGGCCGATTTTGCCATCTTGGCCGAGTCGAGCTGCAGGAAATAACCATGCATCCAGAAATTCGCCAGGCGCGTGCCACAGCACGCCTGCGTCTGCGCGATCTCGTTGGGATGGTGAATCATGATGTGATCTTCGCCGCCGCAGTGAATATCAAAAAACTCGCCCAGGTACTTGGCCGACATGGCCGAGCATTCGACGTGCCAGCCCGGAAAGCCTACGCCCCACGGGCTATCCCACTCCATCTGTCGTTGTTGACCGGGTGGGCTGAATTTCCACAACGCAAAGTCAGTGACGTTGCGCTTTTCGGCCATGTCAATCCGCGCCCCGGCCTGCAAACCTTCCACGTCCAGCCGCGCCAGATAGCCATAGTCCGGCAGCCTGGACGTGTCAAAGTAAATCCCATCCGACGTGCGATAGGTGAATCCATTTTCTTCGATGCGCTGGATGAATGCGATCTGCTCCGGGATGTGATCGGTGGCGCGGCACCAGATGGTCGGCTCCTGGATGTTCAGGTGCCGCATGTCGTCCTGGAACGCCTGCGTGTAAAACTCGGCCATCTCCCAGGCCGACTTGCCCGTGCGCCGCGCGCCCTTTTCCATCTTGTCTTCGCCCGTGTCGGCATCGGACGTGAGGTGGCCCACGTCGGTAACGTTCATCACGTGGCGGACGCGGTAGCCATTGAATTCCAGAACGCGGCGCAAGATGTCTTCAAAGATGTACGTCCGCAGGTTGCCGATGTGAGCGTAATCATAAACGGTCGGGCCGCAGGTATACAGACCCACTTCCGGGGGATGCAGCGGTTGAAACTCGCGGACGGCGCGGGTGTAGGTATCGTACAATCGAAGAGTCATGGCAGGCGCTCCTGGCGTAAGCGACGGCAGAATTA
>CAYHAR010000235.1:0-5625 GCA_964354595.1 uncultured Anaerolineae bacterium | reverse complement strand
CCCTTGTTTCTCATTTCGCTCTGGGGCGTGGTCGTGTTTGCCGGCTGGCTCATCTGGACCCGCACTACCTGGTCGAGCCAGGGGCGATTGGTCTTTTATGCGATTCCGTCTTTTTCGATCTTGATAGCGGCCGGACTGGCGGCCTGGCTGCCGCGCCGTATCGTGCCTTACGCATTGGGTGGGGTAGGGGCGGCCATGGCGCTTTTTTCGGCGGCGATGCCGTTCACCGAGATCGCGCCCGCTTATGCGCGCCCGCGGCGACTCACGTCCGCTCAAATGGCGAGTATCTCACAGCGCGCCGACGTGACGTTCGGCGACGCTTTGACGTTGCTCGGCTACGATGTGTCAACGGCGTCCATTCAGCCCGGCGATTCGATCACGCTCACGCTATACTGGCAGGCGCTCAAGCCGTTGGAGCGAAACTATGGCGTCTTTGTGCATCTGCTGGACGAGAACGATATCGAAGCGCAAGACAAAGGCCCGGCGTATCCGGGTCGAGGCAACTTGCCCACGACCACGCTCTCGCCCGGCCAAACCTGGGTCGAAACGTGGGTCGTGCCGGTCTACGCGGCCGCCTATGCGCCCGCTCGCCTGATTTGGGAACTGGGACTGTACGACGCGGTCACCGGCCAGCGTCTTGCGGCAACAGACGAGACCGGTCGCGCGCTCGGCGATAACGTTCGCTTTGGACAAGTCGAGTTGGCGCGTCCATCGGGCAGACTGTTCAACCCGGTCTCTCACAATTTCGGCGATCAGATCGAGTTGATCGGTTTTGACCTGGATCGCCGCAGAGCCGCGCCCGGCGAAATGGTCAAGCTCACCTTGTTCTGGCGCGCGCTGGCCGCGCAGCCCGCGCGCGATTACACTGTCTTTGCTCACGTCTTGCAGCCGCCGCAGACCAAGTGGGCCGGCGTGGACAAGCAGCCTACGCCATCCACCTCCAGTTGGACGCTTCGCGCGGGCCAGATCGTCAGCGACACGTACCCGTTGACGCTCGATGCGACCACGCCGCCTGGCGTGTACGAGGTCGAGGTCGGCGTATACTATTTTGTCGGCGGCGCGAATTTTGAGCGGCTCCAAGTCATCACGCGCGACGGTCGCCAGCCGCAGGATTATATCTTGCTCAGCAAGGTGCGGGTGGTCAGGTAGTAAGAAGCAAGAGGCAAAGAGGCAATTGCTCACTTGACGATTTGGGCGCTTGGCGTTATGCTTGGCTCAATAGGGGGGTGGTTGGGGCCCGGTGGCTTCCCCGGTCTTCAAAACCGGTGGCCGGTCGTAGAACGAGCGGCGGTGGGTTCGACTCCCATCCATCCCCGCTAGACCTGACAGGTCAGTGAGACCTGTCAGGTCTGCTTTTCAGGCGTCCCGGAATATGCTACAATCGCTCTGGCAAGCGCGATGCAAGACAGGCGGTCAGCACCATGTCAGTAGACTATTCTCGCTTGAACGCGATTCCCTTGTTCGCTTCGTTGAAAGAAGAGGACCTGGCCTATATCAACAGCATTCTCAAGCTGGCGCCGTATCCGGCCGGCCAGGTGGTTGTTCGCCAGGGCGACGAAGGCGAGACGTTCTACATTATAGACGCCGGGCAGGTGCGCGTGCTCCGCAAGGATGAATCCGGCGCAGAGGCCGTGGTGCGCTTCTTGGGGCCGGGGCAGTTTTTTGGCGAGACGGCTCTGTTGTATGACGAGCAGCGCAGCGCCACCGTCGAGACTGTGGCCAACACGACGCTCTTTTACATCGAGAAAGGCGACTTTGATGCGATGGTGGCCCGGCTGTCCCCGGTGCGCAAGCAACTGGAAGCCGCCGCAGGACGCCGCAGCAAGGCCATGGGGCTGGGACGCTTTGACTGGCAACTCTCGGACGAGGTCGCTGTGTGGGTGGCGCATCGCAACGTCATCCCGCTGATTTTCGAGTCGCTCGGCGGGCTGAGCGTGGGAATCGGGATTGCGGCAGCCTTGACGGTTCTGGCGCTTTTGCAAATTTCGCTTTTCGAAAAGCTGCCGTTTGCGGGGAGGTTGCTGCTAGGCTCGGGTGCGGTGGTCGTGCTCAGTTTCACTCTCATCTGGCACATTTACGATTGGACCAACGACTATCTAGTCTTGACGAACCGGCGAATCCTTCACCTCGAACGTTACGGCTTTCTGCGCGAGGTGCGCAACGAAGTGCCCATTCAAGCGGTTCAGAACGTGGTGACCTCACACAAGGGATTCCTGGATGCCATCTTGGGACTTTCCGATATCACGATCGAGACCATCGGCGGCAAGCTCAAGTTCACGCACATCCCCGGCGCCGAGCATTTACAGGAGCGCATTCTCGACCAACGCACACGCGTCCAACAAGAAGCCCGGCGTGAGGAGCGCGAGGCGATTCGCGCAGAGCTCTTGAAGGTCCTGCAGCCGCCGCCCCCACCGACTGTGCCTGCGTCGGTCGTGACCGGCGCTCAACCAGCGGCGTCGCCGAAGGCCAAGCCTACCCCCTCGCTGCGCGAGCGATTGCGCCCCAAGCTGCGCCTGGAAAAACCCGGCGAGATCATCTGGCGCAAACACTGGCTGCTGCTGATCGGACGGTTGATCGGCCCGGTGGCTTTGTTGTTGGCGGGGCCGATTCTGTCAATCGTCCTGTCGCAATTGAACAACTGGTTCCCGCGAGCGCAGTTGCCGGTGGGGGGCATTTTGGCGCCTCTCCTCCTCATCCCGCCCGCTTCTTTTTGGATTTGGTGGGCATACGCCGTGTGGGGAGGAGATATATATATCCTGACGACCGATCGCATCGTGGATATTGAGCGCACTCCATTGGGCTTGAAGGAGACGCGGAGCGAAAGCACGCTCGACCGCATCCAGGATATTGAGGTCAACATCAGCGGGGTCTGGGCGAGAGTATTTGACATTGGCAACGTCAACATCAAGACGGCCGGCGGCGATTTCACCTTTCGCGCGGTGGCCGACCCGCGTGGCGTGCAGCGCGACATCTTTCATCGGCTGGCCGAGTTCCGCCGCAGAGAGCAGGAACAGCGCCGCCGCCAGACGATGGAGGAAATGACCAAGTGGCTGAGCGTGTATAACGAGTTGACGATTGTGCCAACGCAGGCCGGAGCCGAGGAAAAAGAATCGGGATAGTGAGACAATGGCAATCAAACAAATTATCACGAGTGAGAATCCAATCTTGCGCAAGAAGACAAAAAAGACGCCCAAGGTCACGCGCCAGCTGCAAGCGTTGGCCGACGGCATGGTGGAAACGATGCGCGCCGCGCCCGGTTTGGGATTGGCCGCGCCGCAAGTCGCCCAGTCCGTGAGGCTGTTCGTGGCCGAGATCGAAGAGAGCGAGGAACACCCCGGCAGCGGCAAACTCTATGTGGTGTTCAATCCAGAATACGTCTGGAAATCGGACGAGATGATGGATGGCACAGAAGGGTGCCTTTCGGTCCCTGGCTGGGCGGGCGAGGTGACGCGCCACCACAAGGTCGTCGTCAAAGGACTCGACCGGCACGGCAAGCGCATCCGCATCGAAGCGGAGGAGCTGCTGGCGCGCGTGTTCCAGCACGAAATAGATCACCTGGACGGCGTGCTGTTCACCGACCGCATCAGCGACCCGGAGAAAATCTGGTCCATCAAAGAGGGCGAGGAAGAGCAAGTCGAGAAGCAATCCGCCGAAAAGCATCGGGCATGAAAACCTCCCGAAGGTTCAGAACCTTCGAGAGGTTTTCTTATCTCACGACTGAAAATACCTCTGCCGCCGTGTCGAACCGCCCGAACGGCGGCATCAAGTAAACCCCCGCCGCGATCTCTCGCAATTCCATCAGCAACTCTTGGGCAATCTGGATGCCCTCTTGCCTCCCCTGGTCGCCTGCCAGCCGCATCCGGTCGCGCACCGCGTCGGCGAGCGTGATGCCGGGGACTTCGTTGTGCAAAAACTCGGCGTGGCGAGCCGAGGCCAGCGGCAGAATGCCGACGAGCAGCGGCAACTGGAGCGGGCCGTGCAATTCCTCGTATCGCTTGAGGAATGCGCGAAATACGGCTGGTTCAAACACGGGCTGAGTGAGCGCAAAATCCGCGCCCGCCTCTATCTTTTTCCGCAGCGTCTTGATCTCTCGATCCACATCCGCTGCGCCCGGATCGAGCGCCACGCCCACGGTGAAGGAGCACGGTCGCCCGATGGACGCGCCCGCGCTATCAGCGCCCTGGTTGAATTTCTGCTTGATGAGCTTGACCAAACCCGAAGGCACCACGTCGTAATTGTCGGTCGCTTCGGGATAGTCGCCAATCGAAGGCGGGTCGCCCATCACGACGAACAGGTTGCGGACGCGCAGCGCGTGCGCGGCGAGCAGGTCGCCTTGGATGCGCAAGAGGTTGCGTCCGCGCGTGGGAAAGTGCAACACGGATTCGATGCCGACCTCGGTCTGCGCCAGGTGCGCCACGGCCCAGGGGCTCATGCGCATCCGCGCGCGGGGTGAATCGGCAATGTTGACCACATCCGCGCCTTCTTGCTTGAGCATGAGCGCATTGGAAAGCACGCTGCCCGCGTCAAAGCCTTTGGGCGGACTCATCTCGACGCTGACGACAAACTTGCCCGCGGCCAATTTTTTCGCCAACTCGGTCGGCGGCTCGGGTGGAAGCGGTTTTTCCTCCCCGTAGGGGGGAGCCGGCATGGCGATAGAAACGCGCGTCGGTCGCCCGGGCGCCAGCGCCAGGGCGTTGAGCGTGAGGCGCATGGCGCGAATGTGGTCGGGCGTGGTGCCGCAGCAGCCGCCGACGAGGATCGCCCCGGCCACGACGAACCTCCGCGCATAGTCGCCCAAATATTCTGGCGTGGCCGGATACATGATGCGTCCGCCCGCCGACTCGGGCCAACCCGCGTTGGGCTGCGCGGAAAAATAGGGCGGACCCGCAGGGTCTCCCAACGCCGCGCGCATCGCTTCGATCACCGGCAGGACGCGCGCCGGGCCAACGGAGCAGTTCGCGCCGATGACGGCCACGCCCATCTCGGAAAGCGAGCGTGCGATGACGTCCGGCGTGTGGCCCAACGACGTGCGCCCGTCGAGCGTGAATGTCATTTGCGCGATGATGGGCAGGTCGCACACGGCTTGCGCCGCGCGGATGGCTTGTTGAATCTCGTCCAGGTCGCCGAACGTTTCGAGGATCAACACGTCGGCTCTGGCTTCGGCGAGCGCCGTGATTTGCTCATGGAACGCGGCATGGGCTTCTTCGGTCGAAAGCGGCCCGGTCGGCGCCAGACGTACGCCGAGCGGCCCTATCGAGCCGGCGACGAACGCCGTTCGCCCCGCTGATTCGACCGCCTGCCGGGCCAGCCTCACGCCGGCCGCGTTGATCTCGGCTACCTGATGCGCCAGGCTGCGCTCGGCCAGCTTGAAGCGGTTCGCGCCGAACGTGTTGCTCTCGATAATCTCGGCGCCAGCGGCCAGGTATGCGCGGTGTACGTCCGAAACTAATTCCGGGCGTGTGAGGTTGAGCGCTTCGAAGGACGATTCGAGCGACGCGCCTCCCCCTAAAGGGGATCGTTGACGCGCATAGAGCTGTGTGCCCATCGCCCCGTCGCACAAGATCGGGCCGCGGGCGAGACGATCTAGGAAATTTTGATTGGTCACATCAGGCTCCTCTGACGTAA
>CAYHAR010000234.1:0-5681 GCA_964354595.1 uncultured Anaerolineae bacterium | reverse complement strand
CGTAGGTCACTTGCGGCAAGCCCAACAACTCGGCCAGCCGCGAAGGCGCCTGGCCGCTGTGGTCGTCCGTCGAGCCTTCGCCCATCAGAATCAAGTCAAACTCGCCGATCTTTTGGACGACCTTGGCCAGCGCGCGAGATGTCCCCATTTCGTCCGAGCCGTTAAAAGCCGCGTCGGTCAAGATGACCGCCTCGTCCGCGCCAATCGCCAGCGCCTCTTTGATGGTGTCCTTGAGCTTGGGCGCGCCAATGGCGACCGCCGTGATCTTGGCGTCCGGCATCTTTTCCTTGATGCGCACCGCCTCTTCCAGCGCGTTCTTGTCAAAATCGCCAAACTTGAACGGCAGCCCTTCCAGCACCGGCTCGCGCGTATCGGGCTTGATGCGGATTTTTTCCAGGTCTACAATCTGTTTCATGCAGACGATGATGTGCATAGTCCTCACCTCTCGATTAGACGAAAGACCAACCCCCTGAACAGCGCGGGGGCAGGCGACGAAGGACGGGATTCGTCCTTCGTCGTTCGTCATTGGTCTCATCCAAAGCGGTATTGCACGCCGTAACCGGCGCGGGGATAGTGCCAGGTCAGCGCCTCGTCTTGACAGGCGATAAAGCACGTGCCGCATTCCAGGCAGCCTTCATAGTTGACGATGACCTTGCCCTCTTCGTTCAACGAATAGAGATTGGCCGGGCAGACGTGCAGGCAATAGCGAACCGAGCAGCGCGTCTGGCAGATCTCGTGATTGATCTTGATGTGCGGCTGCTCGCTATCCACTTGAAAAACGTTCCAACCGAGCTTGGCTTCGATATTCATGGCGCGCCTAGACCTTTCTCATCCCCCACACATCGCCCATGATTTCAGGCTTGAGTAATTTCTGCGTGATCGCGCGCAGCGCCGTGCTGGACATTTTTTCCTTTGGCGTCGCGCCGATCCACAGGATTTGCTCGAACAGGTCGCAGGCGATTTGCGGATACTCGTTGAACAGGCGCGGATTGGCAAGCACCTCGCCCATGTGCTGGAACGTCGAAATGTCCTTGTAGATAAAGCTCTCTTTGAGCGCCTGCTCGTATCCTGCCAGCGTCGCAGCCGAGTAATCGTTCTTTTCGCGGGCTTGCAAAATCGTCCGCGCCGCCAGCACGCCCGAGACCAGCGCCATGTCCATGCCACGCACCGTCACCGCCTGGTTGAGCGCCAGCCCGGCGGCGTCGCCCACGACGACGATGCCATCCGCCGCCAGCTTGGGAATGTTGCGCAATCCGCCTTCGGGGATCGTGTGCGCCGAGTACTCGACCGGGTTGCCTCCGGCGATGAGCGCCTGGATTTCGGGCCGCGCCTTGAACGCTTCGAACAAGTCGTGCGGCTGCACGGTCGGCTTTTTTCCCATCAGCGCGTGGATGCCCAGCACCAGCCCCAGCGAGAGGCTCTTGCGGTTCGTGTAGAGAAAGCCGCCGCCCAGCATCCCCTCGGTGATCGAGCCGAAAAAGAGCTGCGCCGCGCCCTGGCCCGGCTGCAATCCAAAGCGATCCTGGATTTTTTCTTCCGGCAGCTCGATGACTTCTTTGACGCCGACCGCAAAATTGCGCGGGTCGTGCCGCTGGCGCAGCCCGGCTTTTTCCGCGATGAAGGACAAAATCCCATCCGCGGCGACGACGACGTTAGCCTGGATTTCGGCGTCGGCAGAGCGAATGCCGATGACGCGGCCATTTTCCATGATCACGTCGTCTACCTTGTAGCCGGGCACGACCATCGCGCCCTTCTCGCCGACCTTTTCCGCCAGCCATTGGTCAAAGGTCGCGCGCAGCACGGTGACGCTGTAGGCCGGCTCTTGCTTGAAACTGCCGCTGTTCAGCTCGACCGTGAGCGAGGACTGGGGGGCCATCATGGTCAGGCGCTCTTTGATCACGCGCCGCTCAAAGGGAGCGCCCTCCCATACATCAGGCAGGTAAGGCCGCACCGGCTCCAGGTAGAGCCGGCCGCCGGTCACGTTCTTGCTGCCTGGGTAATCGCCCCGCTCGACGACCAGCGTCTCGACGCCGGCCTCGGCTAACACGTATGCGGTCGCCAGCCCGGCCAGCCCCGCGCCCACGACGACGACCTCGACTTGCTCCATATTCAACTCACATGAGGGAAAAGTAGACAAGGGAGTAATTCCCTTGTCTACTTTTTCTTGCCTACTTGTCTACTCGATTTAGCGGTACGGCACAGCCACGTCGCCAATGTACTCGCGGGCGATGATGAGTTTCTGGATGTGATAGCCGCCCTCTGCGCCGACGGCGTAGGACATGGCGCCGCGCATCGCCATTTCCAGCGGGCAATCTTTGGTGTAGCCGAACGCGCCGTGATGCATCATCGCGCGTCGAGCGATCTCGACGGCCAGGAGCGGCGCTTCCATCTTGCAGATGGAGATGATGCGGCTGAGCTGGCGCTGGGTCATAAAGCCCGGCTCTTGATAAGCCGTGTCGGTCGCCCAGGCTGCATATTGGAGGTAGAGCTTGAGCTGCTCGAGGCTGGCGTGATCTTCGGCGATCTCGAAGGAAATGCCTTCGAATTTCGCCAGCGGCTGCCCGAACAACACGCGCTTGGTCACATAGTCGCGCGAGATCTCGAGCGCTTTTTCGGCCATGCCGACGCACGCCGCCGAAACCAAAATGCGCGCGGCGTTAAAGCCTTCCATGTTGATGTAAAAGCCTTTGTTGACTTGGCCGAGGACGCAGTACTCGGGCACCTTGACGTCTTTGTAGGTAAAGCCGCCGGTCGAAAGCCCCATCCGGCCCATGTCCTTGTACGTAGTGTAGGTGGTGCCGGGCAGCCGGGCCGGGACGTAGATAAAAGTAAAGCCCTTGTGGGCGGCCTTGGGGTCGGTGCGGACCATCGTGATGTGGCCGCCGTTGCGCTGCTCGAACGCTTCGCGCACGCCGCTGATGTAGGCTTTTTCGCCGTTGATGATATAGTTGCCGTCCTTGTAAACGGCGCTGGTCTTGATGTTCGCAATGTCCGAGCCGCCGCCTGGCTCGGTCGTGTTGATGCCGACGAAATATTCGCCCGAGACGACCTTGGGCAGCACTTCGTCCTTCAACTGCTTGGTGCCATATTTGCCGATGAGAAAGCTCCAGCCCAGGCAGAGCAGCGTATAAACGGGCAGAGACATGCTCATCTCGGCGCGGGCGATTTCCTGGATGGCGATATTGGCATAGGTCAGCTCTTCGCCCGCGGGCGCGGTGCCGCCGTACTCTTCCGGGACTGTCAGCCCAAAGACGCCCAGGTCAACCAGGCCCTTGATAACTTGATCAGGAATGCCGTTTTCCTTTTCGTCTATCTCGCGCGACAAGGGCGCGATGTGCTTTTCGCAATGCTCTCGCAGCGTCTTTTTAAAGAGCTCTTGCTCGGGGGTGAGTCGGAAATCCATTGTAGCCTCCTGTTTTGATTTGTGATGATTTGGCGGACCAACATCCTCCAAGTGGAGGGAGAACTCGATCTACGGGGTCAGTGTACCACAACTAACTTGACCCCTTCAAGAGACACCTGTCCAGAGATTGACGTGATGTAAGTCACGACGGCTTACCCGCAAGCTCTGGACGGCGTTGATGCAGGTAAACAAACGCCTGCTGGGATGGCTCGATCTGACTGGGGTCAATTTCGGCGATCAACACCTCCTCCCAAGCCTGAGTGACACGATACGGCGTCATTGGGCGTCTCCCCCAATCGCCCCGTCGTCGCGAAGAGCTGCGATCTCGTCATCGGTATAGCGCAGCTCGTTCCGCAAAATTTCGTCGGTATGCTCGCCCAGCATCGGCGGCGCTTTGTGGATGCGGGCCGGCGTCTCGGACAGCTTGGGCACCGGGCCCAGCATCGGAATCGTGCCGACCTTGGGATGCTCGACGGCCTGCACCATCTGGCGCGCAATCACCTGCGGATGGCTCAGCACTTGCGGAATGTCGTTGATCGGCCCGGCCGGAATGTTGTGGTCGTTCAATGCTTTGACCCACTCGGCCGTCGGGCGAGCGCGAAAGACTTGCTCCCATTGTGGAACCAACTCGTCGCGGTGCGTCACGCGGCTTGCATTCGTCTGAAAACGCTCATCCTCCCACAAGTCCATGCGGCCGGCCACCTCGCACATGCGCTGATATTGCTTGTCGTTGCCGACCGCGATCACGATGTAACCATCGGCGGTCTCGAGCACCTGGTAAGGCACGATATTCGGATTCGCGTTGCCGCAGCGCATCGAAGGCTTGCCCGACACCATATAGTTTTGCGCGACGTTGAGCAGCCACGCCACCTGGGCATCGAGCAGCGCGATGTCAATGTATTGCCCGCGCCCGGTGCGCTCGCGGCGCAGCAACGCGGCCAGGATCGCCTGGCTGGCGTACAGCCCGGCGGTGACATCCACCACCGCAATGCCGACTTTGTGCGGCGGCCCTTCGACCGGGCCCGTGGTGGACATCAAGCCGCCTTCGCCCTGAATGATGACGTCATAGCCGGGCCGGTCACGATCCGGGCCGGTCTGGCCGTAGCCGGTGATGCTGCAATACACCAGCCGGGGAAACTCGCGGCTCAGCGTTTCATAATCCAGGCCGTATTGCTTCATCGTCCCGGCTTTGAGATTCTCGATCATCACATCGGCCTGGGCAATCAACTGCCGGGCAATGACCTGCGCGCGCGGATGTTTGAGATTCAGCGTGATGCTGCGCTTGTTGCGATTGAGGGAGAGATAATAGGCCGCCTGGCCGTTCAACCAGGGCGGCCCCCATTGCCGCGTGTCGTCGCCGCCACTGGGATTTTCGATCTTGATCACCTCGGCGCCGAGGTCGCCCAGCATCATGGTGCAATAGGGACCGGCCAGAACACGCGAAAAGTCTACGATACGCACACCCGCCAGAGCAGCATCCATCGTGTGTCCCTCCTCCAATCTACCTGGTCGGCGAATAGCCCAGCGCCAGCGAAATCTGCGCGGCGGTCTTGACGACCGCCGGTGCGATCTCGGTCTTGAGGCGTTCTCGGCTGATCGTCGTCACCGAGCCGGAGACGTTGATGGCCGCCACGGCCTTTTGACTGGCGTCTCGAATGGGCGCCGCGACCGCTCGCAAGCCGACGGCCAGTTCTTCATCGCTGACGGCGTAACCGCGCTGCCGGGCCAGCGCCACTTCATTCAACAGCGCCTCACGATCGGTAATGGTGCGTGACGTATAGTCTGTGAGATCGGCGCGAGCCAGTCGTTTGCCGAGTTCCTCCGGTGGCAAATCGGCCAACAGCACTTTGCCCAACGCAGTGCAATGCGCCGGCACGTGCGAGCCGATCTCGATCACAACTCCGACGACAGCCCGGTTGCGAATGCGGTCCACGTAAATGACATTCAGGCCATCCAGCACGCCCAGGCTGGCCGCTTCGCTCACTTTTTGCGCCAACCGCTCCAGGTAGGGTCGCGCCACCTGGCCTACTTCCAGGCTGTTGAGTGCGGTGAATCCAAGCTGAAGCACTTTGAGGCTGGGGCGGTAACGGCGGGTGGCCGGGTCGCGTTCGAGATAGTTGCGCGATTCCAACGTGGCGAGCACCCGGAAAACGGTGCTCTTGTTCAGCTTGAGGGCCTGGACGATTTCGGTAAGACTGAGCGAGGGGCGTTCAGCGCTGAAAAGCTCAAGGGTCTCTAGGCCGCGCGCCAAAGCCTCGATATTATAGCGGGATTCAGA
>CAYHAR010000233.1:2714-5735 GCA_964354595.1 uncultured Anaerolineae bacterium | reverse complement strand
CTGCGCTTCATCAAGCCAAGCCTGGACACGCCTTACCACATTGACTTTGGCTGGTGGGACAAGGCCGACCGCAACTTGCGCGTCTATCTCAAGAGCCACTTGTGCGCAGTCCATCGCGAGGTGTACGCCGAGTCCTCTGCCGACCGTCCGATTGATTGGGTGGACCCGTACACCGCTGAAGTCAAACAACTGGATGGCATCCTGCATCAGTTGCGCACTCATTGCAGCCCGCAGCCAGGCTATATCACTAACGACACGTCGGTCGTTGACGCTGTGTTCCGCGTGTTCCTGGTCAACGAGAATCAACCCCTGAGTCCGCGCGAGCTGGCGGAGCGCATCGGCAAAGACCCGGAGCTGATTCTCAAGACGATCAGCGGCAAGACGGTCTACAAAGGCTTGCGCCCGGTGGCGGAGGGCGCGGGATGAAAGTCGGCGTCCGGCTCCAGGCGATCCTGCGCCGGTACCGGCCTGCGGGCTTTCGAGGCGATGTGGCGCAAGTGGACTTGGCGGATGCGGCGACGGTCCGCGACGCAGCGGGCGCGCTCGGCGTTCCAGTGGAATTGATTCATGCCGTCTTTGTCAACGACGAGCAGGCCACGCTGGACACCCGGCTTGCGCCGAGCGACGTGGTGAGAATATTCCCGCCGGTCGTGGGCGGATGAAAACCTCGCAGGTCTGGCAGACCGGCGAGGTTTGGATAAGGACCCATGCGAATCTTTATTGCCGGCATCATGCAAGGCTCGCGCCGCGATAACGGCGTGGACGATCAAGGCTACCGGGAGCGCATCGCCTCAATCATTCGTGCGCGCGTCCCGGACGCGGACATTGTGGATCCGTGGACGCTGCACCCGGAGAGTCCCGCCTACGACGACACCCTGGGCCGGCAGGTGTTCATGGAGTTTAACGAAGCGGCGGCGAGCGCCGATGTGTTGGTGGCCTATGTGCCGCAGGCGAGCATGGGCACAGCCATTGAAATGTGGCAGGCGTTCAAGGCCGGCGCGCGCGTCTTGACGATCTCGCCGCTGGCCGAAAACTGGGTGGTCAAGTTTCTTTCAGATCGCGTGTTCGCCACGCTGGACGAGTTTGCGCAGTGTGTGGCGCGCGGCGAGCTGGAGGCTCTCACCCTTCACTCGTAGCCGTGGAATGCTGGCCCTCAATATCCAACATCGTTCTCGCGCCGGGCGAATGACATCCGCCCGGCGTTGCTTTTGGAGAAATGCTGATAAAGTGGATGGTTGCTGGGTTGATGATTTTGGCATTGGTCGCGTCTCAGCCGGTCGCGGTCACGGCGATTCCTGCCAAGCCGTTCATCCTGCCTTTTGCCGATCCGCCCGGCCCCGCCACGTGGTACCTGGGTCAGCTTTACGGCAACACCACCGGAGCGTATGCTCAACGGGATACCATCTATCGCGCCGGTCAAGGCTTGCACTTTGGCCTCGATTTTGCCGCGCCGTGCGGGACGCCGCTCGTCGCCATCGGCAATGGCACGGTCGCCAAAGTAGATGCGCCTGAGCATGGCGCACTCCCGCACAACTTGATGCTGCGACTCGATGCCGGTTACGCAGCACTGTACGGTCACTTGTTGGAGCGCTCCAAGTTGAGCGTCGGCGAGCGCGTAACCCGAGGTCAGGTCGTCGGCTTGAGCGGCGACTCGTTCGGCACGTGCCGTTCCGCGCCGCACCTGCATCTCGAAATCCGCAGCGCCGATTACCTGGTGGCCTATAACCCGGTCACGTTGATCGAGGCCGACTGGGATTCACTGACGCTCATCGGCTCGTTCCAGCGCGGCTTTGAGCGCGACTTGAGCAATCCGCGCAAGTGGCAGTATCCAGACGATCAGCCCAAGACCCAGTTCGGCGGAGCGCTACTCAACAACTTTGAGCAGCCCTGGCCGCCCGAGTGGGAGCGGCGACGATGAATACTTGCACTTTAGACTTTAAAGGCCAAGACCTGCGAGGTCTCGCCATCGTTATCTTGCTTGCTTGGCTGTTAGCGGCGTGCGCCCAGGTTGATCCAGTTCCAATTGCCACAGCCACGCCGACGCAAATGCCAACCGCCACGGCGACGCTTAAACCTAGCCCGACGCCGCCCCCAACCTCCACGCCCCCGCCCGAGTTGAGACAGTTGACTGGCGGTGGCTGTTGTGTGCAACCGTCTTGGTCGCCCGACTCGCGCCAGGTGTTGTTCATTGACAAGCCTTCAGAGAGCGCGCCCGCCGGCATTTACGCCGTGGACGTGATCACAGGCGCGATCGAGCTGCCCCAGTGGAGCGGGCGCGTCGGAGTCTATTCAAGAGATCGCAGCCTGATCGCGTACCCGGAGAATTCCACGACCGTCGTCGAGCGGTTGAGTACGAGCGACAAGTGGACGCTCTCCAACGTGGGCCAGGTCGTTTTCTCGCCCGATAGTCAACGCCTGGCCTGGACCGATGAGCCTGATAACACGAGCCCGTATGACCAACGCCGCAGCGATGTGTACGTCGCCAATGTCAACGGGACGGATGCTGCTCGCATCGCGCGCGTGTATGGCGGCGGATTGGTCGGCTGGCTGCCCGGCGGCAAGATCGTGTTGTCAGGCCGACCATCGCTCGACGTGCGCGAGCGCACCTTGACCGTGCTTGACCTCACAACTAGAGCGTCCGTCAGCCTGGTCACGGCCGAGCGCATCTCGGGTGTGTCTGCGTCAAAGGATGGAACGTGGGTCGCTTACTATATCACGTTTGACCAGTCGCGCAGCGGCATCTGGATGCAGCGCGCGAATGGCTCGCCAGCGCGCAAGATTGAAATGTGGGGGGCGTACCAATGGCGCGACGACGCGCGCCTGCTGGTTATCCCGATGCGCCCACCGGGCGATGCGGCTTTCGAGGTGTGGGAAATTGACGCGGCATCGGGCGCAAGCCGCAAGCTGACCGATGCCGCTACAACGCCGCTGCGCATCCTCAATGGCGATTGGCGCGTCTCGCCGGATGGACGATACATCGTCTACGTCAGCAGCGTGGATCGAAATCTGTGGCGGCTGACG
>CAYHAR010000233.1:0-2614 GCA_964354595.1 uncultured Anaerolineae bacterium | reverse complement strand
GTGAAGCATTTGCGCATTGTCATCGTGGACGATCACGAAGTCGTGCGGTTAGGGCTGCGGACGCTGCTCGACCGCCATCCTGATTTTACGGTCGTAGACGAAGCCGCCACGGCCAAAGAAGCCATCGCCAAAGCTCTTCAGCATCGCCCGGATGTGGTCGTGATGGACATCCGGCTGCCGGGCGGCAGCGGGATTGACGCCTGCCGGGAGATCACGCAGCTCATACCGGAAACCCAAGTCATCATCCTCACCTCCTTTGCCGAAGACGACATGCTCTTTGAAGCGATTGCCGCCGGGGCCGCCGGTTATGTCCTGAAGCAAATCGGCGGCGATGACCTGGTGCGCGCGATTGAAGCCGTGGGGCGGGGCGAGGCGCTGCTCGACCCCACGCTCACGCAGCGCGTGTTCGCCCGCGTGCGCGAAGCCGCACGCAAAGACGAGGCCGCCGCGTTCACCGAGCTGACCGATCAAGAGTTGCGCGTGCTGGCCCAAGTGGCTGAAGGCAAGACCAACCGCGACATCGCGCAGGCGCTCTTTTTGGGTGAGGGCACTGTGCGCAACTATGTCTCTTCTATTCTCAGCAAACTCCACCTCACCAACCGGGCCGAAGCCGCCGCCTACGCCGTCGAGCACAGTCTCAAAGATTACCTGGTCAGTTAGCCTCACTCTGTTTCGGGCGTGACAAAAGTCACAGCAGCTTGGCGTGTCGCTGTGGTATGCTGTAACGAGCTATCGCCATTCGTCGCTCGTCATTCGACAAGGGGGCGCATGAAATTACCACTCGCGCTGGCGGCCCTGGTTGTGCTGGCAGCCGTCCTGCTGGGATTGCAGACAACCAATTTTACCTCGTACCTGTTTGACGACCCGGCGACCTGCAACAACTGTCACGTGATGGGCACCGTCTACGAAGGCTGGTATCATTCGCAGCATCGCCAGTGGGCCACCTGCAACGATTGCCACACGCCGCACAGTTTTATCCCAAAGTATTTTGTCAAAGGCCGGTCGGGGATGGGACACGTCTTTGCCTTTAGCACGGGCGAAATCCCCGACGCTATCCGCGCCAAGCCGTCTTCAAAAGCCATCGCACAGGAAAACTGTATCCGCTGCCACGAGGAAGCCGTGTCCGAAGTCAGCGACGGCCAGATGGACGCCGGGCGTTATTGCTTCGATTGCCATCGCGCCATACCGCACGGCGCGCGCGGCAACTCGATCTACCAATAGCCGACGAAAGCGAGAAAGCCTATGAAGCAAAATCGAATCATCTGGATATTGAGCGGAGTCATCGTCGCGCTGGCGTTGGCGCTGGCCGGCGTGTTTGTCTTTCTGAGCAACCAGCCGCCCGTCAAGCGCGGGCCGCAGTTGATCACCCCCATCACGCCGCTGGAGCCTGACCCGGCCAAGTGGGCCATCAACTTTCCGCGCCAGTACGATACCTGGCTCAAGACGAAAGAGCAATCTCCCACCACGTGGGGCGGCTCGCAGCCCTATAGCAAGCTAGAGCGCGACCCGCGCCTCAAGACGCTGTTCGCGGGCTATTCCTTTGCCAAAGAGTACAACGAAGATCGCGGCCATTACTGGGCAGTGGAAGATGTGAGCAAGACTGCGCGCGCGCCCACGGCCGGCACATGCTGGACGTGCAAGAGCGCCGTCGTGCCGGGGCTGATGAAAGAGATGGGGCCGGAAAACTTTTACGCCACGCCGTTTAAAGAGCTGGCCCCGCGCATGACGCATCCCATCGCGTGCGCCGATTGCCACAAGGCCGAGACGATGGAGCTCACCATCACCCGCCCAGCGCTGCAAGAGGCTTTGAAGGCGCAAGGCAAGGATTGGACTACCGCTACACGCCAAGAGATGCGGACGCTGGTGTGCTCCCAGTGCCACGTCGAATACTATTTCAAAGGCACAGGCAACTATTTGACCTTCCCATGGGAAAAGGGCATACGCATCGAGCAGATCGAGACCTATTACGACAGCTACGGCTTTAAAGATTGGGCGCACGCGCAGAGCGGCGCGCCGATGCTCAAGATGCAGCACCCGGAAACTGAGTTTTACACCGCGGGCAGCACACACTATGCGGCGGGCGTCGCGTGCGCCGATTGCCACATGCCTTACATCCGCGACGGGGCGACCAAGTACACGTCGCACTGGCTGGCCAGCCCGCTAAAGTACCCGGATCAGGCGTGCGGCGCGTGCCACCGTGACGTCGAGTACGTCAAAAAGCGCGTGACCGACATTCAGCTTCAGACAATGACGACCATGACGCGCACGGAAGAGTCGCTCGTCGCGGCGATTTCGGCGATTCAAACGCTGAGCAACACCGTCGGCGCGGACTCTCAGGCGCTGGAGCAGGCGCGATTGCTTCATCGCCGCGCGCAGATGCGCTGGGATTTCATCGCTGCCGAAAACAGCGCGGGTTTTCACAATCCCGAAGAGGCGCTGCGCATCCTGGCCGAAGCGATTGATTACGCGCGTCAGGCCGAGCTGATTGCGCGCCAGGCGATCAAGCCGTAAAGATTAGAAATGAGAACGCCCCGGCGCTCGACCGCCGGGGCGTTTGCGTCAAGAGTGTAGTGGTCTATCCGCTTATTCGTTGACTATCCGCTGCGTTGACCAC
>CAYHAR010000232.1:0-5736 GCA_964354595.1 uncultured Anaerolineae bacterium | reverse complement strand
CCCCAAGCGATGGCGCGGCGAACAAGACGATTGACGAGCGACGTTCGTCATTTCCCCGCTTGCCGGTCTGCCTGACTGTGCTATAATCCCGCCTGCCCAGCCAGGGCAAGTCTTCTCGAAGGGTACCACAAGGAATGTCCTCGCGACGCGGCGCAGCGCGCCAAGCGCGTCCAGACCGCACCAATTTACTCCTCGCCGTGTGGATGATTGTATTTCTCGCGGTGGGGCTATTTGGCAGTTACCAGGCCTATATCGGCGTGCGCCAGGTGGTGGCCGATTGGGAAACGGTCGGCCCTTTTCAGCCGAATCCCACGCGCCGACCGGGCGTCACGCCCGTCGCCACCGAGTTCGTCCTGCCCGATTGGCAAGGCAAGGAGCGCGTCAATATCTTGCTGCTGGGCATTGACGAGCGCGAGCGCGAAGAAGGCCCGTGGCGCACAGACACCATGATCCTGGTGACGATTGACCCGGCGACGAAATCGGCCGGGATGCTTTCCATCCCGCGCGACTTGTGGGTGCCCATCCCCGGCTTCCAGGAAAGCCGCATCAACAACGCGCATTTCTTTGGCGATTTGACCAAGTACCCCGGCGGCGGCCCGGCGCTGGCAAAAAAGACGGTGCAATACAACATCGGTCTCCCCGTCCACTATTACATCCGGCTCAATTTCACCGCGTTCGAGAAACTCGTGGACTTGATCGGCGGGATTGACGTGATAGTGGATCACACGATTGACGACTCTGAGTATCCCAACGGCAGCTACGGCTACGAGCCGTTCCACCTGGACGCGGGGATGCAGCACCTCGACGGCAAGACGGCGCTCAAGTACGCTCGCACGCGCCACGACATGATGGGCGACTTTGGGCGGGCGCATCGCCAACAACAGGTGATGCTCGCCATCCGCGACAAAGTGCTCAAGGCCAACATACTCCCGCAGCTCTTGCCGCGCGCCGGCGAGATAGCCACCACACTTGGCGATGCCATCCAGACCGACTTGAGTATGCAGCAGATGTTGGCGCTCGCCAAGCTCGGCACAGAGATTGATCGCAGCCGCATCAAGAGTGTCTATATTGATCAGACGATGACACTGCCTTTCGAGACGCCGGAAAAGGACCAGGTGCTCATCCCGCTGCGCGACGAGATTCGCAAAGTGCGCGATTCACTCCTGACGCCGCCCATCGTCGCCAGCGGAACGGCGCTGCCGCCCGAGCCGCCCGCGAGCATTGCCGTGCAGAACGGCACGGTCACAGCCGGGCTGGCCGGTCAGACTGCCGAGGCGCTCAAGGTCAGGGGGTTCAACGTCGTCCAGTATGGGAACACGGACGACAATCGCTCCGACTACGCGCAGACGCAAATTCTCGTCTATACCGGTCGAACAGTCGCCGCGCAAGCCTTGGCCGATGCGCTGCAAGTTTCCGTGTCGGCCGTCCGGCCTGTGAGTGGCACCAACGGTGGTGTTGACATCAAGGTCATCCTGGGCGCGGACTATCGCCCCATCAGAGTTCCCACGCCCATCCCGCTGACCGTCACGCCTGCCGTCGCGCCTTCCTCGACGATTACGCGATGACTCACAACTTCCAGTTGCGCCATTGTTCAAGCGTTGTTAGAACTAGGGAGACCAAATGCCTGACCTCAAATCAGCACTGATCACTCTGACCCATCCCCGCTCGCCGGCCGCCGAAGCGTACCGGACGCTGCGGGCCAACTTGCAGCTTGCCAGCGCCGACCACCCACTACGTACTCTCGTCTTCACGTCGGTTGCGCCGGGCGAGGGCAAATCCAGCGCGCTGGCGAACCTGGCTGTGACGATGGCGCAAGGCGGGCAGCGCGTGATCCTGGTGGACGCGGACCTGCGCCACCCGTCGCTGCACGAGCTGTTCGGCGCGCCGAACGAGCGCGGGCTGGCGACGCTGCTGGACGAGCAAGACCCACTCACCGCGCCGCCGTTCGTCCCCGTGGCCGATGTGGAGCACTTGCAACTGTTGCCCAGCGGCCCGCCGCCGCTCGACCCGGCAGCGCAGCTTGGCTCGCCGCGCATGGAAAAAATCATCGCCGCGCTGCGGCAGCGCGCGGACGTGATTCTCTTTAATGCACCGCCCGTCTTGGCCGCGACCGATGCGATCGTGTTGGGCATGAAGGTGGACGGCGTGCTGCTCGTCGTGCAAGCCGGTCACACCAGCCGCGAGCATCTCCTGCAGGCAAAGAAGCGACTGGAAAAGGCCCACGTTCGCGTCATTGGCGTGACGCTCACCAACGCGACGCCAGACAGATCAGTGGGGTACTAGCAAGAGGCAAAGATGAAGGGATTGATTCTTTCGGGCGGGAAAGGCACACGCCTTTACCCGTTGACGTACACCAGCGCCAAGCAGCTCATCCCGGTCGCCAACAAGCCAGTACTGTTCCGCGTCATCGAGACATTGCGCGAGGCCGGCATCAGCGACATTGGCGTGGTGGTGGGTGACACGGCCTCCGAGATCAAAAATGCCGTGGGCGATGGCTCGCGCTGGGGTGTCAAGATCACCTACATCCCGCAAGAAGCGCCGCTGGGCCTGGCGCACGCGGTCAAGATTTCGCGCGATTTTCTCGGCGACGACCGCTTCGTCATGTTCCTGGGCGATAACGTGATCCAGGGCGGGCTGGCGCCGCTCTTGCGCGGATTTGCCGGCAGCGATTACAACTGCCAGATCGTGCTCACGCGCGTGGCCGAGCCGGAGCATTACGGCATCGCGCAACTGGACAACGGGCGCATCGTGCGGCTGATCGAAAAGCCCAAACAGCCGCCCAGCGATCTGGCGCTGGTGGGCATCTACATGTTCGATTCCAACATCTTTGAAGCCGTCAGCGCGATCAAGCCTTCGTGGCGGGGCGAGCTGGAAATCACCGACGCGATTCAATACCTGGTGGACAAGGGCTATCGCGTGTTCCCCCACATCCACACCGGGTGGTGGATTGACACCGGCAAGCCGATTGACATGCTGGCAGCCAACTCGCTCGTGCTGGAAGAGCTCAATCACACCGTCGAGGGCCACGTGGATAAAGACTCGCTCCTCGAAGGCAGGGTGACGGTTGAAAAAGGCGCCGAGATCATCAACAGCCGCATCCGGGGCCCGGCTATCATCGGGGAGGCGACACGCATCGTCAATAGCTATATCGGCCCCTTCACTTCGATCTATCACCACTGCGTCATCGAAAACAGCGAGCTCGAGCACAGCATCGTGCTCGAGCATTGCCACATTGCCGATGTGCCCGCGCGCGTCGAAGACAGCCTGATTGGCCGCCACGTCCAGTTGACCCGCTCGCCGACTAAACCAAAGGCTTACAAACTCACGCTGGGCGATCACAGCCAGGTCGGGATCTTGTAGGGCAAGAGGGCAGCTTGCCCTACACTGTGACGAAAGCCGCAATCCCGCCAAAATGCTCCCTTGATTTGGGGGGAAATATCGTGTAAAATACTTGTGATGACGAGTGCGCCGCGTGGATGGGCGGCGCGCCCGCCCAACATCACAGCACGGCCTTAGGAAGGAGGCGAACAGTGGACATCATCAAAGTTTCTGCGCATTCGCGCTCGACCTCGGTCGCGGGGGCTATCGCCGGGGTGGTCCGAGAGGTGGGACGAGCCGAAGTGCAGGCCATCGGCGCCGGGGCGGTCAATCAAGCAGTAAAAGCAGCGGCGATTGCTCGCGGGTACCTCGCGCAAGATGGCATTGACGTGATCATGATCCCCGCATTCACCGAGGTCTCGATTGACGAGCAGGAGCGCACAGCGGTCAAATTAACCATCGAAAAACGATGAGCGATCGAATAGACCTGCACACACACAGCACGGCCTCCGATGGTAAGCTGCGCCCATCGGAGGTCGTTCGTTTAGCCGGACAGTTGGGCGTGACGACACTCGCGCTGACCGATCACGACACCACCGACGGCGTGATCGAAGCGCAGCGCGCGGGCGCGGAACTCGGCGTGGAGGTCATTGCGGGAATCGAGATCAACAGCGAAGGCGAGCACGGCGACGCGCACATCCTGGGCTATTTCGTTGACCCGTCCGAGCCGAGACTGCAAGAGCATCTGGAGGCCATCCGCGATGCGCGCGTGGGCCGCGCCAAGGGGATGCTCAAAAAGCTGGCCGAGCTGGGAATGCCGCTCGAATGGAAGCACGTCATGGCGATGGCCGGCGACGCCGTCTCCATCGCTCGACCGCACGTCGCCCGCGCGATGGTGGAGGCGGGTTACGTCGCCACGACGCAAGAGGCGTTCGACAAGTACATTAGCAATAACGGCCCGGCCTACGTCAATCGTTTGCGGCTCACAATGGCCGAGGCGATTGGCCTGATTCACGGCGCGGGCGGAGTGGCGGTGATCGGTCACCCGGCGCAGTCCAAGCTGGTTCACCTCATCCCGCAATTGGTAAAAGCGGGGCTTGACGGCGTCGAAGTTTATTACCCTGATCACACGCCGGAGCAGCAAGCGGAATTGCTAGAGATTGCCGCGCGCTACAACCTCGTCGCCACAGGCGGCAGCGATTTTCACACGCTCGACGATCCCAAGCACGGGCAGCTTGGCTGTGTGGATGTTCCACGGGATACGGTGGAAAAACTGGAAGCAAAAAGACCTGCGAGGTTTTGAGAGCCTCGCAGGTCTTTTTTTACACCAACCCTGCCGCCCTGCTCTCCACCACTCGCTTGAGCAGCGCGATGACCTCGGCCACCGGCTTGGCTCCGAGCTGCTCGCCTGATCTCAATCGGACATTGACCGCGTCGGCTTGCTGCTCCTTGTCGCCCACGACGAGCATGTAGGGTATCTTGAGATTCTGCGCGTCGCGGATTTTGGCCTGCATCCGGCTGGTGGACTCGTCCACTTTGACGCGCAAGCCTGCGTCAAAGAGCCGCGCCTGCACCTGTCGCGCAAACTCGATATGGCGATCGGTGATCGGGATGACGACTGCCTGCACTGGCGCAAGCCAGACCGGGAACGCGCCTGCATAGTGTTCGAGCAAAAAGCCGACCATGCGCTCGTGCGTGCTGAGCGGCGCGCGGTGAATCACCAGCGGCATCTCTTCCTGCCCGGCCTTGTTGGTGAATTTCAGGCCAAAGCGCAAGGGCTGGGCAAAGTCCACCTGGTTGGTCGCCAGCGTAAACTCGCGGCCAATCGCGCTCCAGATTTGCACGTCAATCTTGGGGCCGTAGAACGCGGCCTCGCCGGTCGCCTCTTCAAAGTTGACGCCGCCGTTCTTCATCGCCTGGCGCACCAGGTCTTCGGTCTTGAACCACAGCGGCTCGTTATCCACGTACTTTTTGCCCAGCCCCTCGGCGTTGTGCGTGCTAAAGCGCATGACGTACTTGTCAATCCCGAACAGCTTGAAATACTTGATGTACAGATCAATGACGCCCATGAACTCTTGCTCGAACAGATCCTCGGGAACGTAGAGGTGAGCGTCGTTCATCTGCATAAAGCGGACGCGCATCAGGCCGAACAGCTCGCCGCTTTTTTCGTAGCGATAGCACGTGCCGTACTCGGCCAGGCGCAGCGGCAGCTCGCGGTAACTCCGCAGCTTGCTGGCGAAAATTTTGTGGTGGAACGGGCAGTTCATCGGCTTGAGATAATAGCGGACACCTTCCAGCTCCATCGGCGGATACATGCTATCGGCATAGTAAGGCAGGTGACCGCTGTGGATAAAGAGCGCCTCTTTGGTGATGTGCGGCGTGCGGACGCGCACGTAACCCGCTTTGCGCTCCATCTCT
>CAYHAR010000231.1:0-5771 GCA_964354595.1 uncultured Anaerolineae bacterium | reverse complement strand
GGAAAGTTGTAGATGCCCAGCGGCACAAAGACCTGGTTGCCGGGCAGGTCGTGGACAAAGTATGCGCGGGCAAACATGTGCTCGACGCGGAACCAGTCATGCCCGAACTCGAGGTCGGCCGGAGCCAGATCGTCTAGCATGGTCGCCTCGCCAGCGCGCAGGATGTCGTCCGAAGGCCGGGCCCCGGGCCTGGGCGGCTTGATGCGTTTCAAGAACTGCGCCAGCTTGCCATCTTTCAGGCTCACGCGAGTCCTCCTTCGTTACGGCCCTTCGCCAGTGGGTGTGGCGCGCTGTGCGCGTCGTCCGCGCTCCATCCGTCGCCCGTGGCGACCAGCGACGGCATCAACCGCAACTTGGGCGCCGTCTGATCGGCCAGCGGGCTGCACACCGGGTGATAGAAGGAATAGATGATCTCGGCGACCTCGTCCGCTTCCAGCAAGCGCCACTTGAAGCCCGCGTGATCCAACCCGCCCAGGACGTGCGACAGCTTGCGGTGCAGGACGCTCGCCGCCTTGTCGAACACCGGAGTCGTCATCTCGCGCTTTTGGCCGCGCGCCAGGGAGACGAACGGCTGGTGAAAGACGACGACGAAATACCGGTTCTCGATGGGGCGGACATCCTGGAGCGCAAACTCGATAAAGCGCACCCATCGCTCCAGGCGTCTTCCCAACCGCTCCTCGCGGCCGGCCTGGGCCGGTTGGCTCTCCCGCAGCGCCTCTGCCCCCCGCAGACGCGACGCCAGCAGTCCTCGCATCCGTTGAAGGTATGCCCTCAGGTTCTGTGGGTACGTCGCCATGACGAACTGGAGGGCGTCCGGGAAGCGAATCGAAGAGATGAACTGGCCGAATTGGCTGCGCACAAAGGCAGCCTCGTCCGGGTCGGCCATGGTCAGGTCCACCGGCTCGATTTCGAGGACGCGCGCCAGCGTCCCGTCGTCGGCGACCAGCACGTTGCCGACGAACCGGTGGACGTTCAGGTGAATCTGTGTCGGCGGCGGAATCTTGGCTTTCAAGTTGAACACGTTCTCCCTCGCGTGGGGACAGGCTGGATGCTCAGCGGCCGGCCAGGTAATCCACGTAGGTCACCAGTTGCCGGGCGCCGCCGGTCGCCATGTAGACCGAGAGGCTGGCGAGAATCGCCAGGATCAGGACGTTGGCCATGGCGGCGATGAACGAGACGTCCTCGGCCACTTCCGGCTCGACCGGGCGATGCCAGCGCGCCGAACGAATGGGTGCGGGTGGGGGCGCAGGCTGTGGCGTCTCTTGCTCCAGATTGTGAGGCCGGGGCGCTCCCCCGCGTCTCCACACCAGGAGCTTGCGGCTGCTCAGGTTGAACATCAACGTCCTGAACGCCCACACTTCGAGCGGCTCGCCCTGGATGGTCTTGTAGGCCAGAGCCAACCCCGTGCCCGCTACAAGCACGGCCAGGAAGGCGCGCAGCGGAAGCGGCCCCTGCGCCACAAAAGCCACGAGAGCCGCGCATGTGATCAAGACGCCCAGGATGGCGGCCTGGCGAAGGTTCAGTCCTTCAGGTAACGCAAAGTCTTGCTTGGTGATCTTGGGTGGAACCCTGGAATGAGTCATCACACGCTCCTTAATCGTCGATGTTCTTGTTCCCACGCGGAACCGAAGTTGGACAGGTTGATGTTGTGTTGCTGGGCATAGTCGTCCAGCCGCTTGCCGAACTCGGCCTGCACCGCTTCGGCCGAGCCGCCGGCCTGCCGCGCGGCATACAGGCTGTCGACCACGGCCTCGACGTGCTCTGTCTCGAACGGCGTAGTCGCGTCGATGCCATGCGACCAGCCGTCCACCGGGCTGTATCCTTCGTTTCGGAGGGTCAGCGCGGCGACGCCGGCGGGTTGGCTTGCCATCCGCATCCCGTACACCAGCTCGCCGTAGGCGTTGGCGCGCCCGGGCGCACCCAGACCTTGGGCGATGTTGGCGCCCAGGGCCTGCTCGGCGGGAGTAACGTCGGGGCCGGCGCCGGCGAGACCGTTGCGCAGACTGTCATTCCAGCCCGGCATGTCGCCGGATCGCACGCTGCCCTGCGCGACCAACCCGCCGCCCACCAACCGGCGCGCCATCTGCCCGTAGCTCTCATCCGGCAGCGGTGCCGAACCCGCCGACAACGTCGACCGGGCAGCGGCCAGGGTCGGCTCTTCTCCATATTGCCGGCTCATACTGGTCAGCTCGCCTGCCATCTCGCGTCCCTGGGAGCTATATGGGTTGATGCCCGCCGAGGCCAATGCCAGGTTGGCTTGCCGGTTGACCAAGTCCTGTCCGCGCTGCAGCCAGCCCGCGCCTTCGCGCTGTTCGCCTTCCGCGTCGCGCTCTCCTTGTTCCAGGCCGTGCCCGACATCGGCAAGGCCCGCGCCCAGAGAGCGACCTGCTCCTGAATGAGATCCAGCGCGCAGCATGTCGCCCGCCGTGCGCAGCGCAGCAGAGGGCGAAAAGCCGCGAGCCTGCGGCATGCGGGCGAGCGCGCTCTTGATGCTGCTGACGCCCGAGTTGCGAGTCCCATCTGCGGTGTTCGCCGCGCCCCGCGAGGCTTGGGCCGCCGCGCCGCTTGCGGCGGAGCTTCCCCCGGCCGCGGCTCCCTCGCCGGCGTTTGCAGCGACGGCCCCGCCGCCTGCGACGGCGCCTCCACCGCCCGCACTGGCAGCGCTGGCCGCTGCCGGAGCGGCTGCGACGCCCGCCGCAATCCCGGCGGCGGCCGCCACGGCCACGGTGACGATCTCTTGCGTGGCGGCCCACGCCTTCTGGGCGACCTGCATGACCGAGCCGAACGTGAACTTTGCTATCTCGTAATCCAGTGTGATCAGCAGCGACAGGATCCCAAACGTGGCGGTCAGGTTGAGGAGATACCCTGCAAAGTTTCCCTGGCCGACGTCGGTTCCGGCGGCGATATAGACCAGCGCCGTCGCCCGCATCAACAGCGCGTTGACCGGCGCGATCAGGGCCACGATGACGTACCCTCGCAGCCACGACCACGACAGCCAGCGAGCAGGCGGCAAGACGCCCAGGGTGAGCATCAGCGGCGCAAGGATGGTCAACGCAAACATCAAGGCGTAACGGGCGACGTAGGCCCCGACCAGGCAAGTCAAGACCGTAAAGCCCAGCGCCAGGTAAAAGAGCGCGAAAAAGATGCCGCCTGGGATGTACATGAGCGACCACAGGATGCCGGTGTTGAGCAGCGTCCCGGCGATGCTGCCGGGGATCTCTTTCGGGTTGATGCCCGCCGAGAGGATCTGGAACGAGATCAGATCGAACAAGCGCCCGGTATAGTCCAGGATGAAGAGCGACCCGGCGGATAGGATGCCCATCAACACCCACTCGCCGAGACTGGCTTTCAGGTCGGCCCAACCGACGGCGCCGGACAGTGAGGTGTTCTTGGCCGTCACCACGACCAGGATGGCCAGCGTCAGCGGCCACAAGGCCATCGCAACGTACAGCACGACCGTCCACAGAGGCTGCCACACGGCTTTCGACGGCGCGAAACCCAGCGCGCAATTGGGCCTGGTCTCGCCGCTGTGCAGGTCGCCGCAGCCCGTCACCCGGTCGATCATGCGGGCAAAGGCGCCCTGGACGACGCCCGGCGCGCTCTCGCCGCTCTGATCCTTGCCCATGCCCAGGATGGCCCGCAGGCTGCCCTGGATGGCATCGACCATGTCCGGCACGGGAAAGCGGATGATGTGAATGACCGTCGAGATCGCTTCGCCGATCCCCCCGCCTCCAGGCTTGCCGCCGCCAGGGTTGGCGCCGGGGTTACTGCCGCCGGGATCGTCTCCCCCGCGGGGCGGGCGATCGTCGTTGGGAGGCGGCGGATCGATGAGGGGCGAGACCCCGTTCCACGCCGGGACGGCCGAGGCCGGCAGCGGCTCGTGTAGCTCGGTCGTCCATGTGTCGCCCGCGCTCGACGGCATCGCCCCGGAGACGCGCGGCACGGCCAGCCCCGTCAGGAGGATAATCGTCGCGATCGCGTGCAGCAAAGCGCGACCTGGCGCGTGGAGGCCGCTCTTGCAGTACCGTGAAGCGCTCATCGTGTGTGGCTCCGCCCTCAACCGCCAAAGATGGGGATGCCGCCGCCCGAGGCAAACTCGGCTACCGTTCCAATCACGGCCTTGGAGATGATGGGCGCGGTGAACGCGATCACGGCCAGGATCACGATGCTGATGATCTTGAACCACGAGCCGGCGAGCGCATACGGCGAGCCGACCGTCGTCGCAAACAAGCCTTGCAAGGCCCCGGTGGCGATGCCGATGGTCAGCAAGATGCTGGCTCCCACCATAAGAATGGTCATGACAGTCTGCGCCAACGAGATCATCGCGCCGGTGATCGCGCCCACGCCGTCGCCGCCGGGCGGCGGGGGCGCGGCAGGCAGCGCGTCCAACCCACCAGCCGCGGCGGTTCCCACTCCTTGCCCCACGAGCGCGGCGGCCAGGATCAACAGCGCGGCCCCCCGGGCCAGAACCAACAGCCGGTGTGTGTGTCCGCTCAAGTGTGTGGTGATTGACATGGTCACATACCTCCCTCGAAAAGAATTCCAGACAGACGACAGCCCGGCGCGCTCAGACGATCGCGCGGGTCACGGCGCCGATGATCAGGTTCGCAATCGGGATCGTCAGCATCGCGCCGGCGCCCAAGATCACAGCCCCCGCGACGCGCGCCATGGCGTCCGACAGGCCGCTGGCTTGGCCGAGCGTGGCAAAGAACTGCCCGGCCAGGCCCCCGCCCAGGATGCCGAGTGTCACCATGAGGCTGGCTGCGACGATCAGGATGTCGGCGACGATCATGCCCACCAGCGAAAAGGCGCGCGCCAGCCCTTCGCGAGATCCACTCATCGCGGACGCGAGCGCCCCTTGCAAGACATTGGTGGCAAGCACTGCCGCCGCGACGACGAGAACGCAAGCGGCCAGGAACACGATCTTGTCAAAAGCGATGGCCATCATGCCGGCGCGCCCTGACAGGGCGCCCCACTGGCTCTCGATAAAGGCCAGGGCGATGCCGATCACGAGCACCGCCGACATCATCGCCGCGGCGATGGTCCAGCCGTCGTGAACCAGGTTATCCACCATAGGGACCCCTTGCGACGCACCCCACTGCGTGCAGCAGCGCCAGGTAGACGGCCGCACCCGCGGCGTAGAGAAAGACCTGGGGCGAGCCGTAGAACCGCAGCTCGGCTTCGCTGGGCAGCCGCCCGGCCAGGAGTCTGGCTGTGGCCACCTGCAAGGATCGCAGAAACGGCCTGACCCCGCCGCATCGGGCGAGGGAGACGGCCGTCCCGACGACGGCGACCGTGACCCCCGCAACGGCGACGAATCCGACCGAAGGCCACAGGGCCAGCTCGATCATCAGCACTTTGACGTCGCCGGCGTTGCAGACGTGAAAGACGTACAGCGAGAACGCCGCCAGCCAGTACGCGACGACGATCCAGTCGCCGCGCCACACGCGCCACGCCCCCAGGGCGGCCAGGACCGGCAGCGTCAGGATTTGCGGCACGCGGTGCGTGCGCAAGTCCACGGCGGCCAGCGCCGCGAGCCCCGCGAGGGCGGCCAGGTTGATCGGAAGAGACGACACACTCAACGCATCGAACGGCACAGGTCACTCCACACGGTTATGGATCCAGCACGCCCTGGATCTCGATGATGGGCGCCGGGATGACGCCGCAGCCGACGTTTTGCTGCGTGGGCTTGGCGCGATTGCTCCACATCCACCATGTGCCGCCCGTGTACCGGCTCAGGTCAATCTGTCGCCAGCCGGTGCTCTGGCCCT
>CAYHAR010000230.1:0-5790 GCA_964354595.1 uncultured Anaerolineae bacterium | reverse complement strand
TTTGCCGACCAGTTGCGCGCGGGGGACCCCGCCGCGTGGCGCGAGGCGCACAGCCGCCTGTATGAATACTACAAAGCGCGCGCCAAAGAACTCTCCGATACGATGGAAGAGATGACGCCACTCTATGCGGCGGTGGCGCACGGCTGCCAGGCGGGACGCTTTCAAGAGGCATATCGTTAAGTGTACTTTGAACGGATTCGCAGAAGAAACGAATATTTCGCGGTGAAGAAACTCGGTGCGTTCGGTTCTCAGTTGGCAGCTCTTTCCAACTTCTTTGCCCCACCCTGGTACAAGCCAGTGGCTAGTCTCAGTGAAAATGACCGTAGTGTCGCTTTAAGTGAAGCGGGCTTCTATATGCGCGCGCTCGGCCGGCTGGCCGAGTCCGCCCAGCCGATGCAGGCGGCGTTGGATGCTGCAATTGCGCAAAAGGATTGGGAGAATGCTGCTATCCGCGCCAGCAACCTCAGCGAGTTCTACCTGACCCTCGGCGACGTCCAGCACGCGCTCGACGCCGCCCGGCAGAGCGTTGAGCTGGCTGACCGCAGTGGCGATGCTTTTCAGCGAATGAGCAAACGAACGACGCTGGCCGATGCGCTGCACCAGGCGGGGCAACTGGCAGAAGCAGAGGCCGCCTTTCGCGAGGCCGAGGAGATGCAAAAGGCAAACCAACCCGAGTACCCACTCTTCTATTCTTTGCCGGGCTTTCGGTACTGCGGCCTGCTGTTGAGCCTGGGCAAGGTCGCGGATGTGCAGAGCCGCGCGGGTCAGACGTTGGAATGGGCGGAGAAAGCGGGTCAAGATATTCTTTCCAGTGCTTTAGACCGCGTCTCCCTCGGACGCGCCTACTTGTTGCAAGCGCAGGTAGGGGCGCATCGCGACGCGCCCTTACGCGATGCCGCCACCCACCTCGACCGCGCGGTGGACGGCTTGCGGCAGGCGGGAACGCAGCATATGTTGCCGCTCGGCTTGTTGGCGCGCGCGGAATTGCGGCGGGTGACGGGCGAACTGGACAAGGCGCGGCGGGATTTGGATGAAGCGTTCTCTATCGCCACGCGCGGCGGCATGCGCCTGCACGAGGCGGATTGCCATCTGGCGTACGCGCGGTGGTATTTGGCATCTGTAGAGACGTTGCATGCAACGTCTCTACAGCCCGAAACTGGCAAGGCAGGGGAGCATCTGGCGAAAGCCAAACAGATCATTGAGCAAACCGGCTATCACCGGCAGGATGGGGAGGTGCAAGAGCTGGAAAGCAGGTAAGTTCAGATAAGGCCAAGCCCGTGTCCGCTTTGCACAGCGGCGCAAATTCGGCCTCGATTTGCAACCGCTCTGGCGCAGCCTTTTTTAACCACAAAGACACCAAGTTTTACAGGGATCTAAGCGCATTGCCCCTGGGATTGCCCAAGGGATAGAGCCAGAAGTAATACTTGGTGTCCTTGGTGCCTTGGCCTTTGTGGTAAAAAATAGGTACCCAACTGTACGGTTACGAAACACGTTCATTCAACAGGCGGCGCGCGGCAAGCAATTTGACGGCGGGGTAAGGCCGTGCTAAAATGAGGCGCGTCAGGGAGTCTTGCGGGCGTAGCTCAGTTGGTAGAGCGTCTGCCTTCCAAGCAGGATGTCGCGGGTCCGAGTCCCGTCGCCCGCTCTGGTTTTTGCGCCTCGCTTTTTTGCGCCTCACAGGTTGAGCGGTGGATGATGAATCCGCCGCGCGGAGGAGACGAGCATGCCCTCGCACAGAGCCGTCCAGGATGGCAGCCTGATCAGCTCGCGCGACCCGAATGACCGGCTTGCCTTGCATCGCGCGAGCACGGCCGCGCAGTTGACGAGTTACACGGCGCAAGCCTGCCAGGTGTCACTTGCCAAATAGCCGATTTGCGATAAACTATTAAAAACCCAAGCCATAGGAGGTTCCCATGCTAGTTCGTGAGCGGATGTCCAAGAATCCCGTGACGACGACGCCCGATACTTCGGTGACCGACGCGCTGCGCTTGATGCGTGAAAAGAAGGTGCGCCGCCTGCCCGTGATGGATGCGCACGGCAAGCTCGTCGGCATCGTGGCCGATCAAGACTTGCTGTACGCCACGCCCTCGCCGGTGAGCTCTCTGAGCGTGTGGGAGATGAATTACCTGCTCGCCAAGCTCAAGGTCGAAGAAGTGATGACCCGCCAGGTCACGACCGTGACCGAGGACACGCCGGTGGAAGAAGCGGCTCGCATCATGGTGGATAACAAGATCGGCGGCCTGCCGGTGATGCGCGACGGGCAGTTGGCCGGCATCGTCACCGAGACCGACCTGTTCAAAGTCTTTATAGAGTTTCTGGGCGCGCGGCGGCCGGGCGTCCGGGTGACGGCGCTCATCCCCGGCGTCAAGGGCACGTTGGCCAAGATCACCAATGCGATTTTTGGGGCCGGCGGCAACATTCTCGGTTTCAGCCAATCCAGGGACGCCACCGGGACGCGCTGGCAGGTCACAGTCAAGGTGGAAGATGTGGCCAAGGACAAGCTCGTCGAGGTTCTCCGGCCCGTCGTGCAAGAGATCGTGGACGTGCGCGAATCTTGACGCGCCGGTTGACAATCCGCCGCAATTCGGTAGACTAGGGCCGCGAACCTTCGCGGCTCTTTTATTGATTTTGGATTTCGGCGCGCGCCTTGCTGCGGCGGGTGTTCCGCAATCCGCAATCAGGAGTGCACTGTGGCAGAAATGGAAATCGGCACCGTCCGAGCGGTAGACATCAACACCGAGATGCAGGATGCGTACCTGAGCTACGCGATGAGTGTCATCGTGGCGCGGGCGCTGCCCGATGCGCGCGATGGACTCAAGCCGGTGCAGCGGCGCATCCTGTATGCGATGCACGACATGGGCCTGCGCCCCGACTCGCCCCACAAAAAGTCGGCGCGCATCGTCGGCGAGGTGCTGGGCAAGTATCACCCGCACGGCGACATGGCCGTGTACGAGGCGATGGCCCGCTGCGCCCAAGACTTTTCGATGCGTTACCTGCTGGTGGACGGGCAAGGCAACTTTGGCTCGGTGGATGGCGACGCGCCGGCTGCAATGCGTTACACCGAGGCGCGGCTGGCTGCCATGTCCATGGAACTGCTGGCCGACATTGAAAAAGAGACGGTGAATTTTGGCCCGAATTTTGACGGCTCTCTCCACGAGCCACTCGTGTTGCCGGCGGCTGTGCCCAACCTGCTCGTCAACGGTGCGAGCGGCATTGCCGTGGGCATGGCGACCAACATCCCTCCGCACAATCTGAGCGAGGTCTGCGACGCGCTGTGCTACGTCATCGAAAAGTGGGACAAGCTCGACGGCGTCGGCGTGGACGACCTGATAAAGTTTATCAAGGGCCCGGATTTCCCCACGGGTGGCATCGTGTTCCGCTACAATGAAAAGGTCGAGGGAGGCGACGCGATCCGCACTGCCTACGCCACCGGGCGCGGGCACGTCACCGTGCAAGCCAAGGCGCACGTCGAAGACATTGCGCGCGGCAAGGCCAACATCATCGTCACCGAATTGCCGTACCAGGTGAACAAGGCCAACCTCGTCGAGCGCATCGCCGAGCTGGTGCGCGACGGCAAAATCGAGGGCATCACCGACGTGCGCGACGAATCCGACCGCAGCGGGATGCGGCTCATCATCGAAGTCACGCGGACGGTGGAACCCAAAGACATCCTCGTCCAGCTTTACAAGCATACGCCGATGCGCAGCACGTTCGGCATCATTCTGCTGGCGCTGGTGGCCGACGAAAACGGGCTCAGCGAGACGCGCACGCTCCCGCTCAAGCGGCTGTTGCAGCTCTACGTCGAGCACCGGCAAGAGATCGTCACGCGCCGCAGCCAATACGACCTGACTCGCGCGCAAGAGCGCGCGCACATCCTGGAAGGTCTGCTCAAGGCGCTGGCGAACCTGGACGAGGTGATCCAACTCATCCGCCGCAGCGCCGACGCCGACGCGGCGCGCGCGGCCTTGATGAAGCGCTTCAAGCTGACCGAGATTCAAGCCAACGCGATTTTGGACATGCCGCTGCGGAGACTGGCGCGATTGGAGCGGGAAAAGCTCGAAGCAGAGTACAAGGAGAAAAAGGCGCTCGTCAAGCACCTGGAAGACCTGCTCAAGCATCCCAAGAAAATCCTCGGCGTCATCCGCGACGAGCTGGTTGCGCTGCGAGAAAAGTATGGCGATAGCCGCCGCACGACCATCGCCGAAAGCAAAGTGGGCGAAGCGGTGACGACGCACGAGCTGCTGCCCGAAGAGACGCTGTGGATTTCGGTCGGGGCCGATGGAACGGCGGCGCGCGTGGGCGGCAGCCTGGCGCTCGTCAAGGACGCGGCCGCGCCGGCGGCGCTCTGCCAGGCCAACTCGCGCGACACGCTCTACATTTTCAACGACCGGGGCCAGGCCGGGCAGACGCCGGTTCACGCGGTTTCGGAATCCGGCGCGAACGTGGCCGACCTGACCGGACTGGGCCGCGAAGACCGGCTGGTGGCGGCGCTCTCGCTGCCCAAAGAAGGCCAAGAGTTGCGCGGGTATCTGTTCTTTGGCACGCGGCGGGGCACGGTCAAGCGCGTGGCGGTGGCGGATTTTGTGCAAGCCACCGGCAGCGTCTTTGGCGCGATCAACGTGGACGAGGCCGACACGCTGGAATGGGCGCGCGTGACGCTGGGCGGCGGCGAGGTCGTCCTGGTCACGATGCAGGGGCAGGCCATTCGCTTTGCCGAAGACGAGGTGCGCCCGATGGGCCTCAACGCGGGCGGCGTGCGCGGGATCAACCTGGAAGAAAGAGACGCCGTCGTCGGGCTGGATGTAGCGATGCCTTCCCCTAAAGGGGATCTGCGACGCGCGGATTTGTTAGTGTTCAGCGAGAACGGTTACGCCAAGCGCACAGCGTTGGCGCAATACTCTACCCAGGGACGCGCCGGTAAGGGCGTGGTGACGGCCAGGTGCGGCTCGACGAGTGGAACGCTGGTGGGCGCAGCAGTCGTCCAGGCGGAAACACAACTGGCCGTGACGACGGACAAGGGGCAGGCCAAGCTCATCCGCGCCAAGGTCGCGCCCTCGCGCAACCGCGACGCGCGCATGGACGAGGTGTTTGCGTTGCGCCAGGGCGATTCGGTGGCGAACCTGGTCGTGCCCGCCGAGCGCGCGCAAGTCGAGTTGCTGCCGACCGAGCCAGAGCCGGTCGAGGAAAAAGTGGACAAGAAGCAAGGCAAAGCCAAGCCTTTAAAAGTCAACCCGTGAGGGAGGGTGGAGACGAACGATCCCGCTGCGCGCGCCGACAGTGAAGGATCAAAAACGCCGGGCCTCTCTGTTTTGAGAGGCCCGATTCTTTTTGTGCGCTAGGGGAGTAGGTACATGAAGGTGCGCGGCTCGGTGTAAGGACTGACAAGGCCCAAGAAAGCCTGGTGCCTGGGATCTTGATTGTCAAACTGGTTGTCCGGTATCACGCACCAGCGCCCGACGGCGACTCGCCAGGTATAGACCACTTTCGGCTTGAACTCGAGCAGATTGAACTCGCGATTCAGCCCGTGGTCGTTGTGAAAGATTGCGTATACGCCATACTGACTGATCACGGGCGGGTTAAATTCTATCTGATAGCGATCCACGATGTACGCAGTGGTGCCATTCACTTGGCCCGTCCAGCCACAAGGCTTGGTGCCGTTCTCCAATTCCCCCACCGGCAGCCAAGCAAACGTGATGCTATCTGTGCCAGACGCTCCACTATATTTGAGCGTGACCCCGTTGAGCGGCTGGAGGATGGGGGGCGCGGGATAGATCATGCCGGAGGGTTGCG
>CAYHAR010000229.1:3555-5807 GCA_964354595.1 uncultured Anaerolineae bacterium | reverse complement strand
CCGAACAAGCGCGCGAGCACGATTCGCCGCGCAGCAGCGGCGGACGTCCGAGCGGTGGCGACCGTGGTGGCGACCGTCGAGGCGGGCGGCCCGGCGGAGATCGCCGTGGTGGTGGAGACCGCAGGCCGAGACAGTAAAACCTCAAACCCTTGCAAAGGCGCGCAGCGTGAACCTTTGCAAGGGTTTTTTAGTATCAATACGGTTCAGTGAGTGCTCCCCAACCGCGTCCGCGCGGTTGGGAACGCCCGCGCGGACGCGGGCTTGGAGCTTATCTGAACCGTATTGTTTTTAGTATCAGATGCAGCAACTTGGGGTATAATTGGCGCGAAGGAAGGAGTAGGCCATGCAAATGATAGCGATCCCCCAGATCACGGAACTCTTGCGCAAGCTGCCTGCCGACAAACTTGCTGTCGTGTACGACTTTGTCTCTTACTTGACCGAACGACAAGGGGAGCGCACTCTACGCGAGAGGTCTGAGGCTTACCAGACCATGTTAGCGTCTGAAGCAGTTCTCCGGCGCGACTGGGATCGGCCTGAGGAGGATGCGGCATGGGCAAATTTGTGAAAGGCGACGTGGTCGTTGCGCCCTTTCCCTTCTCGGATTTGAGCGCAGCCAAGAAACGCCCTGCGTTGGTTGTCGCATCGCTCACGGGCGACGACGTGATCCTGTGTCAGATCACCAGCCAGGCTGTGAGCGACAGTTACGCTATCTCTATCGCAGATGCCGATTTTGCCAGTGGAAGCCTGCACCAGGTCAGTAATGTTCGCCCGAATCGTCTTTTCACAGCCGATGCAAACATCATCCTGTACCGCGCAGGTGTACTGGCCTCGGGTAAAGTGCAAGAAGTTGTAAGCAAGATTATTCAGATTGTGAGTGCATGATAACCGGCGTGCCGCATCCACCGATGCGGCGCTTTCGATAAAATCCATGGGGGCATATCATGGACACAATGCAGAGTGAGGATGATCTCGTCCAGCGCATTAAAATTGAATTTTACCAGGTTTTCCAGTCACGTGATCTACAACCCAAAAAGGCTCGCGAAAAAGCGGCTTGGAATCTGCTACGAACGAATCGTGGCAATTACACCCAGCAGCTCCTGAATCAAATCTTTGATACGGTTGACCGTGATCCTTATGCACCCAATCAGAGATGGTTTGGGCAGTTGCTTGCCAAGCCAAATAGAAATCTGATATTTTGTTCAACCTCAGCGAGCATAAGCGGGTGGATAGAGCATCTTCTCTTTTCGAATGATGCGTTGGAAAAGCGACTGGCGGTTGCCGAAGAATCGAGACCTAAAGGAGCAAGCAAGGGAGTAGCCACTTTGCTTCTATATCTGCAAAACACAGAAGAGTACAACGTTTGGCTCCCCACCACACATCGAAGCCTTGAACTACTCGGTCGAATTCAAGGACTGGAAGAATCAAACTGGAGCAGGAATTATCCGGTCTTCAATGCAGCGGCAGTTTCGTTCAGGAACAGACACAAGTTTGAGCCGCAAGAAGTGGATTGGGCTCTGTGGATGATTGATTTGATAGTGCGTGACTCACCTGATCTTGATCGGTATCGTTAGGAACTTGGCTGAATGTGCAAAATGCAGAACAGTGTCGTCACCTTCTCCGATGTCCAATCCGCCGCCGAGCGGCTGCGCGGGCAAGCGCACCGCACGCCCGTCGTCACCTCGCGCACGTTTGACCAAATCGCCGGATGCCGTGCATTCTTCAAGTGCGAAAACCTGCAGCGGGCGGGCGCGTTCAAGTTTCGCGGCGCGTACAATGCGCTCTCGCAGTTGACGCCGGAGCAACGGCAGCGCGGCGTCGTGGCGTTTTCTTCGGGCAACCACGCACAAGGGCTGGCGTTGGCCGCCAAGGTGCTGGGCATCCCCGCGACCGTCGTCATGCCGTCGGATGCGCCGCAGATCAAAGTGGACGCGACGCGCGACTATGGCGCAGAGATTGTATTCTACGACCGCATCACGGGCGACCGCGAAGCGATTGCGCGGCAGCTTGCCACCGAGCGCGGGCTGACGATCATCCCGCCATTCGACCATCCGCACATCATCGCCGGTCAGGGCACGGCGGCGCTGGAGCTTTTCCAGGACGTGCCCGACCTGGACTATTTGCTCACGCCGGTGGGCGGCGGCGGATTGATTGCGGGCTGCGCCACAGCTGCCAAAGCGATGCGCCCCAGCGTGCACGTCATCGGCGTCGAGACCGAACCGGCGAACGACGCCTGGCAATCGCTGCGGACGGGC
>CAYHAR010000229.1:0-3455 GCA_964354595.1 uncultured Anaerolineae bacterium | reverse complement strand
CCTCGCAAAAGCCCGCTGTGGCAAGCGATTGTCGAGTTGGGCCAAAGCCTGATCCTGGGCGCACTGCTGGCATTGGTGTTGCAGATTTTCATTCAGCCGACCGTGGTCTACGGCCAGAGCATGGAGCCGAACCTGCACGACCAGGAGCGCGTGATTTTGGACAAGGTGTCGTATCGCATTGGCGAGCCTGCGCGCGGAGATATTGTGGTCTTTCCGGTCGAGGGCGAGCCGCTGCCGCTCATCAAGCGCGTGATCGGCTTGCCGGGCGAGACGGTCGAGGTGCGCGATGGGCGCGTGCTCGTGAATGGCGCCGCGCTGCACGAGCCTTACGCCAGCGGGCCGACGTTCGGAAACACGGCCCCGGTGCGCGTCCCGCCGGACGCAGTATTTGTGATGGGCGACAATCGCGCGCCGGGCGGCAGCCTGGATTCGCGCCGCTTGGGGCCGATCCCGTTGAGCAAGATCACCGGATGCGCGCGGTTGGCTTATTGGCCGCCATCCAATGCCAGCATCTTGTCATCACCCCTGGCACGATAGGAGAACGTTGGTGCAGTCCGAGCAACTCCCCGGTCTAACGTTCCGCCCTGCCCGCTTGGAAGACAAGCCCCGCATGTTGGCAATCACCGCACGGACATTTGGTGACGACGGCGATTATGTCCCTGAAGTTTGGGACCGCTGGCTGGCCGACCCGAAAGGCGAACTGACCGTCGCCGAGCTTGACGGTGCTGTGATCGCGCTCGCCAAGATCACCTGGCAGGGCGAAGGCCAGTGGTGGCTGGAAGGCTTGCGCGTTGACCCGGATCGGCGGCTCAAGGGCATCGGCCAGGCGATGAACACGTATCAGCTTGGGCTGATCAAGCGATGGGGCGGCGGCATGGTGCGCTACGCCACCGGCATCCGCAATAAAGGCTCACATCGGATTGCGGGGCGCGCGGGCTTTTCCACGTTGACGCGATTCGTCGAGCGCGTGGCCGAAAAGCTCGACGGCACCGTCGCGCCAGAGGCGCTCACGCGCGCTGACCTAGACGCGGCGTGGAATATCGCACTCGATTCAGACTTGCTGCGCGCGTCGAATGGCGTGTACGTCTTTGAATGGAAAGTGAATCCATTGACGCGCGAGCGCCTGGCCGAACACATGGACCAAGGTATCGTGATGGGCGCGCGCGATGACGCGGGTCGCCTCTGCGCGTGGGGCCTTGTGGAACACGACCCGAGCTGGGAGCGACTGGGGCTTGCGTCACTTGAAGGGACAACAGAAGGCATCACTTGGCTCGCTCGCGCGGCGCGCGCTCACGCAGCGGCTTTGGGCAAAGTGATGGTCGAGGCGATGGCAACTCTGCATCCGCGCGCGCTGCAAGCGTTGGAGGCCGCCGGGTATCACATCGAAATAGACCCGGAGCATCCGGAAGAAATCCGCGAGCACGGTATTGACGTTTTAGAGTTGAGGTTGGACAAGGCGTGACCCTCTCCGCTGACCGCCAGGCCATCGCCCCATTGTTGCGCGCGCACAGCCCCGAGGACGCGCTGGCCGCCTACTATGCGCTGCATCACAGCCAAGCCCGCACCCAACTCACCCTCCATCGTAACGAGCGCAGCCTGGCCGACGGCTTTGTCGTCGTGTGCCAGACGGGCTTTGACCTGTTTCAGCCGCTCGTCGCGCTGCGCGCGCCGACGGCGCGAGTCGCCGCCGACCTGCTGCGCGACGCGCTGTCGCCCACGCGTTCGTATCACGTCGTCGTTCCGCCGAGCCTGGCGCCCGCCGTCCAGGCAGAGCTGGAGGTGCGGGAAGCCGCGCCCCACCTCGTGTTCGAAGCTCGCCGCGCCGATTTCAAGCCGGTCATTAACGTGCTGGTCGCCTCGTCGCGCGGGCCGGAGGGCGGAATGCGATTTGCGATTCGCTCGGCAGATGGGCGCGTCGTGGCCGAGTCCGGCGCCAACTGGCGCACCGACGAGTTTGCCGAAGTCTTTGTCCACGTCGAGTTTGCCGCGCGCGGCAGGGGACTGGGCAAGTCGGTCGTCTCGGCCTGCGTCGCGTATTTGCTCGAATCCGACTTGCGTCCGCTCTACATCGTTGACCAGGACAATGCCGAATCCATGGCGATTGCTCACGAGTTAGGCCTGGCCGATACCGGCGCGCGTGAAGCCGCGTTTATTGGCTCGCTCAAGAGCACGAATGCATGATGCAACTCAACAACGAGGTGTCCCATGCCAACAGCCACGCTACACTTTCCTCCCGATTTCCGCTGGGGTTGCGCCACCGCCGCGCATCAAGTGGAGGGCGATAACACGAACAACGATTGGCACGCCTGGGAGCAGGGCGAAGGCCACATCTACGGCGGACAAAAGTCCGGCCAGGCGTGCGACGGGTGGCGCACCGCCGAAGCCGATTTGGAGCGCGCCGCCGCGATGGGCCAGAACGCGCACCGGATGTCGGTCGAGTGGAGCCGCATCGAGCCGGGCGAGGACAAGTGGGACGACGCGGCGATTGATCGCTACCGGCAAATGCTGCGCTTTATGCGCGAGCGAAACATCGAGCCAATGGTGACGCTGCATCACTTTACCACGCCGCTCTGGCTGACCGAGCGCGGCGGATGGGAGAACCCCAAGATCATTCCACGCTTTGAGCAGTTTGCCGCCAAGGTCGTCAAAGCGCTGGGCGAGTTTTGCGATCTGTGGGTCACCATCAACGAGCCGGTTCTTTACGCCATCCTCGGTTACGCGGCCGGCAGCCCGCGCGACGAGATGCATCACCAGCTCACATACCCGCCCGGCAAGCACGACTTTGACTTGGCGATAAAGGTCGTGGAAAACCTCTTCCTGGGACATGGCGCGGCGTACTATGCCATCCGTCGCGCCCAGCCACACGCGCGCGTGGGCGTGGCGCACAACATGCCGTATCATCAGCCGCTTCATCCCAGCTCGCCGCTGGACCATTTTGTCGTCGGCCAGCGCGAGCGGCTGATGAATCGCGCCGGGTTGGATGCCACGCTGCGCGGACACATTCCGCGCTTGATCGGCTCGCGCCGCGTCCGCGAGTTGGCGAACACCAGCGACTTTATCGGGCTGAATTACTATATGCGCGTCATTCTGACGTTCGATTCGAGCAGCCCCGGCACGCTGTTCTCCAGACAAGTCTTTTCGCCCGGTGCAGAGATCAGCGACCTTCACTATGGCGAGGTCTATCCCGAAGGAATCTATCATCTGCTCAAACGGTTGAGCCGCTATGGCAAGCCGATCTATATCACCGAGTGCGGCCTGCCCGATGCGGACGACGACCGGCGACCCGCGTTCCTCATGACCCATTTGCGCCAGGTGTGGAAAGCGGCCATGCAGAACGTCCCCGTGATGGGCTTTTATCACTGGACGCTGGTGGACAACTTTGAGTGGGCCGAAGGGTGGAATCTGCGCTTTGGGCTGATCGAGCTGAACCCAGAGACGCAGGAGCGCACGCTGCG
>CAYHAR010000228.1:0-5808 GCA_964354595.1 uncultured Anaerolineae bacterium | reverse complement strand
CTCCTGGCCTTGGGCCGTCAGCAGGATGAAGCATAATCGTCTGCCTGTGGCATGAACGATTCGAACTCGCGCAACAGACTGGCGTTCTGCGACATTCGTTAGAACGAAGCGACGGCGGTGGCCAGGTCCGTGTGGATTTCAAAAAACGTTTTCAAGCCCGCGACCTCTAGCGCCCGGTCTACTCGGGGCTGAGGGTTGAGCAATTTGACGTGTTGCTGCAACTCGGCGCTGTTGCGAGCCACAGCGTGAAAAGCAGCCCAACCCTGCGCGGGATCCGGCGGCTGATCTCCACGCATCAGCAGAGCGATGCTGTGCAGCGCCACAATGCCAGAGCTGCTCATAAAGCGGAGGTCGGTCATATCCAGGATGAGTCGCCTCGTTCCAGCCTGGTAGAGTTCTTGAGCCTTGGCGATCAAATCCTGGTAATTGGAACCGTCCAGGTCGCCCTGGATGCTCAAGATCGTCACCGGCACTCGACCCTGAGCTTGACTTGCGCTAACGTTCATTTGTCTTCTCCCTTCTTGCCCTTCAAAATGCTTTCTTCACCAGGGTCAGCTCATTGCCTCCCTGGGGCGCAGTGTGATAATGCACCTGATCCACAAAATGGCGGATGAGATGAACGCCCAGTCCGCCCGGACGACGTTTCTCCAGGGGCAAGGTCAAATCGGGCGGCCGGACGGTGGTGGGGTCGAAGCGAGGAGCCTGATCCCGCAAGCGCACGATGAGCGAGTCTCCTGCTCGCTTCACTTGGGCCTCGATCGTTCCCGGTCTGCCCGCATAGCCGTGGACGATGATGTTGGTCACCGCTTCGTCCACAGCCTGGAGCATGTCGTCAATCGCGGCCTGGTTAGCCTGAAGGCTTTGGGCTGTCTCCTCCGCAAAGCGGCGGATCACTGCGAGATTCTCTAGTTCGGCAGCAAAAGAGGCTGTGCTCATCGTTACCCGCTTCGTCGTGTCTTTGGACAAGTTGCCCAGGCCTGACCCCGCCGCAAGACTCGATCAATCACTTGGACAGGCAGATTATAGACGTGTCATGCCGTTTGTCAATTCGGATTCCTGATGTGCAGACGGTTTTGTGCTATAATCTTGCGCGTGCGCAATTCCCCGTCGGTCTGCCCACACATAGATTCGGTGTGCGGCCCAAGGTAAGCCCAAGGAGGAGAAAGATGGACAAGCGATTTTGTGTTGTGGTCATCGCACTGGCAGCGTTGACGGGGTGCCAGCCTGCCCCCCAGCCGGAGCCGCCAGTGTCGCCGACTGTTTCCGTCAGACCTACGGATACTGCGGCGCCAACTGCCAGTCCTGCGCCGACCCTGGCGCCAACGGTTGCGCCCACGCTCGCGCCGACGAGCACTCCTACTGCTCAACCGACGCCCACCCCGACGAGAGCGGCCATCCTCCAGGTTCAGGTGACTAGTCCCGACGCGGGCTATGTCAACGTCCGCGATGCGCCCTCGACGAATGGCGTGTCAGTCACGCAGGCGAAGGACAAGGCCACGCTCGATGTGCTCGAAGCGGCGGACACGGCCAAAGCCAAAATCGGGCAGGTGGGGCAGTGGCTCAAGGTCCGCACGCCCGATGGCAAAGAGGGTTTTGCAGCAGCCTGGTACTTGAGCCTGCCGGGCGCGAGTCCCGCGCCTGCGCCCATGCCGCCGGACCTTTCCGGTTCGGCGCTCGAGCTGTTCAATCGCACGAATGCCCTGCGCGCTCAAAACGGACTGGCGCCGTACCGATTCGTCAACCGCCTCGCCGCCGCGGCAGAGCGTCATAGTCAGGACATGGCGAGCATGGGCAACGTCAGCCATACCGGCTCCGATGGCTCGACGGCCCAACAGCGCATCATGGACACCGGCTACGGCAATTGGCCCACCGACGAGGTGATCTTTGGCGGCGCGGCGACGGTGGACGATGCCGGGGAGTTTTGGACCTCTGACCCGTATCATCGCGCTGTCCTGCTCGACCTCAAACTATTTGATATTGGCATTGCCGTGGCCAGGGGCGGAGGTAACACGTTCTATTACACGATGGTTTTTGGCGCGCGGCCGCTGCAGGCGATTGACCCGACGGCCACGCCGATGCCCACGCCGATTTCGGTGGTGCCCCTCGCTCCAACCCCGACGCCAAATCCCGCGCTGGATGTCGTGACGATTTTGTTGAACCGCACGAACGCCTTGCGCGCGCAAAACGGTCTGCCGCCGTACCAGTTGAACGACAAACTCGACGCCGCGGCTCAACGTCACAGCCAGGATATGGCGAACACGGGCCGCATTGATCACATCGGCTCGGATGGCTCCAGAGCCTCACAGCGCATCCGGGACACGGGTTACGAGGCGCAGGTTACGGGCGAAAACATTTATGGCGGAGTGGTGACGGTTGACGACGCCTGGAATTATTGGGCCAACGATCCGCTGCATCGCGCTGTCTTGCTCAACACCCAATACGTGGACATGGGCATCGGTGTGGTCAAAGGCGGGGGAGGCTGGTACTATTTCACGATGGACCTGGCGCGGTCAAGCGCGCCATTGGGGAGCCTCTGATGAATCGTCGCGTGTGGCCCCTGGTGCAAATAATACGGTGGGGCACTCTGGCCTTGCAAGCAGTCGCGTTGTTTATTCTGTTGCTGTATGCCGTCATGTTCGCTTATCATGCTGTGGCTTCCATCGGGTTTCCCTATCAGATGGATTACGGCGAGGGATTGGAAATCTATGTGGTCGCCCGGCTGTTGAGCGGCCAGAACATGTATGGCGACATCACTCAAGCACCCTATCATACCCTCGAGTACCCGCCGCTGTATACCATCGCCGTCGCGCCGGTGGCGGTACTCATCGGCATCCGCTACGCGGCCGGGCGCATGGTAAGCGTGGCGCTGTCGCTCGTCGTCGGGGGCTTGCTCGGCAGGATTGTTTACGAGGAGACTCACAAGCTTTGGGCTGGCATCGTAACCGGATTGTTCTGGCTGGCTTCGCACCTGGTCTACAATTGGGCCGTGCTGATGCGCGAGGACATGCTTTCGCTCGTGCTTTCGCTGGCGGGCCTGTACTTGTTCTGGCGTGGATACATCCGTCGAGGCCGAGAGCGACACATTCTTGTGGCGATGATCATATTTGTCGTCGCGGCCTATAGCCGGGCGACGGCGCTCTGGGCTGCGGCGGCCTGTTTGAGCTACTTGTTGCTCACGCGCCGCTGGACGCTGATGCTCAAGGCGCTCGCACTGTATGCTGGGCTTGGCTTGGCGCTGATGGGCTTGCTCCAAGTGATGACGGAGGGTCGGTTCTTTCAAAACCTGGTCATCAACAACATCCAGCCGTGGATGCTGAGCCGTTGGCTGGCTGCCCTGGGGCGGGTGTGGGAGATGTATCCGTTGGCGATCCTCGGCGGGTTGGTGACGCTCGTCCTGGCCTTGGTGCGGAAATGGCCCACCCTGCCGGCGTTGTACCTGGTGTTTGCCTGGCTCTCTTCGGCGACGACCGGCAAAATCGGCGCGTACATCAACCATTTGCTGGAGGCCAGCGTTGCGACATGGCTGGCGTGTGGGCTACTAGTGGGTTGGGCGGCCAAAAGCAAGCAACGCTTGTGGGCATTGATCGCTTCTGCCGCCGTGCTCGTCCAGGCGGCCATGTTGATCCATCTGCCCTATAGCCCGCAGAGCGGAGTGCTGAAGCCGTGGACGGCGCTCAAGCCGCTCGCGCGGACAACATGGGCCAAGTCGAGCCGCGCGGCGTATCTCTGGACGCCAGCCGAGGCCGAGAGGCAAGCGGCCAATGCGCTCGATCAACGCGTTCGTCAGACGCCCGGCCTGATTCTTTCCGAAGACGGCTCGTTCACGGCCACGCATGATCGCCCAATGTGGATCCAGTTTCAGCCCTTTACGCAATTAGCCAAAGGGGGCGTATGGGATCAGACGCCGTTCCTCGATCAGATTCGCCAGCGCCAGTTTGCGCTGGTGCTGCTCCAGTTTGACGTGGCGACCGACGTGTTCGCTTATCGCCCCTCCTTGATGACCGCCGAGATGCTGGACGCCATCCGGCAGAGCTACGTCCTGGAAAAGCAAATCTGGCTCTACTACGTCTACGTGCCACGCGCAGCGCCGACCAACTGAACGTGGAGAAAATGTGAAAATACATCTGAACAAGCGCAAACTGGCCGAATGGTCGAGCTTTGTGATCGTAGTCGTCCTGACACTTGTCACGGTCAACTGGCTGGCCGACTCGCTCCAACTGAATGAGGATTACTTTTTCGACGACGACGAAGCGTTTCGTGCTTACGAGGCGTTACGCGTCTCGGTTTTTTTGCGCGATGGCGACCTGGCTGGCGCTTCGACGGCCAGCGTTCTGGAATCACTTTAGCCCGTCGCCGTTGATCGTCGTTGGGTTGTCCATAGCGTTCATCGCTTCGGCAGCACGTTGGCGCGACAATCGGCTACGGCTGTTAACGTTCTTTTCTGCCTAGCACCTGTTCGGCGTCAACCGGCATCGGGGAATCAGACCGCGCTTTATTGTGACGGCCACGCCCACTTTGTGGCTGATGGGCGGCGTGTGGGTAGCCCGGGTAGCCGCGGCTTGGCCGGACTGGATCGCTCGACTGCGAACCGATGGGATGAGATGGGCCGCGCGACTGGCGACGCTGGCGGTCCTCGTGGCGCCGGTCGTGACCACTGTCATGGGCTGGGATTGGCGCGCGACAGTTTACCCGGTGCTATACATGGCCGAGCTAGAGACAGACCCGTGCGCAGAGGACCTCTACGAGTGGGCTGCCGCTCAAATCCCGCGGGTGTGGTGGGCATTGGCCTGATCAACGAATGGGATCAGATGAGCAACTTCGCTCGGGTGGGAATTGACGCGCCACGCGACCGCGCCGCGCTGATTTGGTGACTCTGGCAGATGGATCAACTGCCCGAGCCGACGCCAGAGAATGTGGCCGCTTTACGCGCCCAGATGAACGCGCGCCGCATCAATTACCTGGTCGCTTGCACGGCGGCGGGCATGGGCCGCCGACGATTGGATGGCACGCTTGCGCTCATGGAGGGCAAGCTTCGCCTGTTGGCCGAAGAACAATTCATGTTTCGCTGGTACTGGCCGGACTCGGTCAAGCGCCGCCTATACGATAACGAGTACCTGGACGAGGAAGAGTTGGACCGGATAGAGGCAGGAGTGGGGCGGGATCGGCGTGACGGTTCACGTCTATGCCTACACGCCCTGAGAGAGAATCGTAGGTTACGCTTCAAGCGGGACCTACTTGGGCCGAAAGGCATAGACGCTGACGGTGAGGCTGCGCTCGATGCCAAGCTGCTCGACGGCCTGCCGCAATTGCTCGTCGTCGAGATGCTCGCCATCGTACAGCCGGTGATCTATCTTGTCCGGCCAATACCACCGCAGCGGAAAATCACGCTCGCCCTGGGGCTGCGCTTGGTCGCCCAAAATCGCCAGCGCGCCCTGCAAGCGTTTGATCCCCACGCCAGGGGCGGTGTAGGCGATAAGGTAATTGATCCCCCGCTGGCTCATTTGATCGCGCAAGGCCGCTACATTTTCCGGCGTCGGGTCGGGCAGGCGGTGCATTTCCCACACCGTCACCAAGTCAGCCCGGCGTGGTGCGGGCGCGCGGCGCGTCGTCAATTCCCAGCCCGACGCCGGGCCGCTCATCTGGTCCCAATCGTTAACCAGGCCAATGCGGGCCGGGCCGGGAGGCAACACCGTCGCCATCCACTTGTAGAGGCTTTCGGCTCGTGCGTCAGTTTCCAGCGAAAGCATGTACAACGTCGGATAGAGGGTCATTTGCTTGACCAGCCCCAGAATGGCGGTCAGCGCCAGC
>CAYHAR010000227.1:0-5823 GCA_964354595.1 uncultured Anaerolineae bacterium | reverse complement strand
CTCTTTTTGCCCCGGTTGACCGCGGCAAAGATGGCCTCGCCGCCGAATTCGGGCGAGATCGTCCGCACGTAATCGCCGACGATGGGCGATTCGATCTTGATCACCTCCGCGCCCAGGTCCGCCAGGAGCATGGTGCAGTAGGGGCCGGGCAGCAAGCGGGAAAGGTCGAGAATGCGAATGTCGTTGAGGAATGCCATTGTGTAATCCTTCAAAGTGAAACGCACCGCTTATTGAATATCCGGCAGGGCAGTGCGCAAAACTGAAAGTGAAAGGGCACCTTCGCGCAGCACGCGCGGCGGCGAGGTTGTGCAGTCCACAACCGTCGAAGAAATGCCGCCGGGGCACGGGCCGCCATCCAGCACGGCGGCGATGCGCCCGCCCAGTTGCGCCATCACATCGGCGGCGGTGACCGGGCTGGGCTGCCCGGAGCGATTCGCGCTCGTCGCCGCGAGCGGCCCGGTCAAGCGCAAGAGCGCGCGCGCCAAATCCAAATCGGGGATGCGCACGGCCACCGTCGTGTCGCTGCTGACGATCTCGGGCACGTCGGGGCGCTTGGGCAGGACGAGCGTCAACGCGCCGGGCCAAAAGCGCGCGATCAAGGCACGCGCGCAATCGGGCACAGAGGCGGCGATGCGCGGCAAATCGGAGGCGTCGGCGATGAGGACGGGGATCGCTTTATCCGGCGGGCGCTCTTTGGCGACGTAGATGGAGGCGACCGCATTCGCGTCGAACGCGGGCGCGCCCACGCCGTAGACGGTGTCGGTGGGAAAGGCGACGAGCCGGCCCGCGCGCAACAACTCGGCGGCGCGCGTCAGGCTTCTCGCATCGTTGGCAACCAAGACCTCGGTAGTCATGGGACTTTCTATCTTCCCGAAAGCTCCGAGCTTTCGGGAAGATTCAATACAAATTTCTCAATCGCCGCCGCTGCGCCGTCCTCTTCAAGCGATGGAGCGATCCAATCGGCGACGGCTTTGCACGGGGCGCTGCCATTGCCCATCGCCACGCCCAGCCCGGCCCAGGCGACCATCGGCGCGTCGTTGTCCTGGTCGCCCACGGCCATCACTTGCGATTGCGGCACGCCCAGGTGCGCAGCCAGCCATGCCAATCCCTGACCCTTGTCCACGCCAGGCGGGATAGCCTCGATAAACAGATCGTGCGAGCGGACGATTTGCATTTGGCCGTCAAACTGCGCGCGCAACCCGTCCAGTATTTCGTCGCCGTTGCCCTCGGCCACGATCAAGACCTTGTCCGGGTCGTGGTCGAGCAGCGCGTACAAATCCGGCACACGCTGCGACGCCGGGTTGAGCAGCCCTTCGTAAAACGTGATGAGGTGGCGCAGCTCGGTCAGATAGAGCAGCCCATCCTGATAAAGGTTCACGTGCCAGTCGCGCGATTGGGCGAACTCGATCACTTGCGCGGCGAGACCCCGGTCGAGCGCGACGCGATGCAGCACGCGGCCATCCGGCCGGGCGATCAATCCGCCCTGGTAACAGATGAGCGGCTCGCGGATGTCGAGTTCTTTTGCGAACGGTCGAGTGGAAAGGAGGCTGCGGCCTGTAGCGAGTGTGACGGCGATGCCGCGCTGTTGCGCTTGCGCGATGGCGAGCTTGACGCGCGGCGAAAACTCAAAGTCAAAGTTGAACAGCGTGCCATCCAAATCAAGGGCAATGAGACGAATCGGTGTTTGAGTCATTTCATCTTGACGCCGGGCACAGCGCGCAGTTGGATTTCGACGACGCGCGTCAGTCCGGCGTAATCGCGGTGGAGGTTGACCGCGGCCAGCGGGAACGCCTGCCGCGCCAGCGCCGAGACGGCCTGGCCTTGCGTCGCGCCGATTTCGAGCAGCAGCCAGCCATCCGGCTTGACGCGCTGGGGCGCTTGCGCGAACAGCCGCCGGACGAGATCGAGGCCATCTTGGCCGCCGTCGAGCGCGATGCGCGGCTCGTGCTGGCGGATGTGGCGCGGGAGATTTTGCCATTCGGCGGTGGTGACATAGGGCAGGTTGGCGATCACGCCGTCCACGCGCACCGTCACGGGCGCGAGCAAATCGCCGCGCAAGAATTGGATGCGCGAACTGACCTTGTGCCGCCTGGCGTTTTCGTGAGCCAGCGCCAGCGCATCCGCCGAAATGTCTGTGGCGATCAAACGCATCTCGGGCAGCTTGACCGCCAGCGACACGACGACGCAGCCGCTTCCCGTCCCCACCTCCACGATTTGGGATTTGGAAATCTCGCTCTTTAGGGGGTTTGAGGTTTGAGGTTTCTTGAGCGCCAACTCGACGAGGTGCTCGGTTTCGGGGCGTGGGATCAACGCGCGGCGGTCAGTGAGGAAATCCAGCCCGTAAAACTCGACGTGACCCACGACGTAGGCCACCGGCTCGCCCGACACGCAGCGGGCCACCCTCTCCCGGAAGGTGGCGAGTTGATGTGACTGGAGCGGCTGCTGGGGCGAATACGCCATGATGTTGGCGCGCGGCACGCCCAACGTGTGCGCTAACAAGACCTGCGCCACAAGCTTGGGCGAATCCACGCCCGCGGTTCTCAACTTGGCCGTTGCGTCGGCCATGGCCTCGCCAATTGCGGACGGCATATCACGTATCGTCTATCGTCTCACGCAGCCCGCCACGCGCATCATGCCAGTCCTACCGCTTGCAGCCGCTCGGCTTGGTCTTGCGTCGCCAGCTCGTCAATGAACTCGTCCAGCTCGCCGTCGAGCATCGCTTGCATGCGCGGGCCAAAGACGGACTTGTCAATGCGGTGGTCGGTGACGCGCGCCTGGGGAAAGTTGTAGGTGCGGATTTTTTCGCTGCGCTCGGCGCTGCCCACCTGGCTGCGGCGAGCATCGGTGATCTCCTGGTCGCGCTTGCTGCGCTCCATGTCGTACAGCCGCGCGCGCAAGATGGACATGGCGCGCATCTTGTTTTGCAATTGGCTGCGCTCGTCCTGGCACTGCACCACCATGCCGCTCGGCAGATGGCGAATGCGCACGGCGGTCGAGTTTTTCTGGACGTTCTGCCCGCCCGCGCCCGCGCTGCGGTAGACTTCGATCTCGATGTCTTTATCGGGAATCTGAACTTCGACGTCCTCGACTTCGGGCAAGACGGCGACGGTGGCCGTGCTGGTGTGAATGCGCCCGGAGGATTCCGTCACCGGGATGCGCTGGACGCGGTGCACGCCGCTTTCGAACTTGAACCGCGAGTACGCGCCTTTGCCCTTGACCAGAAAGATGACCTCTTTGAACCCGCCGATGCCGGTGTCGTTGGCGCTGAGCATCTCGGCCGACCAGCCGCGCGCTTCGGCGTAGCGCGTGTACATGCGATACAAGTTGGCAGCGAACAGCCCGGCTTCTTCGCCGCCCGTCCCCGCGCGAATCTCGACGATCGCGCTCTTGTCGTCGGCGGGATCGCGCGGCAACAGCAGCCGCTTGATCCGCTCTTTTATCTCGCGGGATTGCTGTTCCAGCCGCGCGATTTCCTCGCGCGCCATCGCCGCCATTTCGGCGTCGCCGGAAGCCTCGGCCAGCCCGCGCGCGCCCTCCAGTTCCTTTTGCACCGCCTCGAACTGCCGGAACGTTTCGACAATCGGCTCCAGCTCCGAGCGTTCCTGGCCTACTGCGCGCAACCGGTTATAGTCGCCGATCACGTCCGGGTTGGACATCAGTTTGTTCAGTTCTTCGTAGCGAGCCTCGATGCCCGCCAGTTTTTCCAGCATCGGTCAAACTCCACAAAAAGAGGCGGCTGGGGGCCGCCCCTCACGGCACTGCTTGTCTCATTATAACAAAGCAAAGCAGAGTGTCAAGGTAATCACAGCAACGCTTGACACCCCAAGCGGATATGTTAGAATACCTTGGCAGTTCCGGGCACGCAAAAGCGAAAGCCTTGGGGAAGCCTCAAGGCTTTCTTGTTGTAACGCAAAAAGCATTCACTCCAATTTGTCGCCCTGATACCGCAGAATTCGCGAGGTGAGAATGACTGCTGGCAACAAAAGCGGGCTGGCCAAACTCTGGGAGGGCTTGAAGGCGTTCCAGAACAAGGTCGCCGTCGGACTGAGCATCGCCGTCTTGTTCGTGCTCTACTTTACCGTCTTTGCCGTCGTCGCCATCTTGGCGCGACTGCTGGGCAAAGATTTGCTTCACCCGGACAAGCCGGAGCCGGGCACACACTGGCTCAAGCGCGAGCCGGTCCAACATACGCTTCAAGCTTTTGCTCGACAATTCTGACAAAGGACGAATGACGAACCCTATCCGTCCTTCGTCTTCCGTCTTTTGTCGGTTAACGACACGATTCCAAACTCGATAGAGGGACCTCATGAACATCCTCGGTATTTCCTGTTTTTATCACGATGCTTCCGCCGCGCTCCTGAAAGATGGCGTGCTTGTCGCCGCCGTCGAAGAGGAACGTTTTGTCCGAAGAAAGCACTGCACCGATTTCCCCACAGGCTCGATTGCCTATTGCCTCCAACAAGGCGGCATCACGATTGACCAGGTGGATTACATCGGCTTTTACGAAAAGCCGATGCTAAAGTTCGAGCGCATTCTCTACACCACGCTGGCGACGTGGCCGCGTGGGTGGTCGTCGTTCGTGCGCTCGATTCCGCTGTGGCTGACGCAAAAGCTGCAAATCCCTCCGATCATTCGTGAAAAGACCGGCTACAAGGGGCCGATTCTCTTCGTCGAGCATCACCTGGCGCACGCGGCCAGCACGTTCTTTGTCTCGCCGTTCGAGGAGGCCGCCATCCTCACGGTGGACGGCGTGGGCGAGTGGGCCACGACGACGTGCGGCTTGGGGCGCGGCAACCATCTTGAGCTGACCAAAGAGATTCGCTTCCCGCACTCGCTCGGTTTGCTCTACAGCGCCCTCACCGCTTACCTGGGCTTTGAGGTGAACGAAGGCGAAGGCAAGGTGATGGGCCTGGCGCCCTACGGCCAGCCGGTCTACCGCAAGCAGTTCGAGGACGTGATTGACGTCAAGTCTGACGGCAGCTTTAGGCTGAACCTGGATTACTTTGCGTATCACTATGGCGCCGAAATGTTCAGCCCCAAATTCGAGCAGGTCTTTGGGCCGCGCCGCAAAAAGGGCGAGCCGCTCAACGAGCACTATAACAACATGGCTGCCACCGTCGAAGCAGTGTTGGAAGAGGTGATGCTGGCCTTGGCGCGCGACCTGAAAAAGACGACTGGCGCGAAATACCTCTGCATCGGCGGCGGCGTGGGGCTTTCGAGCTGCAGCAACGGGCGCATCTTGCGCCAAGTGCCTTACGACGATTTGTTCATCCAACCGGCGGCGGGCGACGGCGGCACATCCGTCGGCGTGACGACGTACATCAACACGATGCTGCTGGGCAATCCGCGCAATTACGTGATGCGCGATGCCTACCTCGGCCCCGAGTACTCGGACGAAGAAATCGAAACCTACCTCAAACAGAACAACATCCCCTACACGCGCCTTTCCGACAAGGAACTGATTGAAAAGACCGCTCGCCTGTTGACCGAGCAAAAGATTATCGGCTGGTATCAAGGGCGGCTCGAGTTCGGCCCGCGCGCGTTGGGACATCGCAGCATTCTGGTTGACCCGCGCAATCCCCAGATGAAGGACATTGTCAACGAGCGCGTCAAGCACCGCGAGCCGTTCCGCCCGTTCGCGCCGAGCGCGCTGCTGGACAAGTCGCCGGAATTTTTCGATTGCAGCGTCGCCAGCCCGTTCATGCTGCTGGTGGCCGACGTCCACCCGGACAAGCGCAGCCTCCTCCCGGCCATCACGCACGTGGATGGCACCGCGCGGCTGCAAACCGTGACGCGCGAAGAGAACGGCATCTATTACGACCT
>CAYHAR010000226.1:1435-5827 GCA_964354595.1 uncultured Anaerolineae bacterium | reverse complement strand
GGAGGCGACGACGTTGCTGGGCTGGTGAACGTTCCGCCGGTAGACCCTAAGGGTCTCCAAGACCCTTAGGGTCTCTGTTCTTCATTGACCGGCGCATACGCCCCCACCGGCCAATCGGCATAGATCTCTTTCGCCTGATCCAGGATGTACCCCAGGAACGGCTCCAGGTCCTCTTGTCGCACGTTGCGACGGCGCAACTCTCTTCGCACCGCCGCCCGCACGGTCGAGTGCACATCCTCTCGGTGCGGCTCTGTCCAGTCCACCTTGAGATTGTTCTTGACGGTGTGAACCACGTCGTGGATGAGATCGCGCAAGAACGCTTCGTCGTACAGCCCGAAAAAGTTGACGGCCACCGCATCGTAAAACGCTAGCTCGTCGGCGTCCAGGCCGAGCGCGCGGGCACGCTGCTCTTCCGCCGCCATATCCTGCCGAATCTGGATCATCACCCGCACCACTTCCGCCGCGTCAATCAGCCGGTTGTGATATTTCTGAAGCGTCGCTTCCAGCAACTCTTTGAACGAGCGCGCACGGGTAATGTTCTGTTTGCGGCGCAGTTGAATCTCGTTTTCGACCAGCCGCTGCAACAGCTTGAGCCGCAGGTTTTCTTGCGGGCGATCCTTGAACGTCTGGAGAAATTGGTCGTCGAGGATCGAAATGTCGGCGCGCTCCAGGCCGGCCGCTTGGAAAATGTCCACCGCGCCTTCCGAGGCCACGTGCTCGTCCACCAGGTCGCGCACGGCGCGGTCGAGCGCCTGCGCGCGCGGCTTTGTCCCAGGCGAAAGCTTGGACAACTGCTGGCGCGCCCGCTGATAAAAGATGACCTCGTCAGCCAGCTTGCGGCAGTCGTCGAGGTGCTTGACCAGCAGGAACGCCGAGCTGAGACGCAATTCGGCCTGCAAAAAGTGTTCACGCAGCATGTCGTCGGCCAGGTGGCCGTAGACGAGCGCGTACAGGTCTTCCATCTCGATGGGCATCATGCGCCGCCACGCGCCATACTCGTGACCGGCGGGCAAGAGCGCACGGATGCTGGATAGCTCGGCCAGGAACAACGGACGCGCGGTGGATTCAATGTCCGGCGCGGGATCGCCCTTGCCGCCGCCTTGCGTGTATTTGGCGGTCGCTTCGCGCAGCTCGTCGCCGATGCCGATATAGTCCACGATCAGGCCGTGGGGTTTATCGCGGAACACGCGGTTGACGCGCGAGATGGCCTGGATCATGTTGTGGCCCTGCATGGGCTTGTCCACGTACAGCGTGTGCAGGCAGGGGATGTCGGTGCCCGTCAGCCACATGTCGCACACAATCACCAGCTTGAGCGGATCGTCGGGCGTAATCATGCGCTGCTTGATCGCCTCGCGCTGAGCTTTGGTGGTGAGGTGTCCCGCCTGGCTCCATTCGGACGGATCTTGCCCCAGGTTACCCGTCATGACGATCTTGACTTCAGGGCAATCTGGCAACGCCGTGAGCGCGTCATACAGCCGCACGCAGTTGTCGCGCGTCATGCACACGGCCATCGCCTTGCCGTGCAGCGTGGCGGTGCGGTCGAGGAAATGCGCCAGCAAATCCCGCGCCAGCTCGTCCACGCGCTCTTTTGCGCCCGCCGCCGCAGCCAGCGCGGCCCAGCGCCCCTTGCGCTGCTCGACCTCGTCCATCTCCTGACCTTGCGTGATCTCGTCCAGCGCGGCGTCAATATCGGCCTGGCTCAGGCGTACCTTGATCTGGCGCGGCTCGTAATAGATTGGGACGGTGGCGTGATCCTGTTGCGATTGCCCGATGTCGTAAGTGTGGATCACGTCGCCAAAGACTTGTACCGTATCCGCGCTGCTGAGGCTGACGGGCGTGCCCGTAAAGCCCAGTCGCATCGCATGGGGCAAGGCTTCGGTGAGGTTGCGGGCATAGCCTTCCGTGAAGCCGTACTGCGAGCGGTGCGCTTCGTCGGCGATGACGATGATGTTCGACCGGCCCGACAGTTCGGGGTGCTCGATCTCGCCCGCGTCTGTCTTGAGGCGGAACTTTTCGATGGTCGTAAAGATGACCCCGCCGCCTTCGGTCTGCAACAGTCGGCGCAGATCGTCCACGCTGTCGGCGTGCTGGACATCACCCACGAGCGAGCGCGCCGCGACAAACTGATCGTGCAGTTGATTGTCCAGATCGTTGCGATCCACCTGGATCACAAACGTCGGGTTCTCTAGCTCCGGCTGGCGGAGCAGGATGCTGACCAGGAACGCCATTGAAAGCGACTTGCCTGCGCCGGTCGTGTGCCAGATCACACCGATGCGCCGGTCGGCCTGGCCCGCGCCCGCGCGCTTGTTGCGTTTGTAGGTCTCCACAGCTTTGGCCGCGGCCAATCGAACGGCAAAGAACTGGTGATATTTTGCGCCCTTTTTGGTGATCTTGTCGCTGACGACTTCAAAGACGATAAAATCGCGGATGTAGGCGAGCAGGCGATCCTTGGGGAACAGTCCCTCGATCAGCGTTTTCATGCTGCCGGTGGTGTTGGGTTCGATGTCGAAACCGTCAATGGATTTCCACGGCGCGTACCACTCGTGCGACGCCGTCCACATGCCGTGCAAGGTGGTGACGCCGTCCGAGACGACGACGAGCGCGTTATAGTCGAAAAGCTGCGGGATGTCGTTCTTATAGTGCTGAATCTGGTTGAGCGCGTCGTCCACCGTCGGCTCGGCGGCGTAAGGATTCTTGAGCTCGAACACGACCAGCGGCAGGCCGTTGATAAAGATGACGAGGTCGGGGCGGCGGTCGTTTTGCCCGTGGATGGGGAACTGGTTCACGACGCGGGAATCGTTGTGGGCGGGATGCTCCCAGTCCACAGGATAGATGAGGCGATGCTCCGCGCGTCCGTCGGGGAACTCGACCTTGAGCTCCAGGCCGTGCACGAGCATCAGGTGAAAGGCCATGTTGCGGCGGAGCGTGTCCACGCCGTCGGGCCGGCTGATGCGCGCCACGGCCTCGTCCAGCGCCGCGTCCGGCAGATCGGGGTAGCGCGCGGCGAGCGATGCGCGCAGCACATCTTTGAGCACGACCTGATCCGGCGCGCGCTCGATCTCTGGCCCAAAGACGTGCTGATACCGCAACTGCTCCAGCCGCTCGATGGTGGTGAGCTCAAACGTGGTTTCGGTGCCTCGATGAGTGGGCATGGCATCCTCTGATGTTCGGAGTGTAGGCTTTAGCCGATGTGAAGCGAACATTGGCGCCGGCTAAAGCCTTGACTCCAGTTTCCCGTCTTTTTGGATTGTAGGCTTTAGCCGGACGCGAAGCGAACATTGGCGCCGGCTAAAGCCTTGACTCCAATTTCCCGTCTGTTTGGACTGTAGGCTTTAGCCGGGTGTGAAGCGAACATTGCACCGGCTAAAGCCTTGGCTCCAATTTCCCGTCTGTTTGGACTGTAGGCTTTAGCTGGATGTGAAGCGAACATTGGCGCCGGCCAAAGCCTTGACTCCAGTTTCCCGTCTGTTTGGACTGTAGGCTTTAGCCGGATGTGAAGCGAACACCGACACCGGCCAAAGCCTTGACTCCAATTTCTTGTTTGTCTGGATTGTAGGCTTCAGCCGGACGCGAAGCGAACAGCCAAAGCCTCGACTCCGATAGGCGGTTGAGCTAGAAATCATCTTTCGGGTCTGTGAAATCTACAATCGGATACTGGCGAAATGCATCGTCCAGCCAAACTTGACCTTTGTGATCGAGATAATAGCGGTAACTGGAAAACATCCAGTCTTCCACGCGCATCACGTAGCCATGCTTGACAGGGTTGTGGTGAATGTAGTTGAAGCGCGTCCAATAATCCGCTTCAGTGCGAATAAAAGTATCCCAATAATTGTGCCACACTTGCCGTCCGCGTGTTCCATCGCGCCCGTTTATCTCAAACGACGCGCGACCATGCAAACGTCCAAAGAATCGAGGCAGTATTTTGGCGTCATGGCTTTGGGTTAGGATGTGGTAATGGTTATCGAGAATCACCCATGCGGCCAGCCGCAAATCAAACTCAGTTACCAGGGCTTTGATCTGATCGCGCATCAGGTCTTTGTAGCCTTCGGGTCGAAGCAATCGCAGTCTCTGGTAAATTGATCCGGTGATCATGTACCACGTGTCGTCGAGATAGATGTGCGGCGGATGGTGGAGTGGACGGGACATGCTATGTTTCCTGCGAAAGCCTCGACTCTCGCTCTTCGGTTCGGAGTAAAGGCTTCAGCCGGACAATCCAGCTAAAGCTTTGACTCCGATGGTTTGACTCGTATTCCGCTTGAAACCGGCTAGAGCCTTGGCTCCAATCACGTTTGGGTTGGGAGTAGAGGCTTCAGCTGCGAAAGCCGCGACTCTCTCTAGTTCGGAGTAAAGGCTTCAGCCGGACAATCCAGCTAAAGCTTTGACTCCGATGGT
>CAYHAR010000226.1:0-1335 GCA_964354595.1 uncultured Anaerolineae bacterium | reverse complement strand
CCGCTTGAAACCGGCTAGAGCCTTGGCTCCAATCACGTTTGGGTTGGGAGTAGAGACTTCAGCTGCGAAAGCCGCGACTCTTTCTAGTTCGGAGTAAAGGCTTCAGCCGGACAATCCAGCTAAAGCTTTGACTCCAGGCGACGGGTTACTTTTTTCGACTCTTTTTGCTGCGCGGCTCTTGTGGCTTGCGCTTGTCTCGCTTCTTGGCTTTCCGCTTGGGCTGAAATTGAGGCTCGACGATTTGTATCCGCTGAGACAAATCGGCCAACTTGGCCGATAGCTCTGGGCCGAGCGAATCTGCCAGATAATGTGGCTTGGGCGTTGCTCGCTCTTGCTGCAGTCCCAGCTCGATTTGCACGTCTTCCCAGTCGCCCGCGACCACCAGCTCGACGCGACCGGCGGCAAAGGCGCGTTCCATAGCCGGTGCAGCCTCGACGGCTTTGAGGTCGAGCAAATGGCCCACGATAAAACCGTTGAGCGCAAGGCTGTTATCTGCAAACCGATCCAGTTGCCGGCTCAGAGCAGCGACACATTCGGCGCGGGCATCCGGGTGCTGTTGGGCGATTTTTTCCAGGCTGTGAGCCGCCGCCCCGCGCGCATACTGCCCGTGCGAAGAATCGGCCAAATATGCCACGAGCGCAGGGATAGCGACTGTGCCGATCAACCCGAATACGACGGGCAATTGCTCGCGCACCCAGTCATCATGCCTGTCATCATTGTGCAACAGACCAATGAGCGGTTCGACGGCGGATTCAGCATGCAACTGTCCCAGGGCACGCCCGGCGTGGACAGGCGCCCAGACCTCAAGGCTGCCCGAGCCAGCCACGTAGAGTTCTTTATCCGTCGCCATGCGGATGAGATCGGGGATGTGCTCCGGGCCGAGGCCGTACGCTAAATAATCGGGCCAGTGGCTCATCGAATCGCGCGCATCGCCCAAGGTGAGTAGCTTGTCTACTGGTGGTGGATAATCGGCCGTGGTCATGTTGTCCTCTTTCAGACGAGGTCCCACTTGTAAGCCTCGTCGTATTCTTGCTTGATGCGCTCATAGAGCGATTTCAATGCCAGATAGCCAGGGCGGGTGTGCGATGGGTATGTCTTGGGATCGGCCAGCGCAGATTCCATCGCCGCTAAGAGACATTCCAAGTCCCACCGATACAGGCCAAGGGGACGCTTGCCCTGGTAGCGCTCGATGCGGCGATCCAAGCCAAAGCTTTCGGCCATCATCCACGTGTGACGCTGTAGCTCGTCGAGCTCTGCGCCCGTGATGAGGATTTGATGCCTGCGGTCGTTCCTGCCTGGCTTCATCTTGACTCCTGGAAACTGGCGCAACGGATA
>CAYHAR010000225.1:0-5847 GCA_964354595.1 uncultured Anaerolineae bacterium | reverse complement strand
GCTCCGCACATTACCGTCGTTCGCTGCCAGCGTGACTTGACCATCACCGGCTCTGACCCGCGCCAGGTTGTGGTGGAAGGCCATCAGGAGGAGCCGAGCGTCGAGCGGCAAGGCGAAGCCTTGACGATCACGGCCAAAGAAGATTGCGTGATTCATTGCCCGCCAGGGGCCAGCCTCACGATCAAGCAAGTAGATGGCGACCTGAGCGCGCAAGGACTGACCGGGCCGTTGGCGGTCGAGTCGGCCCGGGGCGACGTGACGTTGCGCGGCGTCGGGCCGACCACGCTGCGCGAGGCGAGCGGCGACCTGGAAGCGCGCAGCGTCGAAGGCGAATTGCATATCCAAGAGGTGCGCGGCGACGCCAAAATTCGGCAGGTCACGGGCAAGGTCAAGCTCGAATCGGTGCGCGGCGATCTGTCTGCGCGCGATCTGGAAGTGGGCGCCGTGGTCGAGCACGTCGGCGGCGATGTGTCATTGAACACGGCCCTGGCGACCGGCGCATCGTATCGCTTTGAAGCTAGTGGCGACATTTCGGCCAAGGTGGAATTCGGCAGCGGCGCGCGCCTGACGCTCGAAGGCGGCGAGGTGCACTGCCGCTTGCCGCTGCAGGTCACCGAACGCGCGTCGGGGCGCATCGTCGGCACGCTGGGCGATGGCAGCGCCGAGCTGATTTTGCGCGCGGAGGGCGATCTCTCGGTGGCGGAGCGGGGCGAAGATTCAGGCTGGCAAGGCTCCGGGCAATGGGAATCGGCGATGGAATCTTGGTCGCAGCAGTTTGAGATGCAGATGGCCGACATGCAGCGCAAGTTGGAAGAGCGGCTCGCCAACATTCCCTATGTGGATGGCGAAAAAGTGGCCCGCCGCGCGCAAGAAGCAGCAGAGCGGGCGCGCCGTCAGGCTGAACGAGCCGCCGAGCGCGCACGGACGCGCGCCGAGCGCGCCAGCCGCAAGCCCGAGCATCGCGGCCACGGTATGCGCTGGACGTGGTCGCCGCCGCAGCCGCCCAAGCCGCCCGCCGAGCCGATCAGCGATGCCGAGCGAATGGCAATCCTCAAAATGGTCCAAGATAAAAAGATCACCGCGGATCAAGCTTCCCAGTTGTTGGCGGCGTTGGAAGGCCAGGGCTGATGGTCGCGGCGACGCTCCGACGCAAGGCAGCCTTTTCCGGCCTGCGCCCGCTGGATAACACGCGCGACCTCGGCGGCGTGGCCACGGTGATCGCCGAGGCGTTTCGCGGCGAGATGGACCCGGCCGGCGCGCGCGCTGTGCGTGAGATGCGCCTGATCGGAAATCTCGGCCCGCTGGCGTGGTGGCTCGACCTGTTTGCTCCGGTGGGCGAGGGTTTTACGCCGGGCTTTGTGTGGCTGGAGGATGGGCGCATCGTGGGCAACGCCACGCTGCGGCGCGCGCTGCCTTCCTGGCGCGGCTGGATTATCGGCAACGTGGCGGTGCTGCCGGAATATCGCCAGCACGGCATCGCCCGCCAGTTGATAGAAGCGTGCGTCGCCCAGGCGCGCAACGAAGGCGGCGAGTGGGTGGCGCTGGAGGTTCGCGCAGACAACGAGTCCGCGCGCCACGTCTATTCGAGCCTGGGCTTTCAGCAAACCGGCGCTGCGGCGCACTGGCGGCGCGCGGCGAATGCCACAGCGCAGGTTGACGCGCAGGTTGCCGCGCGAATTCGCAGGCCGCGCTCCAGCGAAAGCAAAACACTCTTTACGCTGGCCCAGTCCGTCACACCCGAAGGATTGCGCTGGGCCGATCCTCTGCGCGAAAGCGAGTTTATCTTAGGCTGGGACCGGAGCTTGGATTTGTGGCTCTTTGGACAGAAGGAATCTTGGTGGGTGGCTCAATCGGATAACAAGATTGTCGGAGCGATTGAGGCGCAGACGTTCCTCAAGCCTCGCGAAGAAGGCCGGCTGCGGATGTGGGTCGCAGCCGGGCATCATCTTCACACTGCCTTGATCAGCGCGGCGTTGAGGCAGCGCGACCTGGCCTCACGCCCCATGACGATCGCCCATCCGGGAGACGACGAGGAAGCATTGCAAGTGATGGCACGATTTGGCTTCCAGCCGCTGCGGACGCTGGCGCACATGAAGCTGAATTTGAAATGAAAGCAACCGAGGACGTGAGCACAGATCAAGCAAACCATCCATCCTCTCACTGGAGGGTTCCATTCTTTACCATCTGGACCGGGCAGGCGCTCTCACTCATCGGCAGTCAGGTGGTGCAGTTTGCATTGGTGTGGTGGCTGACCCAACTCACCGGCTCGGCGACGGTGCTGGCAACGGCCTCGCTGGTCGCTCTCCTCCCAGAGATCGTCCTCAGCCCCATCGCGGGCGCGTACGTGGATCGTTGGAACCGGCGCATCGTGATGATGGTGGCCGATGGCCTGGTCGCGCTGGCGTCGTTGTGGTTAGCGTATCTGTTCTGGATCGGCGCGACGCAGGTCTGGCACGTGTACGTCATCCTGGCGATCCGCGCGGTGGGCGGAAGCTTTCACTGGCCGGCGATGCAAGCTTCGACTTCGCTGATGGTGCCCAAAGAGCAACTGACTCGTGTGGCGGGCCTCAATCAGACGCTAAACGGAGTTCTCAAAATCGCTTGCCCGCCGTTGGGGGCGTTGTTGCTGGCAGTCGTGCCGCTTGCTGGCATCATGTTGGTGGACGTCGGCACGGCCATGCTGGCGATTCTGCCGCTATGCTGGGCGCGCATTCCACAGCCCCAGCGTGACGCGGCGGGCGCGCGCAAATCTTCCGTGTGGGCCGACATGCGCGAGGGGCTGCGCTATATTTCGAGTTGGCCCGGGCTGATGGTTTTGATCGGGATGGCCATGATCTTTAAAATCGCGCTGACCCCGGCTTTTGCGCTGATCCCCCTGTTGGTCAGCAAGCATTTCGGCGGCGGCGCGGCGCAACTGAGCTTGCTGGATGCGACGGTCGGAGTGGGCCTTGTTCTGGGCGGACTCGTCCTGAGCGCATGGGGCGGCTTTCGGCGCAAGATCTATACCACGCTGCTGGGCGCGGTTGTGTTCGGCGCGAGCTTTGTGGCGCTGGGCGTGACCCCGGGCAACGCTTTTGGGATGGCGATGGTGAGCATTGGCATCGCCGGGCTGACCATCCCGCTGATAGACGGGCCGATCATGGCGATTCTTCAGGGAACCGTAGCGCCCGAGATACAAGGGCGCGTGTTCACGCTGATGGGTAGCCTGCTCTGGATCACTTCACCGCTCGGCCTGGTGGTGGCTGGGCCGGTGAGCGACAGACTTGGCTTGCAGGTATGGTACGTAGCGGCCGGCCTGGCCTGCGGGCTGACGGGACTGGGCGGTTTTCTGTTGCCCGCGATTGTGCGCATCGAAGAGAATCACAATGGGCGCGTTGTCGCTCAAGCCCGAATGTCTACGACGAGCAACCAGGTGATTTGACGACGGACGAGAGCCGACTCTTCCTACGGTCTGCCGTCGGCGGTCCGCGGTCGCTTTACTGACCGACTATCGAACGATAGGACTGGGCATGGACGAACGAATGCGGATCTTGAAACAGGTCGAGGCGGGCGAGCTTTCTGCCGAGCAAGCCGTGCGCCAGCTTGGCGTATTGGGCCAGACACCCTCGGACGAGGCCGAGCCAGAAACGATCCGGCCTGAGCCGGAGGCGGCTGCGTCCGCGCTACCAATGGACGTGCCGAAGGGGTTATCCGAATTCTGGCGCTATCTATTGTACGTGGGCGTCGGCCACGTGGTGCTGGGCGCGATTATCCTCTACGCGGTCTATGGCGCATCAGCTTCGGGCTTGTGGGCAATATGCGGCTGGCCGCTGTTCGCGCTCGGCGTGCTCGTCACCGCCGTGGCCTGGTGGCTGCGGACGGCGCGCTGGCTGCACGTGCGCGTCACTGGCCGAGAGCGCGTGGCGATCAGTTTTCCGCTGCCGCTCAAGCTAACCGCGTGGGTTATCAAAATCGCACGGCCCTTTGTGCCCCAGCTTCAGGACACGGGCGTAGACGAAATCATCATGGGCCTGGGGGACACGCTGCAAAAAGACGGTCCGCCGCTTTACGTGGACGTGACCGATGACGACAAGGGCGAGCACGTGCAGATCTATATCGGATAACCTGCGTCAGAGATATTGCGATGGGAGGCGTGATGCAAGAGTTGCTTGATCAATTGCAGGAGCATCAATGCCGGGGCCGGATCGTATCCGTCCGGCATGTCTGCGACTTGCAACAAGAGGTCGAGCGGCATCGCAGCCGGGGTCTCTTGGGCGAGGAATTTTATCAGGAGCGCCTTGCCTGGTTCGACTTTAGGCCGCCCGATAGTCTGCCTGGAGCCGCGTCGCTGATCGTGCTCGCAGTCCCCCGACCGCAGACCCGGGTGATCTTTAACTGGAATGGGCATGCACGAGCATTGATCATTCCGCCGACCTACGTGGCTTATGATCGAGTCCGCCGGCAAATGCAAGACCTCCTCACAGGATTCCTGGCTCCAAAGGGATACCGCGTGGATCGGACTGCGCTGCCGTTGAAACTCTTGGCCGCGCACAGCGGACTGGTTGAATATGGACGAAACAACGTGACCTACATTCCTGGCGGGACTAGTTTCCATGAGCTCGTGGCTTTCTATTCCGACCTGCCTTGCCAGGAGGATACCTGGCAAGAAGCGCAAATGATGGCAAGCTGCCAGAACTGCCACGCTTGCATCAAGCATTGCCCGACCGACGCGATCCCTTCTGATCGTTTTCTCCTCCGCGCCGAACGGTGCATCGTCTTTCACAATGAAAAGGCTGGCGGTATTCCTTTTCCGGCCTGGATGGACCTATCCTGGCACAATTGCCTGGTGGGGTGTATGCATTGCCAGCGAGTCTGCCCGCAGAACCGAGATGTCTTGGATTGGGTTGAAGAGAGCGCCGAGTTTTCTCAGGAGGAGACAACCCTTCTCTTGGCAGGAACGCCTCTCGATCAGCTTGATGCTGAAACAGTGAAAAAACTGGAACGGCTTGACCTGGTTGAATCTCTTGACACTCTCCCGCGCAATTTGGGCGTTTTCTTTGGCGCGAGACGAGATGACGCAGTGATGGCAACGTGACAAGGAGGTACAATGGCGACTGTTGACGAACGAATGCAAATTTTAAAGATGATCGAGGAAGGCAAGATCAGCGCCGAGGAGGGCGCGAAACTGCTCGCGGCGCTCTCGGCGGGGGGCAAGACTGACGTGACCCGCCGCGAGGCGGGCGGAGGCGCCAGCCCGAAACAATTCCGCGTCCGCGTCACCGACCTGGCGACGGGCCGCAACAAGGTCAACATCAACATCCCGATGAGCCTGGTCAACGTCGGACTCAAGATGGGCGCGCGCTTTGCGCCGGAGGTCGAAGGCGTCAACTTTGACGAGGTCATGGCCGCGATCAAGAGCGGCTCGCAAGGCAAGATCGTGGACGTGGTGGACGAAGAAGACGGCGAGCGCGTGGAAATCTATGTGGAATAAGACCTGACAGGTTGAGCCTGTCAGGTCTGAGGAGAAAATATGATAAAGTTTCTGTTGCGTTGGCTGGTCAATGCGGTGGCGTTGTACGTCGCCGCGCGCATCGTGCCCGGCATCGAGTTGGGCGATAACGTGGGAGCGGTGCTGGGTGTGGCGCTCGTGTTCGGCCTGATCAACGCCCTCATCCGCCCGCTGCTCAAGCTGCTCACCTGCCCGCTCATCATTTTGACGCTGGGGCTGTTCACGCTGGTCATCAACGCAGTGATGCTGCTGCTGACTTCGGCGCTGAGCCGCGCGGTGGGATTGGCCTTTGTCGTGGATGGATTCTGGCCGGCGTTCTGGGGCGCGTTGGTCATCAGCCTGGTCAGCCTGGCGATGAC
>CAYHAR010000224.1:2776-5854 GCA_964354595.1 uncultured Anaerolineae bacterium | reverse complement strand
CAGTGCCGCTGCGGCACAGCCAACCATTGACCATCAGATAGTCAATCGCTATCTCCAGCGCTCGGCAGCATGACCTATTGGCCCGTCCGAACCCCCTTCTGTTCAGCAAGTCTGCGCCATCCTCACACCAATCTTCACAATGACCTCAAGAGTTCTTCATATATTCCCCATACTTGTCGGCTATCATAGAGACAGTACAGACGAGAACTAGGTTCTCGTGCGATAACACCAAGGAGTAACGACAATGTCCAAGAAAATCACGATGTCTTTACAGACTCGAACCAACTGGCTAATTGACCTGATAGTCTTTGTGGGCGGCTTGCTGGCCTCGCTATCTGGCATATACTTTCTGTTTCTGCCTTCAGGCGGCTACCAGGGCGGACGCAACCCCATGTACGGAGTCACGCTCCTGTTCGACCGGCACACGTGGGATGACCTGCACACCTGGATGGGCGTTGCCATGATCATCGCCGCAGCCGTCCACTTTGCCATCCACTGGAAGTGGGTCAAGACGATGACCCGGCGTGTCGTCAATGCCATCACAGCCAAAGGATCGGGCTTGTCTCGCGGTGCCACGCTCAACGTCGTCGTTGATGTGACGGTGGCGATCAGCTTTCTGTTGACGGCAATCTCGGGCCTCTACTTTTTCATCTGGCCGTCGGAAGGCAGGAGCCTCAGCCCTGCGATCCTGTTCAACAGCGCTACCTGGGACTTGATCCACACCTGGGCCGGCGTCATCATGATCAGCGCCATCGTACTCCACTTTTGGATTCACTGGCGCTGGGTGACGAATGTGACCAGCCGGTTCTTGCGCTCGCTGTGGCAGCGGCCCGGGTTGGCCCAGTCGCCCGCAACAGCCTGAAATCAAACGACCAGGCCACTCAATATGGCCTGGTTCAAACCATACAAACGACAAATCGAAAGGATAGAGAAAATGTTCAAGAAAATCATCGTCGGCACCTTGATCCTGGGCCTGGTTGGCATCCTGGTAATAGGCGCTCTCAATCGAACTAACTCCAACACCGGCAACACCGAAGGGCGTGGCCAGGGTCGCGGCAGGGGCAACGAAGCTACAACCTACACGACCAGCGGCGGACGGGGGCAAGGCGGTTATTCCCAGGGCAGCCCTAGCGGGCGCGGTCAGGGACGCGGCCAAGCAGATCAAGCACAAGCTGTCGAGGAACTAACGCTTCAGGGTAAGGTGGTGAGCGTGGACAGCACGACACTGCTTGTGCAGACGGTCAGCGGCGAGCAAGTGACCGTGGAGAATCGTCCCTGGCAGTACGCGCTCGGGGCCAACTTTTCGGCCCAGGTGGGCGACCAGGTGACGTTGACGGGGTACTACCAGTCCGGCGTGTTTGAGGTCAGCCAGATCAACAACCTGACCAACGGCAAGTCGGTCGTCTTGCGGGATGCGACCGGACGGCCAGGCTGGTCCGGACGCGGACAACGCAACAGCAGCTAGGTTGGCTCATTAGGCAAGAGAGGGAAGCACTTGACTGTCTTCCCTCTCTTTGCGTCTCTAGCCAGTGCTATCGGATCCCGGCTATTGGCCGCACACTGTCGCAGTCAAACCAACTTTTTCCCACGCATCGGCCACGTTCGCCGCGTACGCTCCGGCGACAGCAATGCTGGTCAATCCCACGGGCGTAGAAGAGAGAGGCAAATACCAGGCGCCGTCATGCGAAACGCCTGGTGTCACTTGTTTCATTTCGCCCTTTACACCGTCGGCGCCGGATTCACATCGGCAGCGACGTGATCCAGGCTAGGGATTGCAGGGACAGGTGCAAGTGCACGTCTGGCTGCAATCGTGCAGACGATCCTGATCGCGCAATTGATCCTGCGTGTAGAGGTGATCTCGATCGTGCAAACGATCCTGGTCTTGCTGGCGCGTTTGATCGGGGGCCGCCAGTGCCGGAGTGGCGACGGCCATGACCAATGCGACGACGACGAGCAAAAACAGCAGCTTTTTCATAGGTTCCTTCCTTTTTGTGATAGTGGGGGGCAATGTTATCGGGCGAGCGCCAGACTGTGCCCCAAAGTTTGTTCTGTTATAGAGACGCAGAACTGGCTCGATAGATACGGCCATCGAGAAAAGAGCTGAACGAAAGCGAATTGCCGCCAATGGCAAATAGCGCGCGTATCTTTTCGGGCTTGTTCGCGTCTATAATATAGATGTACAACGCAGGCCATCACGGCCTGCCAACTTGTGCGCCGGGCGCAAACGTGAACCAGGACGAGATTCTTCTCAATCGAGCGCGGGCCTTTGATGAACAGGCCCTCGGCCAGATCTATGACGCCTACTTTGAGCGGTTGTACCGCTACGCCTATCGCTTTGTGGGCGACATGGAAAGTGCGCAGGACATTGCAGCGGAGACTTTGCAAAGACTGTTGGAAGCGTTGCGCGATGGGCGCGCGCCGAATCACCTGGGCGCATGGCTGTATCGCGTGGCTTACAACCTGGCGATGGATCAGTACCGGCAGCGTCCGGCTGGGGGCATCGTTTCACTCGAGCCGGACCTAGATCAGGCCGATGAGGCGGACACTGAAGCAGATTCCGAACACCGGCTCACACAGGAAAAGGTGCGCCAAGCGTTAGAACTATTGACGCCGGAACAACAAAACGTCGTCGTGCTCAAGTTCATGGAAGGTTACTCGAACGCTGAAGTAGGCGCGCTGATGAACAAGCCCGAAGGCGCGATCAAGTCGCTTCAACATCGCGCGTTGGCTGCACTGAAACGGGCGCTCACGGGTCTGTTGGTGTTGCTGTGAAGGGACGTGACGAGATGGCAAATCTGATGGATGCTTTGGATGATGTGCTGGCGAGGGTCGCCGCAGGCGAAGCGCTTGCGTGCTGCCTCGCGCGCTATCCCGACCTGGCCGTCGAGTTGACCGAGTTGGTTGGGGCGCAAGACCGCTTGAGCGCGCTTGCAGCCGCGCCTGCACTGCCGGGTGACGTGCTCGCCGCGCGTCGCCAGCAATTCCTTGCCACGGCTCGCACATACAAACGACGAGCGGTATCAACTCATCCATTCCAGCGTTTCATGGCGTGGGTGTGGCCTGTGCAACGCACAGGCC
>CAYHAR010000224.1:0-2676 GCA_964354595.1 uncultured Anaerolineae bacterium | reverse complement strand
CAGGCCCGGAGGGGGATCAGGCTCTGGCGGCGGGACGGGTGGAAACAACGGCGGTGGTCGCCGCCCATAATCTATCGTTTGTGTTGCGTTCCCGGCGCAACGGCTGCTGGTCGCTTGGCGTGAGCGATAAACGGGGCTTTCGCTCACGCCAAGCGCCACAGCCCATGCGTCGGGGTCAAAGCCCCGTCATATTCTTCACGAGGAGGTCACCATGAGACGTTCCACTCGATGGGCTTGTCTCACGTTAGCCCTGGGTCTTGGCTTGACCGCCGTCGTCGCGACGGTGGCAGGTCTCTCCACTGTGCTGGCCGCCGGTCAGGCCGATGTGACAATTGATCTGACTGCGCCCACGCACGCTGCTCCCAGCTCTCAGTTTGCCGTCAACATCGCTTACGCCAATATCGGGACAGAAGCCGCGCCTGATGTCCAAGTCACAGCAACTTTACCAGATGGAGTGCAGTTTATCACGGCTACCGATCGCTGGGGCGCACCCCTCTTACCCGCTTCGATCACCGGCAATGTATTGGTCTGGGACATCGGTCTCTTGCCAGCCGGTTCGTGCTGCGGCCACATTCTCATCACCGAACAGGTCAACGGAAGCTTGGCCGAAGGCACGGCGTTGACCAACACCGCAGCCATCGCCACAACCGCGGTCGAATCGGATACGACCAACAACACCGCCAGCGCCGTCAGCGTGGTGTGCGATATGGCCGGTTCGGTCAAGCAGGTACACGCGGGCGAGGTTATGCCCGGCGATGTGTTGACGTACACCATCGTGCTCGACCTGGCTCGACGTTCCGGTGGCCCGCAACAGATACAGGAACGCATAGTCGAGTTGAGCGATACTTTGCCCTTCAGTCATCAGGTGCGATTTCTCGGCTGGACAGGTGATGTGACTGGCACGCACGACGGCCAAACGTTGCAGTGGCAAGGGCGCGTCCGCGCTGGCGAGCCGCTCACGCTGCAATATCGCCTCGGCGTCGAAGGCGCGGTCACACCCGGTACAGTCATCACCAACCTGGCGTACCTGCGCTGGATGACTGGCTCGATGCAGCTTGGGCCAGTGACCACCGTCGTCACACTGCCGCACTATGCGCGCATGATCGGGCCAGACGGCGACGAGTGGCAACACGAGTACGGCGTCACGTTGACGGTCCCACCGGGAGTCGTGACCGACACGACGCGCTTCCAGTTCAAGCCACTCACCGATACCGACATCATCTCCGGCCCGCCTGGATTGATGTTCGCGCATCGCGCGTTCGAGGTGACAGCGTTTCACTTTGGACAAGATGTCCATCAGTTCGGACAACCGCTTACCATCACGGTCCACTACAGCGACACAGACGTGGCAGGGCTGAAGCGCGAGACGCTGCGCTTGTGGTATCGCGACGGTCAAGGCGAGCCGTGGGCGATGTTAGGCGAGCCGGTGCGCGTGATGTCCGGCACGCACGTCTACACGACGACGCACTTGACCCAGTTCGCGCTGTTCGGCGAGGCGGCGTATTGTGTGTTCTTGCCGATGGCCATTCGATAGGGTACGAATTCAAATCACACACAGGAGAATGAAACGATGAAGAAATTGACGATTGCTTTACTCGTGTTGGTTGTGCTCGTGGCAACAGCGACGCCCGCCTTGGCCGCTGGCAGCCCGCCGCCGGTTCGCGGCAAGAGCGGCAGCTTTACGCTCGCCGGCGTCATCACGACCATCAACGGGACGGCCGTCACGGTCCAAGTGACCGGCGGTAACCCGATTGTGCGCGCGTACGTTGGGCAAACGCTCACACTCCAGACAACCAGCAGCACCCGCTACCTGCTCAAAACTGACACGGGGACAGTGCCCATCACGTTTGCTGATTTGGCGATTGGGCAAAAGGTCAGCGCCAGCGGCACAATCGCCAACAACGTGTGGACGGCGGCACGCATCACAGTGGGAGCGACCCTCGTCCATCTGCCGTAGGCCAATTTCTGCGACACGGGAAAAACATGCGGGGGAGACTGGTGGAACTCTCCCGCACGTTCTAATGGAAAAGCGGGAAGCTTGGCATAGCTTCCCGCTTTTTGCAAGAGTCAAGCCTATCCGGCGTTGCGCCGGCCGCGTCCTGACCAACCCGGCCACTTGCAGGTTATTTGACCTTATCCACCTCGGCCTGCAGGGCCGGCCGGATCGTTTCAAAGTTCAGCCCCTTTTCCGTACAATAGTCTTTGATCTTGGTTACTTGAGCAGCGGGCATGGACGTCCCCAACACCTTCTCGATTGTCGCCTGCGAGACGCCCCAGCCGAGCACGTCGGCAAAAGTGGTGGCACCCTTGATGGTGCGATCGGTACTCGAAGTGGCCGGAGTTTCGGCCTTCGGTGTGGGTTGTGTAGCCGGCGCTTGAGTGGCTTGCGGCGCAGTCTGCGGCGCGCTCGTGGCTGGCGCTGTGCCCGGATTGGGCACGGTGTGCGCGGCCAGGTAGGCTGCCTGCTCGCTGCTCAAGGTGCGCGTGCGCAGAATCACAGCCGCCGATTCCGGCAGATAGATGTCCGTGCTCAGATCATACGGCATACCTTTGTAAAACGCCACGAACAGACGCACGGACGACGTGCCGATTTCCTGCCCGCTGGCGACATACATCCCCTCCAGGCCCTTGACGGCAAAGGCGGCCGGGTTGTTGTCTTTGATGCCAAAAGCCTCG
>CAYHAR010000223.1:0-5866 GCA_964354595.1 uncultured Anaerolineae bacterium | reverse complement strand
CGCGGATGTACGTGATACAATTCCTGTGTGACCTGGATGGTCGCAGAACGTCTCCAAAGCCTCTGAGCGAAAGCCGCAACCGACTCGAGGTTTTCCGAATCCACCGACCCAAGGAGGTGATAGGATACACTGATGACCAAGTGATGATTTCCCCTGTGCGTACCCGATCCGCGACCAAGAACAAAGAGGAGAATAAAAATGAAGAAATTTGCACTGGCCCTCTCTATCATCCTGATCGTCGGCGTGGTGACTTCTGCGTGCGCGCCCGCGCCCGCCCCCGCCCCGGCGGCGACCGCGACGGCCGCCAAACCGGCGGCGCCGGCTCCCACCACCGCTGCTCCCGCCGCTCCCGCGGCCCCGCCGGTCGGCGGACGATTGGCGCTCGTCAAGAGCCGTGGCAAGCTCATTTGCGGCGTGAACGACGCGCTCCCCGGCTTTAGCTTCCTCGACAAAGCGACCGGACAATTTGTCGGGTTCGACGCCGACTATTGCCGCGCGGTGGCGGCCGCCGTGCTCGGCGATCCCAAAGCCGTCGAGTTCCGCCCGGTCAACACGGCCCAGCGCGGCCCCGCGCTTCAGACCGGCGAAGTGGACATGCTCAGCCGCAATACCACCTGGACAAGCAGCCGCGACGTGTCGTGGGGGCTGTTTGCGCCCACGACGTTCTATGACGGCCAGGGGATGATGATCAAAAAGAGTCTCGGCGCCAAGACGCTCAAAGACCTCAAAGGCGCCACCATCTGCGTGCAGAGCGGCACCACCACCGAGCTGAACCTCACCGACCAGATGCGAGCGGCCGGCGTGGATTTCAAGCCGGTCGTCTTCCAAGATATTGATCCCACGTATGCCGCTTACGAGCAAGGCCGCTGCGACGCGGTGACCAGCGACAAGTCGCAATTGGCCAGCCGCCGCTCGGCGTTCAAGACCCCAGGCGATTACGAGATCATGGACGTGACCATGTCCAAAGAGCCGCTGGGGCCGGCCGTGCCGCTGGGCGACGATCAATGGTTCAACGTCGTCAAGTGGACCGTGTTTGTCACGTTCCAGGCCGAGGAATCCGCTATCACTTCCAAGAACGTGGACGAGATGACCAAGAGCACCGACCCGGTGATCCGGCGATTGCTGGGCGTTGAAGGCGACTTGGCCAAGGGCCTGGGCTTGAACAATGATTGGGTCGTCAAGGTGCTCAAAGCCGTAGGCAACTATGGCGAGATCTATGATCGGAACTTGGGCCCCTCGACGGCTCTCAACATCCCGCGCGGTCCGAACAAGCCATGGACCCAGGGCGGGATTATTTACGCGCCTCCTTACCGCTAGGCTTTTACGGTGCAGCCCGGCCTTGCCGGGCTGCACCGTCTACCTGATATCGCAAGGGGCTTTTATGGAACGACCTACAGCTGTCCCCTTTTGGCGAGATGTGCGCGTGCTCGCCGTTCTCAGCCAGATTGCGTTCGTCCTCGTCCTGGCCGCTTTTGCCGGATTCCTCTTTGCCAATCTCTCCACCGCCATGCGACAGCGAGGATTGGTCGCCGGCTTTGATTATCTGAGAAACGAATCGGGATTCGAGATCGGCGAGGGTCTGATCCCCTACCGTCCGACGGATACCTATGGGCGCGCCTATATCGTCGGCCTGCTGAATACCCTGTCGGTGAGCGTGATCGGCATCATTCTTTCGACGATCCTGGGAGTGATCGTCGGGGTCGCCCGGCTATCCACCAACTGGCTCATCAATCGGCTGGCCGCCATCTATATCGAGATCATTCGCAACACACCCTTGCTCGTCCAGCTCGTGTTTATCTACTTTGGCGTCTTTTTCCAGTTGCCGCCGGTCAATCAAACCCTCGAGCTGCCGGGCGGCGTCTTTGCGAACCAGCGCGGCCTGTTTGTCCCCCGGCCCATCGTTTCGCCCACTTTTCTGCCGTGGCTGGCTTTGATGGCGGCGGGGATCGTGGCGGCGGTCGTCATTTGGAAACTCGTCACACGCGTATTTAAAAGCTCCACGCTTGGGACCTGGCTGGCGACAATCGTCGTTCTGATCCTCGTCCCCACGCTGGGATGGGTGTTGTTGGGCGCGCCTCCTCTGACCTTTGAAGTTCCCATTCGGGAGCGCTTTAATTTTAGGGGAGGGCTGACCCTGACGCCCGAGTTCAGCGCGCTGTTGACCGGGCTGGTGATTTACACGGCGGGCTTTATCGCCGAAGTGGTGCGCGGGGGTATTCAAGCCGTCGGGCGAGGCCAGATCGAAGCGGCCAACGCCATCGGGTTGAGCCCCATGCAAATCCTGCGGCTGGTGATCTTTCCGCAAGCGATGCGCGTCATCGTGCCTCCGCTCACCAGCCAATACCTCAACCTGGCCAAGAACTCGAGCCTGGCCATTGCGATTGGCTTCCCCGATATGTTCGCGGTCAACCAGACCATCGCCAATCAGACCGGTCAGCCTGTTCCGGCCATTGCGCTGATGATGGGCACTTATTTGCTCATGAGCCTCTTTACGTCGTTGATCATGAACATTTATAATCGCAGCGTGCAGATTTTGGAGAGATGAGCCATGGCGACTGACGCAGATACCCTTGGGCCTCCGCGCTTGTCTGTAGGCGTTCTCGGCTGGCTGAGGAAAAATCTATTCAGCACGTGGTACAACGCCCTGCTCACCTTGTTCTCCCTGTGGGTGGTCTGTACCGTCGGCGGCAATCTGTTGGTCTGGGCGTTCACGTCCGCGCGCTGGGGTGTGATTACGCAAAGCCTGCGATTGTTCATGGTCGGCCCATTCCCGCCCGAAGAGGTATGGCGCGTGTGGGTGTGTCTCGTCATGGCCTCGCTGCTCTTTGGCCTTTCAGCCGGCGTATGGGGAGGCACCGTCCGCACGCTGGGAGTTAGCCTGGCGGCGGTGTTTGCCGTTCTGGTCATCTTGCCGTTCGAGGCGAATACACGCATCTGGCACGTCGCCGACTTGGCCGCCATCGTCGGAGGTTTCCTGCTCGGTCTCCGACGGTCGGCCTGGCAGCGCTGGGTGCTGGTGGCATGGCTCGTCGCGTTTGTCCTGGTGCTGATTATCTTGCAGGGTTTTCGGGGAGTCGCCTGGCTGCCCGAGATAGGCTCCAACCTGTGGGGGGGGTTGTTGTTGACCTTTATGCTCTCACTCGTCAGCATCGTCGCATCCTTTCCCCTGGGCGTTCTTTTGGCGCTGGGGCGACGGAGCCGGCTCCCCGTCGTCTCCTTTTTCAGCACGGTGTACATCGAGCTGGTCCGCGGCGTGCCACTCGTGACGATCCTGTACATGGCGCAAATCATGCTGCCTCTATTTTTGCCCGCGGAGCTGCGGATTGCCAACGTGATGCGTGTCATCGTGGGGATGACGTTGTTCACGGCGGCTTACCTGGCCGAGAATGTGCGGGGAGGCTTGCAGGCGATTCCTTCCGGCCAGATCGAAGCGGCTCAAGCACTTGGACTCAATAATGCTTACGTGACGCTCTTTATCGTGCTGCCCCAGGCTTTGCGCATGGTGATCCCGGCCAACGTGGGCTTGTTCATCAGCCTGTTCAAAGATACCACCCTCGCCGCGATCGTGGGGATATTGGAGTTGTTGAGCATTGGCCGCAGTGTGCTGGCGCAGCCCGAGTGGCTTGGTCGCCAAACCGAAGTCTATCTTTTCATCGCGGCGATATTTTTCGTCTTTAGTTACGTGATGTCGTACGCCAGTTACCGGCTCGAGGCTGCCCTGGGCGTCGGCAAGCGGTAGAATCCAGAATCGTAGGCTGGCATCCCAATGCCAGCATGTGAGGTAACAAGAAATGGTGAGCGAAGCAAAAGAAACCAAAGACATTATCATCTGCCGGGACGTGCACAAGTGGTTCGACCGCCTTCACGTGCTGAGGGGAATCAGCCTCACGGTCAGGACCGGAGAGGTCATTGTCATTTTCGGCCCCTCGGGTTCAGGCAAGTCTACTTTTATCCGCACGATCAATCGCCTGGAGGAACATCAGCGCGGCACCATCATCGTGGATGGCATTGAGCTGACGAATGACATCCGCAACATTGCCACCGTCCGCCAAGAGATCGGGATGGTGTTCCAGCAATTCAACCTCTTTCCGCACCTGACCGCGCTGCAGAACGTCACGCTGGCGCCGCAATATGTGCGCCGGTGGCCGAAGGAAAAGGCGGAACAAATCGCCATGGACTTGCTCAAGCGCGTGGGGATTCCCGAGCAGGCTCACAAGTTTCCGGCGCAGCTTTCCGGCGGCCAACAGCAGCGCGTGGCGATTGCGCGCGCTTTGGCGATGCAGCCCAAGATCATGTTGTTCGACGAGCCGACGAGTGCGCTCGACCCCGAGATGATCAAAGAAGTGTTGGACGTGATGACCGAGCTCGCTCAATCGGGGATGACGATGCTGTGCGTGACGCACGAGATGGGATTTGCGCGGGGCGTGGCGAATCGCATGGTCTTTATTGATGGCGGCGAGCTGATCGAGCAGGGCACTCCAGACGAGATCTTTTCTCAGCCGAAACACGACCGCACCAAGCTGTTCCTCTCACAGATACTCCACTAGATTTTACAAGAGGCTGTTAAACGAAGCGCGACGCACCTATCAGGTGCGTCGCGCTTTTGTCATTAGACAAACCATCCTCTACAAGCCGACGATCTTGCGCCAATCGTCTATCGGCGGATCGGGCGGCGCAGCCGGAATGTTCTTTTTATAAGATATAGTTGGCGATCTCTTTGGCCATGTCCACGTCAAAGCCTTCGACCTTGTTAGTAGACGGATTGAGCAGGCCAAACATCGACACGTCGTACTTGACGCCGACAATGATTTTGCCACGGTCTTGAATCTTGCGCAGAAGCGTACCTTCCGCCGCCGTGGGCAGGCCCTTCTTGGGCAGTGTGGGTGTGACGGGCGCTGCGCCATTACAGGCTGCCAACAAGCCGACGACGACGAACAACACGACAGTGCGACGAATCGTTTCCATCTAGTTCTCTCCTAGACAGATGCAAGGCTGCTAGAAAGCGCGACTGGAGAGGCGAGCGCTTTTATTCTAACACATTCCGACCTTGAACGCCGAATGACGCGATTTGCCATACGCAAGGAATTGGCATACAATAGCCGTGTGGTTCAGACTGTTTCGCGCAGGAGGTCGAGATGATGCAAATCCGCTGCCAGCGTTGCGGGTGGATGCTCACGTTGGGCCGTGAGTCCATCGCGTTGGCACTGGCTGAGGCCCAACAAGGACACGAACAATATCACGCGATGGACTGCCCGCACTGTCGCCACGTTATCAAAGTTCGAATCGCCGATCTGCGGCGGCGGTTGCCCGCCGATTACCCCCTGCCGGAGGTCGCGCCACCGGCCGCCGAACCAGAACCGGAGACAAAACCCGAGCCCGCCGCCGAGGAAAAGCCTGCCGTGTAATCATCGGCAAGGGCTGCCCAATCCCGCCGTTCATCGGGCACGAGCCCGAGTCAAAATTACGGAAAGGAGTCAAGCTATGGAACTGCGTTGTCCCAATTGTGGATGGACCTCTGAATTGACGCCGGAGGCTGCTGGCGCCGCCATCGGCGCGGCCGAGCAACAGCAGGCCGATCACCACATTGAGCATTGCCCGCGCTGCCAATGGGTCATTCGGGTGCCATTGGAAGAGTTGCGCGCGGCGGCCCCTGCGCCGGCTCCCGTCGTCGAAGCGCCAGCCGCGCCTGCGCCGGTTGAGCCTGTGGCCGCGCCCAAAAAGCCGCGCGCGCCTCGCAAGCTGGCTGTCAAGCCCAAGAAGGCGCCGGCCAAAAAGGTCGCCAAAAAAGCCGCCCCCAAGAAAGCGGCCAAAAAGGCGGCCAAAAAGCCCGTCAAAAAGGCCGCCGCTAAAAAGACGGCCAAGGCCA
>CAYHAR010000222.1:0-5878 GCA_964354595.1 uncultured Anaerolineae bacterium | reverse complement strand
CTTTTGCCAGACGATCAAGTCACGGTAGGATTGTGAGCCCATGTTTTGATCCTTGTTCTCAGCTTCCAGTTTAGAGTTTTTGGTTTTCAGTGGCCGCCGTCTGAAAACTGAAAACTCTAAACTAAAAACCTCAAACGATGAGCCATTTAGAGCTATTTATTTGGCTCATGAGCTAATTCGCACCTTGCGCCACCGCGCCGACCGCCCCTTCCCCATGCACTCGACCTGACCGGCCGTGCGCAGTTCGTTGAGCACGCGCTTGATGGTGGCCCGACTCACGGTTGGGCACAGCCGTTCCAGATCACCAACCGCAAAGGTCTGGTCTAGGCCAAAGGTCGCAATGACCCGCTGTACCGCCTCGCTCTTGGCGCCCGGCGCGGTGATCAGGTCACCTACTTGTTCCTCAAACGCGCGATAGGCGTACACCAATACGCCGAGGCTATACTGATGCCATGGCGTCAAATTGTGTTGCCCTGCATCCCACCACTCGCTCGATTGCCGCAGGGCTTCATAGTAGGTCTCTTTGGTTTGCTCGACGATGCGCTCCAGGCTGATATAGCGCCCGACCTCATAGCCGGCTGCATAGAGCAAGAGCAGCGTCAGCAATCGGCTGACGCGACCGTTCCCATCGGCGAATGGATGAATGCAGGCCAAGTCCAGGATAAAAGCGTTGATGACCAACAACTTGTCCACCTGGTCCGCTTCCCAGGTTTCGGCAAAACGCTGGCACAGTTCTTGCATGGCAGCCGGTGTTTCGTCGGCCGGCAAAGGGACAAAGCGAATGGCTTCGCGCCCATCGGCAAGCGTCTGCCCGACTTGCGTCGTCACATTGTCGCGCTGCTTCCACTGCCCCCCTTCGCCCGGCAAGTAAGCGTATATGCCCGCGTGTATCGAGCGAATCAGATCGGACGTGACCGGCGGCTTGATCTGGCCGGTGTGAATGCGTGCCAGCACGTCACGGTACCCGGCAATCTCGCTCTCGGGTCGAGTCTGGGGTTCTGACTGCGCCATCAATGCTTTGAGGCGATGAGGAGGGACGACAATCCCCTCGATGCGATTCGAGGATTCGGTAGATTCAATAATTGCGACGGTGCGCAGCTTGTCCAGGACTTGAGGCACCTGATGGGTATAGAGTTCCTGGCGGCCCTGGTAGCGTCCCAAAGCGCCCACCAAGTTTGTGACGGTCACATCAACCGGTTCAAGCAAACGATTGTTGCGGAATGACCACATTCTATGTTGGCTCCTCAGACTCTTCGCCCTTGCTGCTCCAATCGCGCTCATCCACAAGGTATTGCACCTGACGATACAACGCTTTGGGCGTCAACTGGCTCATGGGGTCTTGAATGACGCGCAGGCGCGGCAAGCGCGGACGCTCGCCCCCTTCGGCTTCGCTCCCTGGCCTGCCGTCCAGGGCAGGCAGGGCAGGCTTGCAGTGAGTCACGACGTATAGAAAGGCCCGCTCGCCCAATTGACAGAGTTTGTCCAGTTCCGGCCCGGTCAAGATAATCGCGCCCGACTGCGCCCGCCCCTTGACTTCGATAAAGCGTTTCTCGCCGGCGGGCGATTCAGAGCGGATGTCGTAATGCTCGCCGTCCTGCGAGACATCGAAAGGCGTCCAGCCCCGACTGCGCTCATAGCGCATGACGACCTGCATCGCAATTTGCTCCACCTCGTCGTCGCGGCGCATCGGCACGCCCCGCTGGGACGCGGCGTCGTCCGGTTCGACTGTGGCGACGGGCGGCGGTACAACCAACGCCGAGGTCATGGTCTCGGGCAGGTTGGCGCCCAGGCGCAGCATCAAATCGAGTTCGGCCAATCGCTGCGCTTTTCGCTCTTTGAGTTGCTGGATGCGTTTCTCCAGCTTTTGGCGCTCTTGTGCCTCATCGTCGTCGTCGCTGAACAATTGCGCCTGCTGCAAGTCATTGAGCTGACCCTGCAAATCCAATATCAGGTCGGTGAACGTCGTTTCGAGATAGCGCCGCCGCAGGTCACATTCGGCCTGGCGATGTGCCTGCACCCGCGCCAACTGCTTTTCGGTCAGGTGCTCATACGCCCACGCTTGAATTTCATCGCTGCGATGCTCAGGGACCACCGGCCGCTCGATGGGTGTGTCGGGCGTGGTGAGGTTGAGCAGGTTGGCGGGTGAGGTTGCGCGCAGCCCCAAATGGTCGGCCACGACGACGCTCAATTGCTCGTGAGCCAGCCGCCGCTTGACTGCCTGACCAGGCAGGTCACGGCGTTCGTCTTGTATGCTGGAACGCACCAGCCAAATCCGCTGCGGTCGAGCGATGTTGGGGTCAAGGATGGTCGCGCCTCTGGCAAAGGCATCGCGCGCGCGGCCCGTGCCGGTCGCCCACTCGATGACGGCATCAAACAGGGGATGCCCTGGGCCGAGCAGTTTGGTGTATTCGGGCACGCGCACCTTGCTGGCGACGCTGACAAGTTCCTTGTCGAACACGAACGGCGTGTCGTACCGTTCAGCTACCGGCAGACGTTTTTGCCGCGCCGCGTCCAGAATCACACTCGGCGTTCGCCCGACGTGATACACGGGCGTGTGTTTGTCTTCAGTCACCGTGCCGCCGGCGGCCTGGTATGCCTGAAGAAAGAACCGCTGGATAAAGCACGGCTGCAAGCGGTGCTCGTCGGAAGCGTCGCGCAGCTCACGCGCCTCGCGCAGATCGAGGTGCGAGGCCAGCGATTGCTTCTTGGTCAAATCCACCAGCGCCCGCGCGCGTTGGTCTAACTGGCTGCCCAGGTGACGTTCGGTTTCCGCCACGGCCTCGGCGCTGCTGTCTGCGTCAATAGATCGTTCGAGCAATTCCAGCAGCGGCACTTGTTCGAGCAACTCGTCAATCACGTCGTACACACGGTCATCGCCCATCTGGTCGCGCATCACGTCGAGCTTTTTGAGTATTCGTTCCAGGACAGATCCTTCGCGCGTGTTGGTGGCGACCAGATTATAGACCCACACCTCGTCTTTCTGCCCGTAGCGATGAATCCGCCCCATGCGCTGTTCGAGCCGGCTGGGGTTCCAGGGGATGTCCCAGTTGATGAGATACCGGCAGAATTGCAGGTTGATGCCTTCGCCCGCCGCCTCGGTCGCAATCATGATTTTGGCGCGCGTCTTGAAATCGCGTTGCGCCTGCTTGCGTGCGTCCACATCCATGCCGCCGTGAATGATGGCGACGGCGTAGCCTTTATTCTTCAAACGCTCGGCCAGGTTGTCCAGCGTGTCCTTGTGCTCGGTAAAGATCACGAGCTTTTCGTCTTCACGGCGAATGACATCGGACGAGTCGAGCACGGTCAGCAATTCGCCGAACTTGGCTTCGTTGTGATTGCGCAGCGACTCGGCCATGCGGAGCAATTCGGCAACCTCGGCCCGCTCTTTTTCCACTTGTGCGGGGTCGTCGCTGAGCACCTGGCGAAAGATGCGGCTGTCCACGGCCTCGCGCTGCGTCTCGTCCAGGTCTTCATAGTCGGCGATATTGTCTGGTACGTCCTCATCGCTATTCCGCAACAAGCGTTTCTTCTCTGCCGCTGTGCGCGCGGGGTCGCGCAAAATCCTCAACACCTCGTCCAGCGCGTCCAGGCGTTTCTTGAGTGTGCGAGTGATGGCATAGATGCTGCTGGCCAGACGGCGCTGCATCACCACCAGCGTCAATTCAACGTTGCGGTTCTTTTTCGCTTTGGCTTCTTTGCGCCGCGAACGAACGTACTGGGTGACGGCGTTATAGAGGTCGAGTTCTTCCGGCGTCAACTCGTAGCCGGCCGTTTTGGTGTGGCGCGGCTTGAAGAGTGGCTGTCTGTCCCAGTCCACCATCTCTTCCTTCAAACGACGCAGGAAAAATCGGTTGCGGGCGTTGCTGATGGCGGCTTCGCGTTCAAAGGCTTCGGCCTGCATCGAATAACTGGCGACCGCTTCGTGAATGCGTTCCGTGACAAGTTCATCCTTCTGGAACAGGTCGTCGTCGAGCAGCATGAGCAAACGGCGAAAGGTGTCTTTGCGTCCACGATGGGGCGTGGCGGTCAGGAACAGCAAGTGGTCGGTGCGCGGCGCAAGCGCCTCGATAGCCTGGTAACGGTCGCTCCGTTCGACTTGCGTGCCATACTCGAACGCCGAGAGCTTGTGGGCCTCGTCCACCACAATCATGTCCCACTGCGTCTCTTTGGCGGCGTTGAGGCAGCCTTCGTGGCGGGAGATAAAGTCAATCGAGGTGATGAACAGCCCTTCGTCCTGGCGAGAAAATTGCCCTGGCTTGGCCTCGAACGAGGCGCGGTTGACCAGGTCAAACTCTAGCCCGAACTTGTCGCGCATCTCGTCTTCTTTCCACTGCTTGGTCAACCCGCCTGGCGTAATGATGAGCACTTTGCTGATGACGCCCCGGAACAGCAGTTCCTTGATGAGCAGGCCCGCCATGATAGTCTTGCCCGCGCCGGTGTCGTCGGCCAGCAAGAAGCGGATGCGTGGCAGCGGCAAGAGGTAACGATAGACTGCCTCGACCTGATGGGGGACCACATCCACAACGCTCGAGTTGACGGCAAAGAGGGGATCAAACTGATAGGCGATGCGGATGCGCTGCGCTTCTACGCCCAGAAGAAAAGCTTGCGCGTCACCGTCGTAGGTATACTCGGAGCCGCGCACTTTGGTCAGCCGCCCGAGTTCATCCGTGCCGAGCGGTCGCTTGATTTCACGGCGCGAGGTGACGCCGATGCCTTCAATCAGCGTCTTGCTTCCAAATGGGGCAACACGCCGAATCTCGACATGCTCATCGGGCTCCAATCCAGCTACAATGTCGCCTGGCTTTAGTTCAACATCCGGCATGATCGAGTCCTCTGTCTGTTGGTGCTACTCAGGTTCAAATTGATTCGGCACGAAAACAAACCGCCCGCACTCCTGTTGACGCAAGCGGCCCTTGTGCCACACTCCCCCCGTCAGCCGCCCACGTCAGCCCGACCATCGCCCCGGGTGCTCCAACGTCGAGGGGCGACTCCATTCTATACCACCCTCCCCAAAAACTCAAATCCCCCTGCCCCGTCATTCTGCGCCGCGCTCCCTTCGGTCGGCTCGGAATGGCACTGGTGGACGGCCCTGTTTCGCTCATTTTCGGGTTCTCATTTTTATGAGACTCTAATTGTGACTGCGATTTCCCTTTGGTACGGCCATGTTACCTACGCCAAAAGGTTGGTTTCAAGGTTTTGTTACCAATTGGTTTTGTTACCAAATCATCGTCGCCGCTGTTACCATTGCCAACAAGGAGTTGCAAAAGAACAACTTGCTCCCGCCGGAGCAAAATCGCATTCGCACAGCTCGCGAGGGCGCGGGCCGGAGCACTTGGCGTGTTGACAAACGACGTGACGGGTCTATAATTTCCTTGCGCCGTGGTTCATGTGGGGTGACCTGCCCCAACCCCATGCGGCTCGTGCGCGTGTTGTCAGGCGGCTTGGGCCGTGCTGAACCCTAGCCCACTACCGTTTTGTGGAGAATAAGGAGGGTGTGTCATGGCAAAACCTCGCGCGCTGGCCATTGAAGATGACAAAGAGATAGCAGAACTGTATGGCCACGTATTAGAGTCTCTCGGATTTGAAACCGAGATCATTCGGACCGGCGAAGCGGCCTTGGTGCGGCTGACGGCCGTCGCGCCGGCTGTGGTTTTGTTAGACCTGAACTTGCTTTCTCGCGTGTCCGGGAGTGACATCCTGCATCGAATTCGCGCTGACCAGCGGCTGACTGGGACTCGCGTGGTCGTCATTACGGGGCATCCAGTGTTGGCCGACACAATCCGTGACAAGGCCGATGCGGTGCTCATCAAACCTGTTGACATTGGCGAGTTGAGCGACCTCATCACGCGTTTGCATCCTCGTGGCAAAAGCGACTAGC
>CAYHAR010000221.1:1311-5891 GCA_964354595.1 uncultured Anaerolineae bacterium | reverse complement strand
CGCGGCGCGCCTATCACGGTGAGCGGCCAGCGCGTGGGGACGCTGATCGCCTCCGGCGGTGGCGGCTCGGGCGGAATGATGGGCGGGATGATAGGCGCGCCGGAACAAGATTTTTTAGACCGCGTCAACCGCGCAGTGTTGCTGGCGGGACTGGCCGCCGGAGTCGTGGCGCTGCTGTTGGGATTCATCGTCTTTCGTGGCATCACCGCGCCGCTCAACCGGCTGACCCGCGCCGCGCACGCCGTGGCGGAGGGCGACCTGGCGCAGCGCGTTCAGATTCGCACTGGCGACGAGATTGCCGAGCTGGGCACGGCGTTCAACACGATGGCATCCAACTTGCAGCGCGAGGAACAGTTGCGGCGTGAAATGACCGCCGACATTGCGCACGAGCTTCGCACGCCGCTCAGCGTCATTCAGGGCAATTTGGAGGCTGTGCTGGATGGCGTCTATCCGCCCGACGCCGAGCACATTCAGCCCGCGCTCGACCAGGCGCAATTGCTCGCGCGGCTGGTGGAAGATTTGCGAACATTGGCGCTGGCCGAAGGGGGACAGCTTTCGCTCGATCGGCAACCGACGGATGTGGCGGAACTCGTCAAGCGCGTCGTCGCCTCGTTCGAGCCGAAAGCAGCGGATAGGCGTGTGACGCTTTCGGTGGACGCGCCCTCATCGCTTCCCCGCATCCGCGCTGACGGTCAACGCATCGCGCAGGTGCTCACGAATCTTTTGGGGAACGCGCTGAGATACACACCGCAAGACGGGCGCGCGGATGTCCGGCTGAACGCACAGCCCGAGTCCATCCTCGCCACCGTGAGCGACAACGGCCCAGGCATCGCCGCCGAGGACCTGCCGCACATCTTTGACCGTTTTTACCGTGCGGACAAGAGCCGCTCGCGCGACCCGCGTAGCGGGGAAGGAAGCGGGCTGGGGCTGGCGATTGCGCGCAGTATCGTCGAGGCGCACGGCGGGCGCATCTGGGCTGAAAGCGAAACCGGCCAGGGAACGACGATTGCGTTCACCCTGCCGGTCTAAGCGCCCAAAGGTTCGGGGGAATCCCTTGGGTTTTAGATCAACACTTGCAACGCGTGCGGCAGAATCTTGAACGTGGCGGGCGCTTCGCCGAACAAGTCGCCTTCGGCCTGCATAAACATCCGGCCATCTGCTTCCACCGTCACCTCGCGCCCGGTATATTCCTTCACCTTCGGGTGAGTCAGATGCGTGCCGTCATAAACGCGGGGCACGGCCACCAGAAATTCCAACGTGCCCCAATCGCCCAGCGTGATGACGTGGAACAGCCCATCATCCATTTTGGAATTGGGGCTGATGCGCATTCCGCCGCCAAAATAGTGTGCGTTGGCGACGATGACCGAGTTGAGCACCTCGTCGCGCGCCTGCCCGTCGAGCGTCCAACGCACACGCTTATTGGTGTAGGAAAAAAGCGTGACGAGCAAGCTGGCAAGATAGGGAATCGTCCCGCCCAGCGCCTTGCTCGAACGATTCACGCGGTCACTCACCGCGCCATCAAAACCGATCCCGGCCACATTGATAAAGTAGCGCGTGTTCGTCCCCGCGCCCAGCTTGCACGTGATCTGCCCCACGTCGAGCCAGCGCGGCTCGGCCTTGAGCAAACGCAGCGCCGCCTCAAGCGGATCGCGCGGCAGGCCGAGGCCTCGCCCAAAGTCCGAGCCGGTGCCGCCCGGCACGAGGCCCAGTTTCACATCGGGGTCGGCGCGGCCATTCCCGATCAGCCCGTTGACTACTTCGTTGAGCGTGCCATCGCCGCCAACTGAGACAATCGTTCGATAACCGGCTGCGACGGCATCACGCGCCAGCGTGGTGGCGTGGCCCGGCTCGTGTGTGAACTCGGCCTCGAACAGCGCGCCTTCGATGCGCAGGCGTTCCTCGATGCCGGCCCAACGCTGGCCGGTCTTGCCGCTGCCGGAGACAGGATTGACGACGATGAACATTTCTGATCGGGACATGGCAGCCTTTTAACGCTACGCTATCTCTGGCAGACTAGCGATCGCTTGTGCAAAACCGTTCAACTGTCCTTGAATGTTGACGTTATCTTCGCCAAACGACCAGTCTCCCAGGGTGAACCAGGCGCAGCCCAGCACATAGTCATCCTTGGCCAGCTCGGACAAATACCACTTCCAGTCCGTCCAATCCGGATTGCGGTAGCCGGACTCTTGGTAGGCTTCGGTGATGACCACGTGCGGCATGGGCCAGCCCTTTTCGCGCAGCATCTGCGCCGTGAGGCGATAGCGAAGAGCGGTGCCATCATCCGCTGCCTGACGGATCATCCTGCGCTCTGGATCAACCGATCCTTCGTGGACGGCCAGAGCATGACCATGTTCGGCGGCCCACTTTAGTGTTTCAAGGGTTGCTTCCATCTGCGCAAACTCTCCTGGTTTGATTCTCGGAGTTCGCGGAAGGCCGGCGGTCCAGGCCCAGATGGCGGTCTTGTATCCGTGCGCCTCAGCATCTTCCATGCAATACTGTACAAACGCTGCTGCACGTTCCATAGCAGGTGCATCTGCCGGGTCCGGCTCGTTGATGAATTCCACAAAGTCAAACCACTTTCTTTCGTTCCTATCCAGGATGAGATAGCATTCAGCCATCCAATCACGGGCGATCTGGCGCGTGCGAGACAGGTCCCACTGCCAGTTCTCGGGCGGTGTGTCCTCGTCAGTCCGCTCCGGTCTAACCCGCACCACTGTGATCGTCCTCGGGTTGACGGTCTTGGCTTCCATCAGAGCGCCAAAGTCATTGTACGACTTGACCATGACAGACCGATTGCAGTTTACAAGCCAATCGTGGTATCCATTCCGGGACCCGTGCGAGATGTGGACGCCGCCCATCGAAGTTGGTCGTTGCAATCTTGGCACGACCGGAACCGGCGGAACCGGCGGCTTGGTGCTGAGCGATTTCAGCTCGACGGACACGCCGAGGTACGCGACAATATCGCCCGGCCACCTTGCCGCGTCCCACACCACGACCTTGCTGCCGGGCTTGCCCGGCCCGACCAGCCGCTTGGCATCATCTGCGCTCTGCAGGATGGTCTGCTTGGACCCGTGTACAGCATCCAACACAAACAGCTTTTCGGCTTTGGTCGCGTCTTGCGGCAACAGGTTAACCACAACGACGTAATTTACTGACCCTGGCATACGTCGAACCTCCTTTTCTCGGGTGGCAATCCCCTATTCATCGGGACGCCTCTTTCCGCTCGTCGCGCAGGCCATGCGCCCGCGCGTGAATCAGGCTTGATTTTACACCAGAACGCCAATAACGCATACAGCAGCAATGAGAAGTTTTTGATATAATACATTTCCACATCTTGTCGGGAGATAGGTGAATGTACGATTCAATGGTATCGCTGGGGCGCAGCGAGTTGCAAATCAGTCCAATGGGGATTGGCACGTGGTCTTGGGGCGACCGCCGCACTTGGGGCTATGGCCTTACTCACACCGAAGCGGACCTGAGGGCCGCGTTTGAAACGAGCCTGGCCGCGGGAATCAACTGGTTCGACACCGCCGAGGCTTACGGCAAAGGACAATCGGAAACCTTGTTGGGACAGTTCATCAAAACCGCCCAACAGCCCGTGATCGTCGCCACCAAGTTCATGCCGTTCCCCTGGCGCTTGCAGCGCAGCGAACTGCTGCGCGCTTTGCGGCATAGCCTCGACCGGCTGGGGCTTGCCCAGGTGGACTTGTACCAGATTCACTGGCCGTTTCCACCACTCCCCATCGAGACGTGGGTGGAAGGGCTGGCTGAAGCATTCGAGGCCGGTCTGGTTCACGCGGTGGGCGTCTCGAACTATAGCGCAGAGCAAACACGGCGCGCTCATGCCGTCTTGGCCCGGCATGGCATACCGCTGGCGTCCAACCAGGTGCAATACAATCTGCTGCATCGCGATCCCGAACGCAACGGTCTGATGCAAACTTGCCGCGAGTTGGGCGTTACGCTTATTGCATACAGCCCCATGGCGATGGGTGTGTTGACCGGCAAGTACACGCCCGAAAATCCGCCGCAGGGAATCTTTCGCGGCCCACGCTACAGCCGACGGCTCCTCGCCCGCATCCAGCCGCTGATTGCTCTAATGAGAGAGATTGGCGCGGCTCACGGCGGCGCCAGCCCCGCCCAGGTGGCGCTGAGTTGGGTGATGCGCAAAGGGGCTGTGCCCATCCCCGGTGCGAAAAACGCCCGACAGGCTCGAGAAAACATTGGCGCTCTGCGCGCAGCGTGCAAGCTCACCGAGTGCGAAATCGCCGCGTTGGACGCCGCCAGCGAGCCAAGACCATGAAGCGCATTGTTTTGTCGCGCGTGCAGGCCGAGCGACTGCTGGCCGCTCGCCAGGCAGGACACTCCTCGGCGCAAGTCTCGCTCGACTTGAATTTGACCACCGCCGAGGTCGCCCTTGAGGTTGATGGCGTTCGTCTCCCGGACGGCCAGTCGTTGACCTGGGGAAACTGGGAAGCGATTCGAGATTCCGAGCGGGGCTGCTTTGTGATCGAAAGCAACACGCCGCGCAAGATTCAATTCTTTTCCGAGGCCACCAACCAGCTTTACAGCCTGATGCCCAC
>CAYHAR010000221.1:0-1211 GCA_964354595.1 uncultured Anaerolineae bacterium | reverse complement strand
CAATCGCTTTTCGACAATCCCAAGATCGCGCAGGTGATCGGGGATAGCTTTGAAGAAATACGGAAATTCGAGGACAACACATTCACCTGCATCATTCACGACCCGCCCATGTTCAGCCTAGCCGGCGATTTGTATTCGAGCGAATTCTATCGCCAACTGTTCCGCGTGCTCAAGCCCGGCGGGCGACTGTTTCATTACATAGGCGATTTGGACAGCAAATCAGGGCGCATCGTTTCCAAAGGCGCTGCGCGCCGATTGCAGGAAGCTGGATTTACACGAGTCATGTCCCGACCAGCAGCATTCGGCCTGGTGGCTTACACATGACCACAGACGACACGTGAACCTAATAAACTACTCTTTGACGACCCTATCTCCGCCACGGCGGTCACAGTACTGCGGTCGGAGAGGTACGCGAAGCGTAGCCCTTCGTGGGCAACGGGCACAAGGCCCTACGCTACACAGATTGTCCGACAGGCTGCTAGCGCGCAGCGGCTTTAGCCAGAATCTCTGCTTTTTCTTGTCCGCAGCCAGCGGCTTGCTGATGTCCCGCCAGAATCTCTTTGACCCTGGCATTGAGCCGTTGGCCCAAGGTTGCGACTCCGGCTTCCAGCCATTGCGGGCGAATCTTGCGATCCAGCAAGCCGGGGAAAAAGTCGCGGAAGCGCTTGAGCGTCTGCGCGACCGGCGGGCTCGCTTTATGGTCTTGCGCGGCGCGGGCAAGACTCAAGAGTTCACTCACGCGCACATCGTCGAAGCGTTGCGCGCTCGTGACGTGGCTGCGGCCAGCCAGGCGATGCTCGATGAAATCAGCGAGACGCGTGAGGTGATTTTGGATCGCGCTATCCGAAAAGACGGCGCATCGCGGCATTTGGGAGATTGACGGCGCATGACGATCACTTTGGGCATTGACACGGGAGGCACCTACACCGATGCGGTGCTGGTGGATTACGCCAGCGGCCAGGTGCTTGCGAAAGCCAAAGCACTCACCAGTTACCACGACCTGTCCATCGGCATCGGGCAAGCGGTGGGCGAGGTGCTTGAGCGCGCCGCCCCCCTAGCTGATCGGCACGTCGTGTCGCCTGCCGACATTGGGCTCGTAGCTCTTTCGACGACGCTGGCGACCAATTCTATCGTCGAAGGCCGAGGCTGCCCGGTTTGCTTGCTGCTCATCGGTTACGATCCGACGTTGATCCGGCAGTATGGTTTTGAGC
>CAYHAR010000220.1:0-5933 GCA_964354595.1 uncultured Anaerolineae bacterium | reverse complement strand
ACCAATGTGATTTGCAGTCTCCTGCTTGAAGCAAGATGACTTTTGACCAGGTGCGGCGTGTGTGGTCTCGGACTCGATGGCGTGTGGCCTGCTGCAAGCCGTCGGTCATTGAGAAACAAAACCTCGCCTATGATGGCGGGGCGCAGCTTGATTTGCTGATGAGGGCGCTAGGCTGGCACAGCGGCTTGCAGTGCACCCCGGATAGCGGCCATGTGTTCGTTGAGGCGTGCGGTTTCGCGCTCGAAATGCCCGTTGATACGCTTCAACTCTGCCGCGCCAATGTGAAACCGGTCTGACCCAGCGTGAACCGGCGCTCGTCTTCCATGTCCGAGAGTTCCTCCTGCGTGGCGGTTAGAGCCGCTTGCAGTTGCTCGCCAGTCATGCTGTTCAAGTCATCGTTCATGGTCGTTCCCCTACGCGCTTAGAGCCGAAGTGGTCACTTCAAATACGGGCGGATGCTCGAGATGTTTTTTCACCGCGCACTGCTCGGCGGATTTGATGACGGCCGCCTTGTATTTTTCCGGGAAATCGGGCGGCAGTTGGATGTCAAGTGAAATCTTGCCCACCAAACCTGTCATCGGATTAGACTGCATGCGTTGAATGATTTTGATGTCTTGCGTGGGCAGGCCGCGCTGCTGGCAAAAGCCCAGCACATAGATTCCGGCGCAGGTGCCGATAGAAGCCAGGAAGGTGGCAAAGGGCGTCGGGGCAGAGCCCGATCCGCCACCCTGAGCCGGTTGATCGGTTTTGACGCTCAAGCCCCCAAACTAACCGACGGCGAATGTGTGTATAGGGGAAACTCCGATCTGACGACGTCAGAGCGGCGTTTGTTTTAGTCGACGCAAATGGGCATGATCTACGGAGAGGAAATTGGGAACACGACGTTGGGTGACACATGTCGTCAGTTGCGGATATAACGCGCCGTATGATGGCAACTCGACGGGCACATCAACAATCAGCCACATTGCCTGACCGTCTCCGGTACTTGAGACTCGAGATGCTTGCAGATCATTCGACGAAACGTTCGTCTTTCTGGTTACGAGAACAGCCGACTTCGGTGTATTGGGTGGTGCATTTCATCAGCGATATAATGTCATCGAGGTGGCAGTTATCCGACTGACTGAACGGCAGTGTGAACAAGCTCGAGGACACGTCGCCAACCGCCGCCCGAAAAGCATCTACCAGGCCGGGCCGCACCACCACGACCGCCAGACCAAATTGCCCCTCGCGCAGAACATTCAGCGCATTCACCCATCCCTGCCCTCGCTCCAATTCCAGCGGGCCGATTTCGTCCACGATCAGCAAATCGCACGGACACGCCGTGTCCAGGCAGGTCGCTCCCCATGCCATCACGTCTGCATCGAACCGGTATCGCGTCGTGCGCAGTTCGGACGGCTGATTGTCTGCCTCAGCCAACGGACGACATTCACCCGTTCGCAGATTGATCAAGTCAATGCCGACTTTTGCCGCCCCATCAAAGCGAGCCGGGCACACGATCCCCGCGCAATCCAACCCGCGTTGCCGAGCCAGGTCGGCCAGTTGACGGCAGGCCGTCGTCTTGCCACTGCCAAGCGGGCCGGTCAAAATGGCGATGTGTTTTGGCACGAGTGCTTGCATCAAGCCGGCGGTTGTGCGCCGACCTGCCAATAGACTAAGGCCGATTGCACCTCACGCGGCCAGACATACTGCTCGCGCGAAGCGTCCCACACTAACCGGCGGCGCAGCAGTTCCATCAAGTATTCGTCGTGGTCACTGTTCCCACTCAGGCCCAAGTGACGCTGCATGTCACTCAGGGCATCTTGCAGACTGGCGCTCGTCCGAGGCTCCCACAGCCCCGTGTCTTCCATCAGCACATTCGCATAGATTCCCATCTGAAGCAGGATGTTGTACGCGACGGCAAAGTTGGGACTGTCGAGTGGGTGTCCCCAGATGTGCTGCGCCGCTTCGGCCCGCACGCCGTCGAGCGTTGGCGCGCGCAGGATCAGAAAGCACGTGCGCCGGGTGCAGGCGACCATCCGCGCAACAAAGGCAGTCAAATCGAGACAAGCATACATCGCGTGAGAGCACAGCGAAAAATCGTGCGGCTCCACTGGCACATCCGGCCATGTGCCTTGAACGATGGCGACATTTGGGACGCCTTCTTTAGCCAGGTTTTCGCGCATGACCTCGATCATCGCCGGCGACAGCTCGACGGCTGTGACGTGCCTGGCGCGGCGTGCCAGCAAAGTGGACCACGCACCTGTCCCGGCGCCAATGTCCAGCACCGTCGAGTCTGAGTCAAGCTGCGAGAGGATGAACACACGGCTCGAGTCGGGCTTGGCCCAGCGGCGTTTGACGCCCTCATCGAACTTGCGCGCCTTGGCGCACCAGACATCCCCCACTGGCTCTGCGCCCAAATCTCTTTTCCGGGTGCGCAATTTGACCTCGACCAGCTCCCGCCACAGAGAACTCCAATCGGTTATCTTTTCCATGCGTACCTTCTCGCGTGGCTCATGTCCACACAGCGATTCGCTGCCCGTCCACTTGCGTCACCTTCACGGGTATGTTATACGTCTCGCTCAAATGCTCCGCTGTGAACACCTGGGGCAACGGGCCGGTCTGATACACCTGCCCGTCGCGCATCAACACGAGGTGTGTGGCAATCGCCGCCGCCACGTCGGGTTCGTGCGTGGTGAGCAGCAGCGTCACGCCGTGCGACGCCAGCTCTTGCATTAGCCTCAGCAAACGTGCCTTGTTGGCAAGATCGAGATGCGACGTCGGCTCGTCCAGCAACAAGAGGCGCGGCTGTTGAGCCAGCGCGCGCGCCACCAGCGCCAACTGCCGCTCGCCGCCGCTCAGCGTCGTGATCGCGCGCCCGTTCAAGGGTCCGAGCCCCACTTGCTCGATGACCTGCTCGCCGATGCGGCAATCTTGAGCGCCTGGCATGTCGAGCGGAGCCAGATACGGCGCACGCCCCAGCAGGACGTACTCTAGGATCGAGTAGTCGAACGGGATGCGCTCGCTTTGCGGCACGAGCGCCATCCACTGGCCCAGATCGCGCCGCGAGTAGCTGCCCAGCGGGCGGCCCTCCAGCCGCACCTGGCCGCCTTGCGGCGCCAGCCAGCCGAGCGCCAGGTGCAACAGCGTCGTCTTGCCCGCGCCGTTCGGCCCCAAGATCGCCGTGACCGTGCCCGGTTGGATCTCGAGCGAGAGCGAGCGCAGCACCGTTCTGACACGCGGTGAATACCCAAAACTGACCTGGTCGAATGCCAGCAAAGGCGCGCGTTGAGCCATCATCGTTCCGCCCGAATGTTGCGCGACATCATCATGCCGACAAAGAACAGCGCGCCGAAAAGCGAGGTCAAGATGCCGATGGGAATCTCGCCGGCCAGCAGCGTGCGCGCCACGTCGTCACACAACACGGCAAACAGCCCGCCCATCAGCATCGCGGCAGGCAGGGCGCGGCGAGCGTCCGCGCCGAACAACCGCCGGGCCATGTGCGGCACGATGAGGCCGATCCAGCCCACCATCCCGCTGACGGAGACCATGGCGGCCGTGGCGGCCACGGCCGCCGTCAGCGCCAACGTGCGCTCGCGCCCCGGCGCAATGCCGAGCGAAAACGCGGTCGTGTCGTCCAATGAGAGCAGGTTCAATCGCCAGCGCATCCGGTACATCACATACAGGCTGATCAGGACAACCGGTGCGACGGAGCGCACCTGCGCCCAGGTGATGCTCCACAACCCGCCCAACAGCCAGAACGTGATCTCGGGCAACTGGCGCAGCGGGTCGGCAATGTACTTGAGCACGCCGACCCCGGCGGAAAACAGCGCCGAGACCGCGATGCCCGCTAACACCAAGCGCAGCACCCAGCCGCCAAAGCGCGCTCGACGCGCCAAGAGGTAGGAAAGCGCCAAACCCAGGAAGGCAAACAGTGCGGCCGAACCCTGCACCAGCCAGGCCGCGCTGCTCAGACAGACGATGCTCAATGCAGCGCCAAATGCCGCGCCTTGCGACACGCCCAAAAAACCCGGCTCCACCAGCGGGTTGCCAAAGATCATTTGAAAAACAGCCCCAGCAGCGGAAAGGGACATGCCCAACATCACAGCCGTGAGCAGGCGCGGCAGGCGCAGGTTGAGCACCAATCGCTGTGCCAACTCGTCATGGGCGAATCGCTCCGGCGAAAGGAGCAGCGGCCCTGGGTAACGTCCCACGAGCAGCGACAGCGCAAACACGAGGACCAACAATCCTGCCATCCATATCAGTGGATGCCCGGTGTCGCGCGCCGAGCGAGCGATCCAAGTGGCTTTTCGATTCAAGGCAAGTCGCCTGCGAGGTTCGGCTGAATATACTTTTGAAAGGCCGCGTCGTCCAGGTTGTACATTTCTTTGTAAAACGTCCGAGCCTCTTGCTGAATGTTCGAGCCGGCAAAGCGATCAGGTTGTATCTTGCCGGCCAACCACATCAGGCCCAGAATCCAGCGCGTGTCGGATTGATCCCAGCTATAGTAATCGGCGGGGAAGGCATACAACTGGCCTTGCTTCACAGCCCGCAACGCCTGCCACTGCGGATCGGCCTTTAAGCGTTTGACCACATCGCTCACGTTGCCGGTGTACGCGATGATGTAAATCTGGTCGGCGTCCCAGGCTGCGATTTGCTCCAGGTTGACTTTGGTCCAGCCCGACCCGAGCTTGGCGTCCTTCCAGACCGGACGACCGCCAGCCGTCTGCACCATCCAGGTCTGGATCCATTCCATCGGCGGCACGTTGAATGCGATTTGCCCATCCTTGTCATTGTAGTAGAGCAACAACACGCGCGGCTTGTCGTCGTCGCTCAATCCCGCCAGCGCCTTGGTCACGCGATCCACACGTTCCTGGTAAAACGCACTCACCTGTTTGGCGCGGGCCGGATCGTCAAAGATTTGACCCAGCGTAGCCAGGTCGCGCTGGTATTGCTCCGGCGTCTCAAAATCAACATAGACCACCGGGATGCCCAGACTCTCTAACGGCTTGCCGAGTGTGTCGGCCATATAGCTTTTGAGCAGCACCACATCCGGCTTGGCCGCCGCCACCTGCTCCGGCCCGACCTGCGTTTCCAGCTTGAGCTTGCCTTCGTGGTTCGGATCCATGACAGGGACAAAATCCTTGCCTTGCGTGTTCTTGCCCAACGTCACCACGCGAGCCGGCGCGGCCGGGTAAAGATACACCGCATCCGTCACCAGTGTCACCGCTCGACCGGCCAACGCGATCCGCTGCGGCGCGCGAGGAAGTGTGACCGTTCGCCCGAGCGCATCGGTGAGCGTGATAGTTGTGGGCCTGGCCGCAGGGGCAGTGGGGGCAGGAGCAACCGGCCCCGCGCAAGCCGTCAAGATCAGCGCGAGTGCGAGAGACAAAAAAGCGAGACGTGTCGAGAACATGAGTGACCTCCTTGAAAGATTTTGCTTCATTTCATTTGCCGGCAACGATCGAGCCAGCGAATGATGGTTTCCATTTCGCTCTGACGAAATTCCAGCACCAGTCGCCAATACTCGTCATCGGCTTCGGCGATGGCGTGGCTCAACGACTCGACGTACGACTGGATAAGCGCTTTTTGATCGGCGACAAGTTGATCCAGGCCCGGCAACGCGAGCCGATGAAAAAAGTAGAGGCGGGCCAAAAACTCGAGCCGGATGTGACGCACGTGTTGGGTCGGTTGATGCAGCCAGTTGAGAAATGCCGCTTGCCCGGCGGGGGTAATGTGATAGACGTTGCGAGAAGGGCGGTTGGGTTGTGCTTCAGTCTTGACCGTCGCCAGGCCGGACTCGGCGAGTTGTTTGAGGTAAGCGTAGAGGTGACTTTGCCCTACGTGCCACACGCGGCCGAGCTCGCGCTCAAACTCTTGGTGGAGATCGTAAGGATGCCGGGGGCCAAGCATCAAGAAGCCTAACAAAACAGGTTGAGGTGAAATCGCAGTATCTC
>CAYHAR010000219.1:3643-6017 GCA_964354595.1 uncultured Anaerolineae bacterium | reverse complement strand
CTTGTGATTTGATGACCGTAGAGACGTTGCATGCAACGTCCCTATCTCTCTACTGACCTTTCTTCCACACTGTCGAGGTCACATCGCCGCCGTGGCCCGTCCAGTTGGTGTGGAAATACTCGCCGCGCGGCCTGTCCACGCGCTGATATGTGTGCGCGCCGAAATAGTCACGCTGCGCCTGGAGCAGGTTGGCGGGCAGCCGTTCGCGGCGATAGCCGTCAAAGAACGCCAGCGCGCTGGACATGGCCGGCGCTGGAATGCCTCGCCGGACGGCCTTGGCGATCACTCGCCGCCACGCGGGCTGTGCCGCTTCGACCTGCGATTTGAAATACGGGTCGAGCAGCAAGTTGCTGAGGTCGGGATTCGCGTCAAAGGCTTCCTTAATCTTGCCCAGGAAGGCAGAGCGGATAATGCAGCCGCCGCGCCACATGAGCGCGATGCCGCCATAGTTGAGATTCCACTTGTACTCTTTGGCTGCGGCGCGCATCAACATATAGCCCTGCGTGTAGGACATGATCTTGGACGCATAGACGGCTTCTTCCAGGTCCTTGATGAACGCTTTTTGATCGCCACTGAATTTGGACTTGGGGCCGGCCAACGCCTGGGAGGCGGCTACGCGTTCGTCCTTCAAGGCCGAAAGCGTGCGCGCCAGCACCGCCTCCACCACCATCGTCAGCGGGATGCCCATGTCCAGCGCCGAGATGCCCGTCCACTTGCCGGTGCCTTTTTGCTCGGCGGTGTCCAGAATCTTGTCCACCAGCGGCTTGCCATCTTCGCCTTTATAGCCCAGGATGTCGCGCGTAATCTCGATCAGGTACGAATCGAGCTTGCCCTTGTTCCACCTGGCAAAGACTTTGTGCATCTGCGGCGCGGTCATGCCCAGCCCGTCGCGCATCAGTTGGTACGCTTCGCAGATGAGCTGCATGTCGCCGTACTCGATGCCGTTGTGCACCATCTTCACATAGTGGCCTGCGCCGTTCTCGCCCACCCAGTCGCAGCAAGGATCCTCGCCGCCGTCGGGGCGCTTGACCTTGGCCGCGATGGCCTGAAAGATCGGCTTGACGTGCGGCCAGGCCGCCGGCGATCCGCCGGGCATGATGGACGGGCCGTGCCGCGCGCCTTCCTCGCCGCCCGAGACGCCTGTGCCGATGTAGAGCAGGCCCTTGGATTCCACGTAAGCTGTGCGGCGGATGGTGTCGGCATAGTTCGAGTTGCCGCCGTCAATGATAATGTCGCCCGGCTCTAGGCGTGGAATGAACTGCTCGATAAAGTCGTCCACCGGCTGGCCGGCGTGAACCATGAGCATCACGCGACGAGGCTTCTCAAGCGAGCCGACCAGCTCCTCGACAGAATGCGCGCCGATGATCCGAGTGCCCTGGGCGCTTTTGCCGAGGAACTCGTCCATTTTGGACACGGTGCGGTTGTAGACGGCCACTGTAAAGCCGTGGTCGTCCATGTTCAATGCCAGATTTTGGCCCATCACAGCTAAGCCGATGAGGCCGATGTTTGCGTTACTCATACTCTGTTCCTTCCTTTCATGTGTCAGTTTGCAAATAGGATTCGCAACAACCTCTTTTTTTCCGAGATGCTCTACTTGATTGCCAGGGCTGCCTTGACCGCCGCGTAAGCATCTACACTCCCGTAGCCAGCGTCGTTATTCGGTCTGCCTCCGTTCGAGCACTTGCCCTGCAGCCCGGTGTAGGGCCGCGCCGTCTCGATCAGAATTTGCTCCGTCCGGTGTATGTCGCCGATCAACTTGGGCTGAGCCGACCACATCAGCGCCACCACGCCGACGACGTGCGGCCCGGCCATCGAAGTGCCGCTGTTCGGACCGTAGGCGTTTCCGGGCAAAGAGGATAGAACATCCACTCCCGGCGCAAGGATGTCCGGTTTGATTCGCCCGCTGCCGTCTACCGTCACCGGCCCGCGACTGCTGAAGGAAGCAATGTTCCCGAATCGGTCCACCGCGCCGACGCTGAAGGCGGCGTCATAGATGGCAATCGGATCGCTCACGCTGCCGCATCGAGGGCCTTCGTTGCCGGCCGAGGCAACGACGAAAATGCCCGCGGCCCGCAATGCATTGACTGCCGGGGCCAGCGCGTTCGCATCGCATCCTTCAATCGGTGGGCAGCCCCACGAATTATTGATGACGTGCGCTGCGCGCGTCGGGTCGCCGTCTTTGAACGGGTCGCCGCTCTGCGGGTACGGCGCGAGCATGAATTGCATGCAATCGAGATACCGCGCCGGGTTGCCCAGGTTGCGCGCCAAATTGACGCAGCCGAACCATTCCGCCTCCGGCGCGACGCCAATGCCGCCGCGCCCCAAAATCGAGCCGAGAGTGTGGGTGCCATGCCCACCGATGTCGCTGGGCTTG
>CAYHAR010000219.1:0-3543 GCA_964354595.1 uncultured Anaerolineae bacterium | reverse complement strand
GCGATCCACTTCCGGCTGACGCGAAAGGTAAGCGCGCAGGATCGGCCCGCCGTTCACCTCAATTGCGTTGACGAGATAGTATGGCCGATATTGGGCGTGGGCGAGATTGAGCGTGGCGCGCAGGTCGGCCTGAGTCTCATCGGCGTGCCGGGTCAGCATCGTGTAGACGTAGCGCAGACGCTCGTCCCGGTCGGCAATGGAGGGGGCCTGGCTGAGATCGGCCTGGTCGCGCAGAATGACAAACAACTGCTCGCCGTAAAAGCCTGGCTGCCCGACGAAAAAGTAAATCAGCAGACCACCCAGCCACGTCACAATCAGCATACTGACCGAGAGGATCAAGCGCAGTGGTCCGTTGATCCTGGTGCGGAGCGCCCACAGCACAAGGCCGACCATCCAGGCGAGCACGAGCGATAGCCCCGCCGCTTGCAGCGCCCAAGAGAGAATCTCATTGTCGCCCAGCAGCAACGTCAACTCTTCCGGGTCAACGAACATGAGCGGCGCGGCGGCGACAAGACCGACAAGAGCCGCGATCGGCAACCAGGTCGTACATCCCCCAAGCGAAGCGGAGGGGAACCGATCCGGGGCGTCGGCGCTCGACCCGGCAAAGCGGCTAGCCCCTGCAACGACGAAACCGAGCGGCGGCAGGCTGATCATTAACAGCAGTTGGCTGCCGTTGAAACCAAAGCCTGATCCGAGAATCAAGAGCGCGACTCCGGCTGCCAATCCGCCAAAGGCAATGTCCCAGCCTGACCCAGATGTGTGCTCTGCCAGCGGTTGGAACAAGAGCAGGCCCAACAATATTCCTGCAAACAGGCCCAGACTCAGCCCGGCCAGCAAGTTGAGCAGGGTGTCGAGTGGGGAGCCGAGCGCGCCCCAGGCCAACGAGGGAAGGGTGATCAGTGGCGCGAGGCTCAACGCCGGAGCCAACGCGCCCCATTGCCATGCGAGCTTGCGCTCTCGCAGCCGGGCCAAGATCAGCAATCCGCCCACCAAGACGAGGCTGAGAACAATCTGCGCGAGTGCTGCTGCTTGATTCCACAGGCTCGGAACAGCTCGTACCAGTCCCAGCACAAACAGATAACCGATGGCCACTCCCCACACGCGATAGGTTGCCCGAAAGCGCGGCGCACGGGTAAAGATGACGAGTGGCACGACGGGCAGCGCCAGCGCCAGCCCGTGCGCCCACGAGATGAGCGGCCAGGCAAACCACGGCATCGGCACGCCCTCGATCAACATCATTTGGTCGGCGAACCAGGCGATGCCGTGAGTGGTAAAGGTCACCAGAACGATCCACACTGTGGCCCCAGCGAACAAGAGGTACGTGAGGCAACCGGGCCTTGAGGAACCCGGCGTCTCGACGGCTTTAGGTACGGACGCGGTCGCGGAATCGCTTGATGTGGCTTCCATAGCTACATGTGCCATCATGCTTTAACTCCAAGCTGCTGATTTGCCGATTTGACCCGGTACAACATCTCTCCAGCGCGAGGCACGACGAGGACGCCTTCCGCTTCGCGTTCGCGGCCCTGCCAGTCGCGCAGATCAATCGCCGCCGGATCGAGATAGCCCAGGTTGATGCGGCGGCAGCGTTCCTCCGGGATGTGGGTCGCCAGCGTCACTTGAATGCGTGACGCTTCCAGGCGTGTTGCCGCGTCATACGCGCCTATTCCCTTGACGTGCGTCGAGTGCGCCAGCACGCCGCCCGGATAGCCTTTGAACTTGTCCCACTGCTTTATAAAGTAATCGCGGCAGTGGTAGCCGATCTCGTCAATGGTCTTGCCGTGCGTGTAGCTGACCTCGGTAATGTGCGGCGCATAGATGACGACCTCGCCGCCATCGGCGATGGCCGGCTCCATCTTGTACATCCCTTTGGCCGCCGTCCAGAGATCGTCGTACATCTCCGGCATGACGGACAGCACACGCCGGAAGGGCCGCTCCACATAGACGATGTGCTTTTGCGCCGAAAGCGCCGAGGCCGCTTGCCACGCTTCTTGCGGCGAGCCAAAGTACAATCCGGCCAGGCCCTCGTGCGTGACCACTAATCCCAAGCAAGCGGTGGGGCGATCAACGAACGCGGCGGCCCGGTCAATCACGGCTCGCACGGGCGTATAGCCCGCGCCGATGATCTTGTAGTTGGTGATGACGGCCCCCAGCCAGTGCGTAAAGTTGATGATCTCGGGCCCGCCGATGCCGGGGAAAAAGTATTTCGTCCCGCCGGAAAAGCCCACCACCTCGTGCGGAAAGACCGGCCCGCAGATGATGAGCTGATCATAGTCGAGGATGAGCTTGTTGAGCGTGACCGGCACATCTTGCGCCATCAATCCGTCGGTGATTTGGCGAATGTCGCTCGCCGGGATGACGCCGAGCGTCGCAAAATTGGCCGGATTGTCCCACTGATGGTTAAAGATGTGACTGCGTCCGGCTTGCCCGTCCACCACTCTTCGACCCACCAGCTTGCTCAACTGCGTGTCCGTCATCGGTTGATGCGTGCCGAGCGCGACGAGATAATCCATCGCCGCCGCGCGCGGCGACAGCAGTTCCTCGAACAGGTCAAACATCAGCGGCATGGGCATCGTGCGCGTGCCATCCGGGATGATGACGAGCACGCGCTTGCCATCCACGGGCAATGTCGCCAGTCCCTCGCGCACGATCTCTCGCGCTTCTTTATCTGTGAGATAACGATCCGTAAAGCCTTTTCCGATTACCATAGCTTACCTTCCATGTCTCACACGCCACTAAAGGCTGAAAAGCCGCCATCAATCGGCACGATGATGCCGGTGACAAACGCCGAAGCCGGCGAGAGCAGCCACAAGACCGCGCCGAACAAGTCGTCGGGACTGCCAAAACGGGCCATCGGCGTGTGAGTGATGATGGCTTGGCCGCGCGGCGTCAGCTTGCCCGTCTTTTCGTCGGTGAGCAAGAACTTGTTTTGCGTTGTCAAGAAAAAGCCGGGCGCGATGGCGTTGACGCGGATGCGCGGCGAGTACTCTTGCGCCATGTGCACCGCCAGCCATTGCGTGAAATTGCTGACGCCGGCTTTGGCCGCCGAATACGCCGGGATGCGCGTCAGCGGTCGAAAAGCGTTCATGGACGAAATGTTGAGAATGATGCCTTCGCCCTTTTCGGCCATGAGCTTGCCAAAGACTTGGCTGGGAAGCATCGTGCCCAGAATGTTCAAGTCAAACACCCAGCGCAGGGCGTCAATCGGCAGATCAAAAAAGGAGCGGTCGGGCGCGGTGGTCGCCTGCGGCTTGTTGCCTCCCGCGGCGTTGATGAGCGCGTCAATCTTGCCGAATCGCCTGAGGATGACCTCGGCGGCCTGACGCAGGCTATTCACGTCCAACACGTCGCCGCCGACGACCGCCACCTGGCACGCGAGCGGCCCGAGACGCTCCAATAGCCCCTGCGCCGGGTCGAGGTTGCGATCCAACAGGGCGACGTTCGCGCCGCACCCCACCAGCGCGCAGGCGATCTCGCCGCCCAGGATGCCGGTCCCGCCCGTGATGACCATGGTTTGGCCGGTAAAGTCGTACATTCGAGTCAGTT
>CAYHAR010000218.1:0-6035 GCA_964354595.1 uncultured Anaerolineae bacterium | reverse complement strand
CGCCAAACGTCAACGCCAGGGCGAGCGCAGCCAGGACGACGTTGCCCCAGTTCACCGCGCGTGCGCCGGTCAAAGCCGCCGGCTCTTTGGCGACTGGTGGCCCGGCGGGACGTGGAAATATCCCGGGCAAAAGTGGAGACTGTCCTCCACCGTCCTGCCCCACGCTCACGCCCAACGCGCTGGCGTACTTTTGGGCGCGCGTGTTGCAGTCGTCAATGTGGCACACCGAGCACGTGTCGTTCACATCCGCCAGAGGCTTGACCAAGCCGGTGTGCGCGCCGGGTTGATCTGCCGCCCGGCTGTTGCCGCCGTGACAATACGTGCAAAAGTCTCCAAAAGCGTGCCGAGTGTGCCACTCGCCTTTGGTTTTGACCGGATACTTGCCCTGGGTCTCGTGGCAAGTTTTGCACGAGCTGGCCGTGGTGCCGCATTGCGCAGAGGCTTGCGGCTGCGGAATCGCCAGCCACGTCGCAACGGGCAAAGCCAGTCCCAATATGATGAGGGTTAGCAGTTTGAACAATCTATGTCTCATCTGACCTCTGACCTCCAACCTCACATCGCCTCGACCAACTGCGCGCGTTGAGAGAGCTGATCGCCCAACACCTCGCGCATCAAGTCAAGCGCCTTGATCACGCGCTTGTCGGCCAGCGAATAGATCACGTTCGCGCCATCGCGTGTCGCGTTGACCATGCCGCGCTCGCGCAACACCTTGAGGTGACGCGAAACGTTGGGCTGGCTCAGCCGGAGTTCTTCCGCTAATTCGCCCACATTCTTGTCGTCATCCACCAGCGTGTAAAGCAACATGATCCGAGTGGGATCGGCCAACGCCTGGCAGATTTGCGCGTGTAGCTCAAGGATTTCGGATGCGGGTGGTCGGGTCATGCTACACTCTCTTATATATTTATGCACTTATACGCATATAGCGGTTCGTGAAAATTGTAGCAATAAATCCCCCGGCGATACAGTGCGCGGTGTCACCTGCCTGGGGTGACAAATGTCATTCCAATTGACCCGATCACTGACAACTGTTTGCGACCTCGTGTCTTGTGTGCTAGAATAGCGCCAACCACAAACCATGCAGATTTCCCCTCTTGTTCCTATCCTGTGTTTGCTCGCCGGCGCATTTCTCGTCGAACTCGGCGCGCTCGTGCGTTTCCGCTGGCCCAGCCTGATCGGGGCGATTGCCACCGGAGCGGCGACGGTCGCTCTGTGGCGGTTGAGGCCCCGGCTGCCGGCCACCGTGGTCGCGCTGGACTGGCGGCCTGTGACGGCGTTTGGCTCGACGGCCAGCTTGCGCGTGGATGGCACAGCCTGGCTGATGGGCCTGGCGCTGCTCCTGGCCGGGTTTTCGGTCGCGCTAGTGTGGCTGGCAACCCCGGGTCAAGAGCATCCCGCGGCGCGCGGACTGACGTTAGCCATGCTGGCCGTCGGACTGGGCAGCATCTTTTCCGCCAATATCCTCACTGTGGCATTGTGCTGGGGGATGCTCGACGCCCTATTCTGCCTGACCCTGCTCGCGCACGGCGGCCCGACCAGCGGGCGGCGCGCGCAGTTGGCCTTGGGGGTCAATGGCCTGGCCACGCTGTCCGTCTGGGTCGTCGCCGCGCTGATCGAACAAGATCACCTCAGCCCGTATTGGCATTTGCTGATCCTGCCTCCGACGGCGCGCATCCTGATGGGGCTGGCGGCGGCGCTGCGATTGGGACTATACCCGCTGCACATCTGGCAGCCGGTCGAGTTGGTGGGCAAATCCGATCGCTCCCTCTTGATCTACCTCACCCCGGCCATGGCCGGGCTGGCCTTGTGGGCGCGGCTGACCGTGATCCAGGGATTGCCGGAGGGCAACCTGTGGCCGGCCGTTGCGTTGGTCACAGCGTTGATGGGCGGCGTGCTGGCGTGGATTCAACCCGACCCGCGCGAGTCGCTGCCTCACCTGGCCTTGGGCTTCGGAGGCATGTTGATTCTCACCGCCATCACGGGCAAGACGCCGGTGGCATTCGCGGCCGGCTCGGCGAGTTGGCTGCTGGGGCTGACGGCGCTCTTTGTCGGGCGCTCTTTTGCGCGCGGCGTGGTTCAATGGCTGTGGGCCATTCCCGCCGCGCTCGGCGTAGCGACGCTGGCCGGTCTCCCGCTGACGATTGGCTTTGCCAGCCGTGCTGCGTTTTACCAGGGCGCAACCTCCGGGCCGATATGGATTTTCATTCTCGCCATCCTGGCAGAGGCTCTTTTGATCGGCGCGATGCTTCGCCGCCTGTTGACGCCGGACCCGACCGCCTTGCCTCCGGGCAAGCTGGCGTGGATCGGCTACATCGCTGCGCTGATCGTGGCCGCTGCGCCCGTGGTGATCTTGCTTCCTTCGCTGGCCGCCGCCCCCATGACCGGGTTGAGCGCGATGGCCTGGGTCGGATGGGCCGCGCCTCTGGCGGGCGGAGCGACGGTGGCCAGCATGGCCGAGCGATTGCGCCCGCGCCTGAATCGTTGGGAGATTGTGGCCGGCCAGGTCCTTCGGCTGGATTGGCTTTACTCGCTCGTTCTCAATTTGACGCGCGGCGTGGCGCGCGCCGGAATTTGGCTGGCCGACGTATTGGAAGGCGATGGGGCATTCCTGTGGATGTTTTTGATTCTGGCGCTCGTGCTGCTTTACCTGCGCGGGCCATTGTCCCCTTCAAGGGGATTGGGGCAATGAGTTGACGGAGCGGCTATGCCGACGCTGAACGAAATCCTGGCGCGATTGGCTATCGTGCCGACCACCACCGCCTTGTTGGGGCTGGCCATCACCGCCGGGCTGCTCATCGCCTTGCCCGATTGGCGCGCGTCCGTCCTGGCGCTGGTGGCGCAATACGTCCTGGCCGGGCTGCTGCTCACGCGCGTCATCCGGCCCGAGATCGCCTTGATCAAGACGCTGACCGGCGCGATGATTTGCGTGACGCTGTACGTCACCGCGCGGCGAGTGGGCTGGGGCCGGCTGCCCCTGGAGGAAGGTGAAGAGCCGCCCAGTTGGTGGCTGCTCTCGCTGATGATGGGCGTCCCCTTCCGCATCCTGGCCGCGTTGATGGCGCTGGCGTTGGCCTACACCGCCGCGCTGCGAATGCCGCTGCCCAACGTTCCGTTGGAGGTGACGTTCGGCGCATTTACGCTGTGGATGATGGGCGTGTTTGGCATCGCTCTGGCTCGCGAGCCGCTCAAGGGCGGCATCGGCCTGCTCACGGTGATCACGGGCTTTGAGATGTTTTATAGCAGCGTGGAGCAAAGCCTGGCGGTGGTGGGATTTTTAGGCCTGGTGAATTTCATGATCGCGTTGGGGATCGCCTATCTGACGACCTCCCAAGCAGCGCCCGACGAGGAGAGCAGCGCATGATCGCGGGCGTGTTTGCGCTGATTGTCTTGCCGCTCGTCGCCGCCGGAGTGGTCGCGCTGCTGCGCCCCTTCCACGCTTTGCGTGCGCTCGTCGCCGCCGGCGTGGCGACGACATTAGGCGCCGGTATGCTCTGGCTGCCGCTGGATCGAACCGTGCGACTGTTCGGGCGACCGATCGCGCTGGGCGAGCCGGTCGAATTGATGGGGCGGCAGTTGGTGCTCGGCGGGGCGGGCCGCACGGCGTTGGCCGCCATGTTCCTCGTTGCGGGAGGATTGTTCCTCATCGGATGGCGAGCGCGTCCAGGGCCGTCGTTCTTTTCGCTGGGGCTGACCCTCCTGAGTCTGCTGTCGGCGGCGCTGGTCGTCCGTCCCTTTCTTTACGCTTCGCTGCTGTTGACGCTGGCAGCCGCTCTAGCGGCCATCTTGATGCAAGGCCAGGTCCCAGGCCGGACGCGCGGCGCGCTGCGCTACCTGGTGATGATGACGCTTTCGCTGCCCATGTTCCTGGTCGCCGGATGGCTGGTGGAGCTGTATGCGCTCAACCCGGGCGACGTGGGAATGGCGCGCAACGTCATGCTGCTCCTGCTCGCCGGTTTTGCGTTGCTGCTCAGCGTCGTGCCATTTCACATCTGGATCGGCCCGGCCGCGTGCGAGTCGCCGCCGGTGGCGGCCGTCTTTGTGCTGACGGTGTGCAATAGCGCGGTGTGGTTCCTGCTGCTGAGCATTTTGCAGGAATACCCGTGGCTCTCGGCCCGGCAAGATATTTTTCAAATCCTGCAACTCTTGGGTTTCTTGACGGCCGGCTTGGGTGGCGTGTTGGCGTTTTCCAGCTACGACTTTTCGTCCCTCCTGGCTTATGGCGTGCTGGCCGATTACGGCTGCGCGCTCATCGCGCTGGGGACTCGGACTCCGTCCGGGCTGACGGCGGTCTTGTTCGCCGCTCTGGCGCGGCCCGTGAGCCTGGCGCTTCTGGCGCTCGGCATCACGCTGGCCCGCGAGCGCGTGAGGTCCACCGGCTTTGAGAAACTGGCCGGGCTGGCCTGGAGCAGGCCGTGGACGGCCGCCGCCTTGATCGTGGGGGGATTTTCGCTGGCCGGCATTCCGCCGCTGGCCGGCTTTTTGGGGCGATGGGCCGAGGTGCGGCTGATGGCCGCGACGCAACCGGTCTATGCGCTGGCGATGCTCGGCGTCACGCTGAGCGTGGCCGCCGGCGTGCTGCGCGGGACGGATTACCTGCTTCAAGCGCCGCCCTCACCGACGTATGATACCCCTCCCCAAGAGCCAGAGACGCGCGAGCCTCGCTTGATGATTGTATTCGTCGCCGTCACTCTACTCATCGGGCTGATGCTCAGTCTCTTCCCCGGCCTCGTGGAATCGCCCCTGCGCGCGATTGTCTCTTCTTACACATTCCTCTCCGCGCCCTGATCGCTGGTCACACCCATTCAGGGTGTCCTGGGGACGGATCACCGATAGACCGACTCTACTTTCGGGATAATGTTCTTCCAATCATAGTCTTGCACGAACACGCGCGCGGCCGCGCCCAGCTCCGCGCAGCGAGCCGGATCACGCAAGAGCGCCACCACCGCATCGGCGAATGCGCGCGGCGAATCGGCGATGAGTAGCTCGCGTCCGTTTTCCACCGGGAACCCCTCGCACCCTAGCGACGTGCTGACCATCGCCTTGCTCATCGCGCCCGCCTCCAGGATTTTAAAGCGCGTCCCGCCGCCCACGCGCAGCGGCGCCACGTAGACGGCCGCCCCGGCGATGTAGGGCTTTACGTCGTCCACGGCCCCGGTCAGCGTCACGTCGGCCCGACCGCGCAGCACGTTCAACCGGCGGTGCGGATTTCGTCCCACCACCATAAAGTGCGCGCTCGGTTCCTCTTGCCGGATGAGCGGCAGCACCTCTTGCGCGAACCACAACACCGCATCCACGTTCGGACGAAAATCCATCGTCGCCGTAAAGACCAAATCGGCCCTCCCACTCCTTTCGCCGGACGGCGCGCAAGCGGAGGGTGGGGAGGTGGGGGCCGCATAACTCGCCACGTCAACCCCATTCGGCGCAACCGTCACCCCCAGCCCCGGCGCCAGGCGGCGCAAAGCGTCCGCGTCCGCATCCGAGACGGCGATGACGCGATCCGCGGCGCGGCACGTGGCGGCCTCGAACCGGCGCAGCTTGCGCCATTGCACGAACGAGTACGCCGCGCCGATCCACCGCGCCGGGATGCGGGCGTCTGTCTCGAACGTGCGCTGCTGCAAAAGATACTCGCAGTTGTGGGCGTCGTACACGTATTGCGTATTGCGTATTCCGTCTTGCCCTTTGCGTCCTGCGTCCTGCAACGTGTAACGCGCCAGCTCGATGCCTTCGACCTCGACGACGTCGTAATGCGTATCGGCCAGCCAGGCGCGGAGCTTGGCGGCAAACGCGGGCGACCAGAGACGCAAGCCCATATCCGGCCAGGGCGAAAGGAGCGTATCGGCGGCGCGGCGGCCCAGTCCCCGGCGCGGAACCAGGACGCCATCTATCCGGCGGCACAACGTCGAAAGCGGCGTCGTGCGGCGCAACTCGTCCTCCGACTCGACAAACGCCAGCAGGTCAACCTCGTGACGCGCGGCCATGCCTGCGACGAGATAATAGTTGCGCAAGGTGGTGCCCTTGTGGGGCGGGTAAGGAAATTG
>CAYHAR010000217.1:0-6053 GCA_964354595.1 uncultured Anaerolineae bacterium | reverse complement strand
CCCGTCTTTCAGGCTATCATTTCCACCATGAACCCATCGCGCCCGATCCTTCGCATGCACGTCTCCAACGTGGCCCTGGCGCTGGCCGGGCTGGCCGCGCTGATCGCCGCCTGGCCGTATCACCCCATCCACGACCCGCTGGCCGTCATCCTGTTCGCCGCGCTGGGCATCCTCACCAACCTGTTCGTCATTCGCCGCGGCGGCAGTTCTCTTCTCTCCTTGTCGGACGCCGTCTTTTTCGCCGCCTCCATCGTGTTGGGGCCGACGGCGGCCGCCATCGTCGCTGCAGCCTCGGTCACGGCCGGGACGATCAACCTGAGCCGGCTGAGCTGGCAGCGGGCGAGCCAGATGATCGGCAATTACGGGATGTACGTGCTGATGCTCATCGCCGCCACGTGGGCGTATCAATGGGTGGGCGGGCGGCAGCCAATCGAACACCTGACCCTGAAGGATTACGCGGCGTGCGCCGTGTTCATCTTGGCTTACCAGGCCATCAACCGGCTGATCATGTACTCGCGCACGCTCTTGGGCGGCCTGCCGCTCGGCCCGGAACTGGAATCCGAGCGCGAGGACATGCCGATCGAGGTTTTGGGCCTGCACATCGGCATCCCGATTGCGCTGCTGTATGTAAGCCACGGATTTGCGCCGCTGGTCATTTTGGGCGTCGCCATCCTCTTTGTCAGCCTGGAGCTGCGCCGCCGCGTCGGCATGTCCGAGCAGTTGCAGCGCCAGGTGGCGCAGCTTTCCGCGCTCAACGAGATTGGCCGCGCCATCAGCGCCACGTTGGATATTCCACACCTGATGGAGGCGATCTATCGCGAAAGCGGCAAGGCGATTGACACGACCAATTTCTACATCGCGCTTTACCAGGCCGAGACGGACAACGTGACGTTCATCTTGAGCGCCACGGACGGTCAATTGAACCAGACCCCCGTCGTGCGCCGGAGCGGCCAGGGGCTGACGGAACACGTCATTCGCAGCCGCGCGCCTCTGTTGCTGGCCGATGACGTGGTCGAGCGCGCCCGCGCGTTGGGAATCGAGCCGGTCGGCAAGGCGGCGCAATGCTGGCTGGGCGTGCCCATGCTCTCGGGCGAGCGCGTCATCGGCATGATCGCCGCGCAGAGCTATGTCACGCCCAACGTGTTCACTCAGGAGCACGTTGATATCCTCACGACGATTGCGGCTCAGGCCGCCATCGCCATCGAGAACGCCCGCCTGGTGGAGGCCGTGGCGCAGCAGGAACGAATGCGCCAGGAGCTGGCCGTAGCCCGAGCCATCCAGCAAAGTCTCCTGCCCGCGCCACCGGAAATTCCTGGCCTGTTCATCGCCGCACGCTGTCTGCCCGCGCAAGAAACCGGCGGCGACCTGTTCGATTTCATCCCGATTGACGAGAACCACCTGGGGATCGTCATCGGCGACGTGACCGGCAAGGGCGTGCCCGCCGCGCTGTTGATGGCGACCGTCCGCAGCGCATTGCGCGCTCACGCCCAAAACCAGCCCGATCCATCCGCTGTGCTGGCCTCGGTCAACCGGGTGATGTACGACGACACGCGCGGCAAAACGCCAGTGAGCCTGGGCTATTACGTGCTGGACACGCGCGCCTGGACATTGACGTTCGTCAACGCCGGGCACCTTTCTCCATTGCTGTGCGGCGAGCATTACGACCCCGTCTATCTCGACAGCTCGAGTTGTTTGCCACTTGGCGCTCTGCCTGACCTGCCCTGCTCCAACTCTGCATACGTCTTACAGCCCGACCAAGCCATCTTGCTGTATACCGACGGCGTGATCGAAGCGCGCGATGCCCGGCAACAGATGCTCGGCTTTGAAGGGCTGCAAGCCATCATTGCGCACCAGCCCGGCGAACGCCTGATGGACGCCATCCTGGAGCGGGTAACGCAGTTCGTCGGGTCGGACGCTTTGGAAGACGACCTCACGTTGGTCGTCATCCAGCGCATGACCGATCACGCTCCGCAGTTGACCACAGACCACTGACCTTCTATCCGCGCTTCCTCTACAACTCTAACACAACAACGTTGGGCCTCCGAGGCTTTGCGTCTCGCGCCTCGGAGGTCTTTGACAGATGCCGCAATGTCTGGTAAAATATAGCCTGGTAGGACGAAGTAAGCGAACTGAATCGGTCAACTCCAAAACCGCCCAGGCTTATCCTCCTGGGGGTTTTTCTTTTTGCCCTGCTTCGACCTACAGACCAATCAGAAAGGAAAAATCGAACGATGAGCGAACGAACGACCGGCACGGTCAAGTGGTTCAACGCGAGCAAGGGCTATGGCTTTATTGCGCGCGACGACGGCGCAGATGTCTTTGTTCACCAATCCGCCATCCAGGCCGAAGGCTACCGCACGCTCGAAGAAGGCCAGCGCGTCGAATTTGAAGTCGAATCTGGCGACAAAGGCCCCAAGGCGGTCAATGTCAAGGCTCTGTGAGGGAGCCTCTACCCACAGCGCTGATCGCAGCGGCAGGCTCTGCCCGTTGTCCGGCGCGCCATGAGCCAGGCGAAAACGCCTGGAACTGCAAAAGGAGTTTTCCATGAGTAAGAAATTGTACGTCGGCAACCTGCCCTATAGCGTCACCGAGTCATCGCTGCGCGAGTTGTTTGCAGCCGCCGGTGAGGTGAGCGCCGTGTCCATCATCACCGACCGCGACACTGGCCGCGCCAAAGGTTTTGCGTTCGTCGAAATGGCAAGCGACGAAGCCGCTCAGAAAGCCATCAGCCAGATCAACGGCAAAGTCCTCGACGAACGGACGATCACCGTGGCGGAAGCCCGTCCGCAAGCGCCGCGCAGCGATTTCGGCGGCAGTCGAGGCGGCTACGGCGGCAGTCGCGGCGGCAGTCGCGGCGGCAGTCGCGGCGGCTTTGGCGGCGGACGGCGGCGGGGTTAGCCCGACCAACGTCTGGCTTTGCATGGAGCATCCGTGCGCCATGTTTTGTTGAGCAGTGCGCCGTGCCCGCCTCAGGAAAGAGGCAGCCGATGAGCATCCATCTACTCCAGCCGGGGGACCGCGTCTATCATCCCATGTATGGATTCGGCGTGATCGAAAGCCTGACCGCGCGCGATCAGGCTGACTATTACGGTATCCGTCTTTCTGATGGCACGATCCTCTCGGTGCCGGTTATACGCGCCGACACGCTCGGGCTGCGTCGTGTCATCAACAGCCTGACCGCCATCGTGGCCGGGTTGCGCTCCACGGCTCGCCCGCTGCCCGACGACGATCGCCAGCGAGCGATTGAACTCAAAGCCCGCTGGCAAGCGCCCCAGCCGGCCGCGCTGACTCGAGCTGTGCGCGATCTGTTGGGGCGCAGCCGCACCTCCCACCTGACGCCGGCCGACAAAAAGTGGCTGACCAATGCGTGCGAGCGACTGAGCACTGAAGCGGCCATGGTGGACGCGATTGATCCGACCGCGGCGCGCGCGGCCATCCAGCAAGAGATAGAGCGATTCAAGCTAAAGCTATCTACGCTCCAGGCTGCGGCCTAAGAGCTTATCCGAAAACCCGAGTGCGGACTCGAGTCCGCGCAAGTTGAAGCCTGCACCTCCAGTTTTCGATAGGTTCTAAAGAGAGACCTGTCAGGTTCGTAAGGACCCGACAGGTTTTTGCTTTCGCCTCTGGCAATTCTATCGTATACTATTCATCGAGATCAACGAGTGACGGGAGAGGTAGCGCATGGCAACGACGAATGACCACGATACCAACGTCGAGAAAAAGATTCTAGTACTGGCAAATGGCCCGTACCGGGTTCAAGGCGATATTCCCTTGGTGCGCAAGACTCAGGTCGTTTCCGAACGTGGCGAGCCACTGACGTGGAAAAAAGAAGGGACGATCAAGACGAGCGGAACATACGACCTCTGTCGTTGCGGACAGTCCGGCGAGATGCCGTTCTGCGATATGGCCCACTTGGACGTTGACTTTGACGGCACGGAAACGGCCGATACCCGTCCGACGGCGGAGCGTCAGGTGACCTTTGCGGGCGGCGCCCACATCGTCGTCAGACGCGATTATTCTGTGTGCATGGAATCAGGCTTTTGCGGGAATCGGGTGACCAACATCGAAAAGATGGTTCCCGAAACCGCCGACACCCAAGTGCGAGCGCAGGTCATGGCCATGGTCGAGCGCTGCCCGTCCGGTTCATACACCTATTCCCTCGAAGAAGGCGGAGCCGATATCGAGCCTGACCTGCCCCAGCAGATTGCCGTGGCAACCGAAATCACATTGGATGGCCCCATTGCCGGCTCGCTGTGGGTGACAGGCAACATTCCGATCGAGCGAGCGGATGGGCAGCCGTTCGAGACGCGCAATCGGGTCACGCTGTGCTCCTGTGGGCTTTCCAAAATCAAACCCCTGTGCGACGGCACACATCGCGTCGCCGCTCAGGGGCATCATTGACCGCGTGGACTTGCGGCCAGCGTGATATTTCGGATGACCGCCTGAGCGCGCTCATCGAGCAAATCAGCCTAAAGCGGCTGGCAATCAAAGAAAGGGGCACTCCCCATGCGCTATGGTCTCGCGCTTCCCAACGGCGGGGTTGACCCGCAAACGATGGCCGACTTGGCCGCCCTGGCGGAAGCCTCCGGCTGGGACGGCGTCTTTGTCGAAGATTACATCGTCTATCAGGGCGATCAAAACGTGCCCACGTTCGATCCGTGGGTGCTGCTTGCGGCGATGGCGATGCGGACTCGGCGCGTCCGCCTGGGCACGCAGATCACACCCCTCGCTCGCCGCCGCCCGTGGAAGGTCGCTTGCGAAGCCACGACGCTCGATCACCTCTCGAACGGGCGCGTGATTTTGGGCGTGGGGCTGGGTGACAACATCTCGATCAACGACGTCGGTTTCACTGCCTTTGGCGAAGAGATGGACGCCAGGCGGCGCGCCAAAATGCTCGACGAGGCGCTCGACATTATCGCGGGCCTGTGGAGCGGCGAGCCGTTCGGCTACGATGGCGAGTTTTATCACGTGAAAGAGGTCAAGCTCCTGCCTCGACCCGTGCAAACGCCGCGCATCCCGATCTGGATCGGCGGCGCGTATCCGCTCCAAGGGCCAGTTCAGCGCGCGGCGCGTTGGGACGGCTCGTGCCTTTACAAGAACAAGACGCATTACATGCTGCCGGAGGACGTTCGGACGCTCAAGGCTTTGGTGGAGGGCCAGCGGGGCGCATCCGCGTACTATGACATCTCGGTAGGCGGCAGTCCGCGGCGCGACGACTGGGACGAAGAGCGCGCCTACATCAAGTCGCTCGCCGAAGCGGGCATCACCTGGTGGATCGAATACGTCCCGCCAGACGACCTCGACAAGATGCGCGCGCGCACCGCGCGCGGCCCGCTGCGGATTGATTGAGGCAGCTCTTGCAGGTCACGCTTGAAGCGTGACCTGCTTTTTCATCAACTGCTCGATGCGATAGCCCGCCTCGAAGAAATACACCAGGTCGCTCGCGTTATCCTGCAAGTCAATCTGCGTCGTGCCGGTCAAGCGCATGAACTGCAATTCGATCTCGCGCGCCTCGCCGCGCGCGCGAGGATAGCTCAAATCATACACGCGCCAAAAGGCGTGCCACACCGACTGCGCCTCGGTCGGCAAACTCTCCACGCTGACAAACGGTTGCCCCGCCGCATCGAATTGAATCCACTTGTCCTTGAGCGCGCGCAGCAACTGATAAATGCGACTCGTTCGAGTCATCAAATAGATAGTGGAATGTGATCGAGTCGTCAACGTAGGTGTAATAAATGTCCCAGAGCGGCTCGGAAAAAGCCATCCACGCCACGCCGAATTTACTCACCAGATCGAACGGGTCAGAGTGACCGATCAACGTCAGATCGTTCGCGTTGTTTGTGCGGTCGCTGTAATAGTAGGGATAATACGACTCGGCCATCGCGCGGATAGTGGAATACTCGGCGGCGCGACCATCGAGGCGTGGATAGCGTGAATGCGCGTTGCAGCCATACAGGCCGGTGTGCGGGTCCTGAAAAATGACAAGGTTGTGATCCGAGTCCTGGCTGGCTTCCAGCAAAACCAGACGCGGATTGTGGCCGTGCAAATAGTTC
>CAYHAR010000216.1:0-6126 GCA_964354595.1 uncultured Anaerolineae bacterium | reverse complement strand
GTGATGATGCCGTGCACTCGCGCGTCGGGCTTGAGGTGCAGGCGCAGCGCGTTGATGTTATTAAAGGTCAGAATCACGGCCTCGAGCGCATTGATGCCGTCTTCCGGCGCCGCGGCGGCGTGTGAGGCTTTGCCGGTGAACTCGACGGTCAGGCGCATGGAAGCAAGCGACGTGCGCGCCACCATCGTCCAGGCCGATGGGTGAACCATCATCGCCGCGTCCACAGCGTGGAACACGCCGCGCTCGAGCAAGAGCAGCTTGCCGCCTCTGCCTTCTTCGGCAGGTGTGCCGATCACCAGGACGCAGCCCGGCAGTTCGCCAAGCACCTGGCGGACGGCGATGCCGGCTGCGATGGCCGACGTGGCGATGAGGTTATGCCCGCACGCATGGCCCAGCTCGGGCAGCGCATCGTACTCGGCCAGGAGCGCGATGGTTGGCCCTTGGCCCTTTCCGTGCGCCTCGGCGCGAAACGCCGTCTCCAGCCCGCCTACGCCGCGCTCGACTGAAAAGCCATGCGATTCCAAAGTCTCACACAAGAGCGCCGCAGACTGGAACTCTTGAAAGGCAGTTTCAGGCTTGGCGTGAATCGCCGCGCTGATGCGAATCCACTCATCGCGCATCGCGTCTATCGCCGCGATGGCGCGCTGCTTCAAGGCCGGGGCGTTCGATATCATCCGCAAAACCTCCTCACCACATCGTACAGTACCCGTGTGCCAAATTCCAGGTTCGCCACGCTGACCCGCTCGTCGTGGCTGTGCGCCAGTCCGGTCATGCTGGGACCCTCGTAACGCATGGGCACAAACCCATGGACTTTGGTTCCCAACCGGGTCACGTGCTTGGCGTCCGTCCCACCCGTGATCAGGCCGGGCGCCACGCTCGCCCCTTTTTCGTGTTCGGGGATCACTTGGCGAATCGTCTCGAACAGCGGCGAGTCCGGATCAGACTCTAAAGCCGGCAGGAGGGGAGCAAAGTCTATCTCTACGTCGTTGCCGACCACCGCGCGCACCTCTCGCTCCAGGGACTCGAGCGTCGTGCCGGGCAGGATGCGACAGTCCACTTGACACTCGGCCTCGGCCGGGATGACATTGATCTTGGCGCCCGCCCGGAGCATGGTCGGCGTGGCCGTGTTGTGGAGCGCGGCCGACAGCCGGCGCTTGACCGGCTCCGCCAGCGGCAGCGCGGCCAGGGCGCTCTCGTGAGTGTCAGGATCGAGCAGTTCGAGCAGCGTGCTCCCCAGTCCATGGTTCACGCCCCGCGCCATTGCCTCGATGTGTGACTTGGCCGTCCTGGTCACGTGGAGCGGCAGCGGCGTCTCGATCAGCCTGACGAGCGCTTTTGACAGGGGCAAGATCGCGTTGTCCTTGTGCGGCTGCGAGGCATGGCCCGGTCTCCCACGCGCGCGCACTGTAAAGCGTGCCGATCCTTTTTCTGCCGTCGAGCATACGAAAAACGTTTTGCCATCCAGTTGGATCGAGGTCGCGCCGCCTTCGTTGATGGCATACTCGGCGCGGATGAGGTCGGGATGACGACTGGCGATAAAGCCTGCGCCCATTCGCCCGCCTGTTTCTTCGTCGGCGTTCGCCATCAAGATCACGTCTCGCTTGAGCGCAACCCCCTCGCGCTTGAGCAAGAGCATCGTCGTCAATTCCATCGCGACCATTTGCTTCATGTCGGTTGCGCCGCGCCCCCAGACGATGCCATCCACCAAGTCGCCGGAGAACGGCGGCCTCTGCCACTGGTCGGCTTCGGCCGGGACGACGTCCACGTGTCCCATGAGCAGGAGGGGCGGCAGCGAGCCATCGCCCTCGAGGCGCGCGACGAGATTGCCGCGCCCCGGCGCAGATTCCAGGACAACCGGCTCTATCCCATCGCGCCGCAAAGTCGCCGCGATGTACTCGACGCACGGCGTTTCATTGCCGGGTGGATTAGTCGTGTCAAAGCGGATCAAGTCTCGCAGGATGGCCGTGACTTGATCGCGAACGAGACTCCAGTCCATGCTATCTCCCTATGCAGCATGCAAGGAAACAAGCAGACAAGAAAACAGGTAGACAAGGAGTGGACCATTGTCCCTTGTCTACCTGTCTGCTTGCCTGCTTCTAGTCCACATGGCGCGGGTCAAGCGCGTCGCGCAGACCGTCGCCGATGTAATTGAATGAGATGACGGTGAGAAAGATAAACAAGCCGGGAAAGATGGCCGTCCACGGCGCATAGTCCATCTCGGATTGCGCATTACGCAGCATATTGCCCCAGGTCGGCGTGGGTGGCTGGACGCCCATGCCAAGGAAACTCAGACCCGCTTCGGTGATAATCGCCGCGCCGACGCGCAAGGTGGCGGCGACGATGATGGGACTCATCGCGTTCGGCAGAATGTGGCGCACGATGATGCGCCAGTTGCCCGCTCCGCAGCAGTGCGCGGCTTCGACAAACTCTTTTTGCTTGAGCGACAGGTACGAGGCGCGCACCAACCGCGCCGCAGGCATCCACGAGGTGATTGCAATGACGACGACAATCGGCATGATGCCGGCGCTGAGGAACGGAATCACGCCCGCGCGAAGCAACTGCATCAGCACGATCGCGATAAAGAGCGTGGGCATGGTCAGTATGATGTCGCAGAAGCGCATCAGGAGGTTGTCAATCATCCCGCCGTAAAAGCCGGCAATCGCGCCGACGGTCGTGCCGATAGTGATCGCCAGCAGCATCGCCGATAAGCCGATGAGCAACGAGATGCGTCCACCATCCATTGCGCGAATGAACATGTCGCGCCCCAGTCCATCCGTTCCCATCGGATGCTCAAGTGATGGGGCCAAGTACTTGTCGAGAATGTGCGTTTTGCCGGGATCATAGTTCGTCACAATGGGAATGAGAATCGCACCCAAGATGAGCAGGCTCAAGACGAATGTCCCGGCGAGTGCGGGCTTGTGCTTGCAAAAATGCCGCCATGCAATCGAATAGAGCGTCTCCTGGCGATGCGCGGCTTGGGAGAGAGCGGTACGATCTTGAGGGATGGTCGTTTGTGCCATTAGTCGTATCGAATCCTTGGATCGAGAAAGGCATACGCGACGTCGGCAACCAGATTGAAGAAAATGATCAGCGCCGCGCTGATGATCAAGATGCCCATCAGCACTGTATAGTCGCCGCGGTCGGCGCTGTTGTAGAACAGTCGCCCCATTCCAGGCCAGGAAAAGATCGTTTCGGTAAAGAGCGCGCCGTTGAACAGGCTGGGGATATCGAGCGCGATGATCGTGACCAATGGAATTGCGGCGTTCTTGAACGCGTGCCGGTAGATGACGACGCGTCCTGCCAGACCTTTGGAGTGCGCGGTCCGAATGTAATCCATCTTGAGAATGTCGAGCATGCCGGCGCGCATGTAGCGGACGTGTTGCGCGAGCTGGAAAACGGCGAGCATGGAGACCGGCAGAACAAGATGCCAAAGGCGATCTACCAGCGGGTCGGGCGGGTATTCGCCCAGGGTCGTCATCCCGCCGCCCGGGAACATGGGCAACGGCGGCGGATGCGGAAATGTTGACGTGCCGGCAAACGGGTTTTGCATGTTCACCGAAAAGATGATGATGAGAAGCAGACCAAACCAAAAGATCGGGATGGACTGTCCCATAAACGCGATGGTGGTGACGACGTGGTCGAACAACGTATACTGGCGAAGCGCAGAGATCATGCCGATGGGGATCGCGATGACCAGCGAAAGCACAAACGCAATCCCGGACAGGTAGAGCGTGTTGGGCAAACGTTCGGCAATCTCGGTCATCACCGGGCGGTGCGTGACAAACGATTCGCCCCAATTGCCGCGCAGCGTCAGACTCAGCCACTTGGCGTACTTGACATGGATCGGATCGTTAAAGCCGTACTCTTGTTCGAGGCGCAGCAAATCTTCGGGCGTGATGTTGGGGTTGTTCTGATAGGCTGCCAGCGGATTGTTGGGCGCGATCTGGATCAGCACGAACACGATGATGCTGACAACGAGTAGCACCGGCACCGCTTGAATGAGACGGCGGATGATGTACCTGGTCATCTAGTCTCCCAGTCGTGGCGTCTAATAGTCGAGTGGTCGGGCGGTCTTGCGACCGCCCGACGAGTGACTAGGGCTTGACGGTGGCGCATGGCAGTGGCGCACTTGCCATGACTACTTGACCCACAAGTCCCAAACGTTCCAGGTGGGGCCGGCCCAAGGAGTGGCAATCCATCCTTGGACCCGGGTGTTGAACGACTGGAGGTTGAGGCGCTGGTAGAGATAGATGTGGCTGGCGCCCTCGACCACGCGCGCCGCGGCCTGGCAGTAGAGATCCTTGCGCTTGGGCCAGTCGGGAATAGAACCGGCTTCTTCGACCAGCTTGTCCGTCTCCGGGTCGTTCCAGCGGCTATAGTTCACGCCGCCCTGGTTATCCGGAGAAGGAACGGACTTGCTGTCGAAATAGTTGTACATCTGGCCGTGCGGGTCAATGGCGGCATTCGTGGTGTACATGATGATGTCGAAACTGCCCTTCTTGCGCGGGCTGTTCGCCGCCCACGAGCCGATCAACACGGCGGATGGCTGGTTCTCGATGTAAAAGTCAATGCCGATCGCCTTCATGTTTTCGACGACGAGCACCTGCGAATCTTCGCGCAGTTTGTTGCCGGTCGTCGTCTGGTACTTGAGTCGGAGCTTTTGTCCATCTTTGACACGGATGCCATCGGGACCAGGCTTCCAGCCGGCTTCGTCCAGCAACGCCTTGGCTTTGGCGGCATCGTACGCGAACGGCTTGACATTCGTGCAGTTGTAGGGATCAACGTTCAGCTCGCCGGTGCCGGGAAGCGCCTTGCTGTACAGCAGTTTGTCAATGATCGTCTGTTTGTCAATGCCGTACGCAATCGCCTGGCGCACTTTGAGATCGCCGAGGATGGGGTGCGGCGTCTTGTTGTCCGAGGGATCGCCCGGCTTGGTGAGATTCAGGATCAAGCGCTCTCCGCCCGGTTGCGGCGCGGAGAACAACTTGACATTCGACATTTTTTCGAGTGTCGGGAGATCGGCTTCGGTATTGTTCCACATGATATCGGCTTCGCCGCTCTTCATCAACTGCATGGCGACTTCGGACGAAGGCACGATGCGGACGACGATTTTGTCGAGATACGGCTTGCCCGTGTTCCAGTACTGGTCGTTGCGGTCAAGCGTGATGTGGTCGCCCGTCACAAATTCCGTGACTTTGAACGCGCCCGTGCCGGTGGGCTTGCGGTTAAACGGCCAGGTTTTAAAGTCCTCCGGTTTGCCGGCATTCTTGGGGAACGTCACGCCGATGCCGGAAAAGAGACGGATCCAGTCTGCGCGAAAGTTCTTGAACTTTAGCACCGCGGTGTTTGGATTCGGACATTCGATGGTGTCAATGTCTTTGAACGTGCCCGCGTCCAATGCGCCATTGTTCGGCGTCATGATGACTTTCCAGGTAAAGACGAGATCTTCGCAGGTAAAGTCAGTCCCATCATGCCACTTGGCTTTGCGGAGTTTGTAGGTGACCGTTTTGCCATCCGCGCTGACGCCGCCATTTTGTGTTGACGGGACCTCGGTCGCGAGAAGCGGATAGCGCTCGCCTTTCTCATTGACGGCCGTCAAACCCTCGAGAATCATCGAGCTGACGTGATCCACCACCGTCATGGTGCTCAATTCCGGGTTGAGGTGCTCTGGCTCTTGCCAGACGGCCATCGTGACGGTGCCGCCCTTCTTGGGGCCGGCCGGCTGCGCCGGGGCCTGGGTGGCTTGCGGGGCGGCCGGCGCGGGCGCACATGCGCTGAGAACGAGGGACAACAGGACCAGCGCAGAAAGCAGGAATGCAACAGCGTTAAATTTGCGGGTGTGCATGTTCTCCTCCTAAAGAGAATGGTTGTGGTGGGGAAAAAGAACAGTTGGCTGCAACGTGGCAGCATCACAGGGCGACAATGACTCGAGTCACCTCCTTTGCAGGCGAATGGCTGCAGGGCCTGTGACTTGGCGCAAGAGGTGCGCTGCTGAACTCACCGGTCCCTGTTTTGCCTGTGCAGTCATTATACCATGAAGCGAGTCAATTCGTCAACAGATTAAAGGCCGCGCCGAGCCTCTGACCGATCGCCCGCCTTTACGCACATGCCCACGTCAGGCCAGGG
>CAYHAR010000215.1:4961-6189 GCA_964354595.1 uncultured Anaerolineae bacterium | reverse complement strand
CGCCCATGCAAAACCATGTTTGCTTCCAGCACGAGCGCGGCGGGGGCGGTATCGGCAGCCGGCGAGCCGTTGCACAGGTTGCCACCCATCGTCGCCCGCGTGCGAAGCTGGTACGACGCGACCGCGTGCAATGCCTCGGCCAGCAGCGGGTAATGCTCCACCACCGCCGGGTGAGCGGCCAGCGAGTTCATGTCCACGGCCGCGCCGACGATCAATCCCTTGCGCGAGCCTGTCTCGATCTGCGTCATGCCGGGCAGGTGCTTCACGTCAATCAAAACCCGAGGCGCGATCCCCAGGACACCCTTAAGGGGTGTGAAACCATCGCGCATCCGCACGAACACGTCCGTGCCGCCCATGAACAGGCGCGCCCGGCCATCGCTTTTGCGCAAGAGCCGGGTCACTTCTTGCGGCGTGGCTGGCCGGATGTAATCAAAGGAAGGGAGAACCGGCATTGGCGTGTGAAAAGCTTGCCCTGCGTGCGTTGCAGCGGGCATAGAGCACCTCCTTTGTTAGAAGGTATTGGGTATTGGAGATGAGACTCCCGGCGTCGGTGAGACACCGGGAGTCTTGTGATTGACAGAGCTTAACGCATCGCTTCCGGCGCAGCGCGCTCCGCGGGTGGCTTGAAGACCAAGAAGATCAAGTTGAGCAAGATGCCCGCTACAGCGCCTGCAGCGATAGCCGGCAAGCCTTGCGGGAAGAGGCCCTGCAAAATCGGGAAGGGGATGAACCCACCCGGGTAGCCAATGTTCCCGCCGATGCCGACGATCAAGATGACGGCGCCGATAGCCAGTTGCTTGGGATCAAACAGGTTTACCTTCTCGGCCATCATCAGCGCGATACCTTGCATGCCAATGACGCCGAACAGGTAAATGGACAGGCCGCCGCTGACGGCAGTAGGCACACTTTTCACAACGTCGGCCAGCGGGCCAAAGAAGCCCAACAGGATCGCGATGGCGCCCGCCGTCAACAGCACCGGCCCAGAGTAGTTGCGGGTGATGACCATGAGCGAGTTGTTTTCGCCATAGTTGGTGCCGGCCGTGCTGCCAAAGATGCCGTTGATCAGGTCATCGAGTCCATCCAGCATCAGGTTGAGGCCGATGTACTTGCTCAGCCCAGGCTTCTCGCGGTTCTGCTCTTCAGCCAGGTGATCCACGTACAGGCTGATCTGATACAAGTGGGCCGTTGACTCGGGGATGGTGGCGATGGCCATGATGCCGACGCCAAA
>CAYHAR010000215.1:0-4861 GCA_964354595.1 uncultured Anaerolineae bacterium | reverse complement strand
GGCAGTATCTTGTCAATCGCTTCTTTGCCGCCGGCAAGACGAATGATCAACCCGACAATGACGTTGATCACGCCGGTGGCGATAAAGCCGGCCTGTACGACCGAAAGGAGACGGTCGTCGGCGACGTTGCCATAGGTGGCCTTGGTGATGGCCGTCACGGCGGCGATGTAGCTGAAACTGGAGCCATAGTAAAGGGGAATGTATTTCCCCATGCTCAGTTTCGATCCGACCAAAGCCACAATGGTTCCCAGGCCGGTGATAGCCAGCACGGTGCTCACATGAAAGCCCATGAGCAAGGCGCACAACACTGTGGCCGGGAACATGGTGATGACATGCTGAAAGCCGAGGAGAATCATCTTGCCGATAGGTGGAATGTCATTCGGCAGATAGCCCAGCACTTTCGGGGCTGGAGTGGATACGGTAGCCATTTGAATCTTACCTCCCTCACATGGGTGAACAATTTGAGCGGCGGCGGGCACACATCGCCCCCAGTTTGGAGTAACGTCATCACCGGTTCAGATTCCGAGCGCACCTCCTTTCAACTTGTCGCAAGAGCCCCCAGCCAGAGACTCGCTTGAGAAGACGATGCAGCCAGGGCAGACCATGCGATCAGCCTCCGCACCTGGACAGGATCAGAGCGAGGAGGATGAGAACGGCAACCACAGGCACGATATACAGTACCATCCGCACTTCTGCGATGGATAACACCCCGCCGGCCACATCCTTGGCGACGGCCCCCGCAAACTCGGTCTCTGTGGGTGGCTTGTATTCGACAGGGCGGTTCTCGGCTTGGGCCGCTACGCGCGCCTGCAACGCCTTGTCCAGCGCCTCCAACCCCTGCCGAACCATGCTCTTACTCACCGTATCAATCATCCGCTGGCCGGTGCTGGCCAGCTTGCCGCCGACCTGGAAATCGCCCGTGTACTTTATGAGCGTCTTGCCATCGGCCTGCTCGATCAACTGCACGTGCCCGACCCCTTTGGCAAAGCCGGCCGCGCCTTTGCCATCCACCGTCAGCGTGCAGCTTTCGGGCGGGACTTCTGCCGACACGACCAGCTTGCCGGTAAAGTCACCAGCCATCGGCCCGATTTTCAAGTGCATGACGCCCTCGAACTCAGTGTCGCTGATTTTGTTCAAGCTTTGAGTGCCGGGCAGCGCAGTGGCAAGCACATCCGGGTCACGCACCAGTTTCCAGACCTCTTCACGGGGGCCGTTGAAAAGGTATTCGCCGTCGAGTTTCATGGTATGGTCTCCATTGGGTGGTATTGAGTGTTGGTATTGGGTATTAGGGATTGGCGGCCTGCACTAGTTCAAACAGCCGATTGGGACTGAGTGGCGTCTCTAGGATTTCCAGCTTGTAATCGGCCAGCGCATTTTCCACTGCCTGGACAAAGCAGGCCGGGGTTGGAATCGCACCCGCTTCGCCGACGCCCTTGGAGCCCATCGGGTTGAGCGGTGAGGGTGTGCAAAGATGGCCGATCTCGATGTGCGGCATGTCGGTTGACCTGGGCAACAGATAATCGGCAAAGGATGCGTTGAGCAGTTGGCCGTTCTCGTCATAGACGAGTTGTTCGTAAAAGGATTGGCCGATGCCCATGGACACGCCACCATGAACCTGGCCGTCCACGATGAGCGGATTGAGCACAGTGCCGCAGTCGTGCGCGATGACGAAACGCTTGACCTCCACCAGCAGCGTGTCCGTATCTACTTCGACGATCATGGCAACGGTTCCGGCGGCAGTGGCTCCGTACTGGGGTCCAAAGTATTGGGTGGATTCCAGGCCCGGCTCGGTGCCCGGCTCAACCGATCCGCGCATCGGGTTGGCCCGGAGTGCCAACTCGCTCAAGCTGATGGATTTTTCGGGAATATCGGCCACGCGCACCTGGCCGTTGACGATTTCCAGTTCTTTTTCCGGCGCGCCCAGGGCCTTGCTGGCATGTTTCAGAATCTTGGCGCGGACGCTCGCCGCGGCAGCGTTGACCGCGTTGCCCGCGACGGTCGCTCCACGGCTGGCAAAGGTGCCGGTGCCCCAGTGGAACTGGGCCGTATCGCCCGTGACCACGCGCACGTCGCGCACGTCCACTCCCAACTGATCGGCCACGATTTGAGCGAAGGAAGTAAAGTGCCCTTGTCCCTGCGTGCCAACGCCCGTCACCAGGCTTACCTTGCCGCTGGATTCAACCGTGACCCGCGCGCCTTCATAAGGCCCGACAGCCGTGCCTTCGGTGAAGCACGCGACGCCGATACCGACATGCTTGCCCTCGGCGCGAAGGCGCGGCTGCTCTTCCTTGACGAATTGATCATAGCCGATCATCTGCCTGGCTTTTTCCAGCGTCGCCGGATAGTCGCCGCTGTCATAGATGAGCTGCGCAAAGTCCTGGCCGATGATGCCTTGCTCGTGCGGGAAGGCGTCGGCTGGGATCATGTTCTTGCGCCGGATTTCGACCGGATTCATGCCCAGCTCTTGAGCGGCCAGGTCCATCATCCGCTCCATGACGAACACGCCTTGAGGCCGGCCCGCTCCCCGGACGGGGGTGACGATCATCTTGTTAGTGAACACCACTTTGAACTCGGTATGAAAGTTGGGGATCTCGTAAGGCCCCATCGTGTGGGTCTGAGTGTTGAGCGGTACCGTCAGGGCATACGGGTTATACGCGCCGGTATCGTGAATGAACACGTCCTTCAAACCGAGGATCTGCCCATCGCGCGTGAGAGCGATCTCGACATCGTGGATCTGTCCGCGCTCCATGGTCGTGGCGAGGAAATTCTCCCGGCGATCTTCGATGTATTTGATGGGCCGGTTCAGCTTCATCGTCGCCCAGCCTAGCAGCACCTCTTCCGGCTGGCACAGCATGATCTTGGGGCCAAAGCCGCCGCCGACAAAGGGTGCAATCACGCGCATCTGGTTTTCGGAAATCCCCAGCGTGGCGGACACGAGGTTGCGGAGCGCGATGGGCGCTTGCGTAGTGGCCCACATCGTCAACTCTTGCTCCCTGGCATTCCATTGAACCACATAGCCGCGATTCTCTAGCGCAGCCGCCACGCCCCGGTCAATCACAATCCGCCGACTAATGACCACGTCAGCCTGCGCGCGGGCTTGCTCATAATTGCCCTTTTCCTGGAGAACGTACGACGCCAGGTTCGTGCCCAGTTCGTCATGGATGAGCGGAGCGTCCGGCTCTAGCGCGCGGAACAAGTCCACTACAGCATCGAGCGGTTCCAGGTCAACCACGATGTCAGCCAGGGCGTCTTCGGCGATGTAGCGGCTTTCAGCGATGACGACGGCCATCGGCTCGCCCACGTGCCGCACTTTATCCCCGGCGCGGGCCATCGGAATCTGGGTGCGCTTGTTGAAAACCAGGTCCTTGATCGAGTGAGGCGCAGGCACCAACAGCGGCCCAGGCTTCCAAAAGGCGCCCATGTCCTCGGCGGTATAGACGGCCACTACCCCTGGGCGGCTACGAGCAGCCGTTGCGTCAATGCTCTTGATGCGCGCGTGAGCGTAATCGCTGCGCAGAAACGCCGCGTGCAACATGCCAGGCAGGTCTACGTCGTCCACAAACAAGGCTTGCCCGGTCAGCAAGCGCGGGTCTTCGTTGCGGGTGATACGTTGACCGACATAGTGTGTCATCACAGTTCTGCTCCTGATACGTGGTGCGTACTGCTTGTTGAGTATTGGATATTGGGTATTCTGTCACGCATCACGTTTCACTTTTTCCGATGCCAACTTGACCGCGTCAATGATGTGCTGATAGCCAGTGCAGCGGCACAAGTTCCCCGCAAGAGCTTGGCGGATTTCACCTTCGGAAGGTTTCGGGTTTTCTTCCAGGAACGGCGCCAGGGTCATCAAAAAGCCAGGGGTGCAGAAACCACATTGGAGAGCGTGTGCTTCCCGGAACGCTTCTTGAAGCGGGTGCAACTTGTCCATCGTCCCCAGCCCTTCCACGGTGCGAATCTCGTGGCCGTTGGCCTGCACAGCGAACATCAGGCAAGAGCGAACGGGCTGCCCATCGAACAGGACCGTGCACGTGCCGCACACGCCATGCTCGCAGCCGACGTGCGTGCCGGTGAGGCTCAGCTCGTGGCGGATAAAGTCAACCAGCAACATACGCGGCTCGACAGTTCTCTCATACCGAACGCCATTTACGGTGACGGTTATTGGGAATTGATTGGTCATGGTGAGTCTCCTCAGTTCAGGTATTGGGTACTAGATATTCGCGCGTTGGAAGGCTTCGGTCAACGCGCGAGCGGCCAATACCTTGACCAGGTGACGGCGATAGTCCGCCGAAGCGTGAATGTCGCTGCTTGGGTCAACGTCGTCCTTTGCGGCGGCCTCGGCGGCGGCGCGGATAGCATCCGCCGTGGGCGCTTGACCGACGAGCGTCTTGGCCGCGTGCTGAGCCAGCATGGGCCTTTCACCTGCGCTCAAGAACGCCACTCGCGCTTGCCGGCAGCGCCGCCCAGAGGGCGTATCGTCCAATGTCACCCGCGCAGCAACCCCGACCAACCCATAGGCGCCACTCTGGCGAGCCACTTCTTGAAAGCTCCACCCGCTGCGCGGCGGCATGGGCGGCAGCGCGACTTCGACTATGATTTCATCGGGCTGCAGCAGCGTGGTGAACAGGCTGACAAAGAATTCCTCAGCGGCAATCCATCGCTCCCCGCCCTTGTTGCGAACGCGATAGCGCGCGCCCAGCGCAACGGTGACGGCGGGCAGTTCAGCCGACGGGTCGGCGTGGGCGATGGAGCCGCCGAACGTGCCACGCGTGCGAATTTGCGGATGGGCGATGTAGGGCATGGCCGCGCGCACGAGCGGCGCTCGCTCGGCGATGAGCGGGTCGCGCTCCACCGTGCTTTGGCG